>JAYVGL010000343.1:0-36887 GCA_043772175.1 Pyrinomonadaceae bacterium | reverse complement strand
ACAGTGAATAATTTTCGCCGTTTCGACAATGGTTTCGCCGTCTGTTATGCTGATTAAGCAATTGATGAAAGGGGAGTAGATAGCCCGACGCGGGTTTGTCGAAGTCGTCAGGACAATCGTTTTAGTCAAACGGTTCGGCTCGATAAAGTAAATATCAAGACCTTTTGCGACGCAATAATTTTATATTGCCGCAAAAGGTCTTCTCTTTTGGCGGCGACAACTTGAGGAGACTTTTAACAAATGACACTATTTCCCTTCGCCGAATACTGGTGGTTTTACGGCGGATTTTTGATCTTTGTATTGATAATGCTCGCCCTCGACTTGGGCGTGTTTAACAAAAAGGCGCACGCCGTTACTTTCAAGGAAGCGACGACGTGGAGCATCGTCTGGGTCGTTCTGGCACTGATTTTCAACGCCGGTTTTTATTATTACGTTTCATCGAAATTCGGCGCGGCGACCGGCAAAGAGTTCGCGCTCGAATTTTTGACCGGCTACATTCTCGAATACTCGCTTTCGATAGACAACATTTTCGTTTTCGTGCTGGTCTTCAGCTACTTCGGCATTCCCGCCGAATATAAACACCGCGTGCTGTTTTACGGCATTTTAGGCGCGTTGATTTTCCGCGCCGTTTTCATCGCGCTCGGTTCGGCACTGCTGTCGTTTCATTGGGTAATTTATATTTTCGGCGGTTTTTTGATTATCACCGGAATCAAAATGTTTTTCTCGAACGACGAAGAAATCGAGCCGGAAAAGAATCTGCTCATCAAAATTTTCAAAAGGTTTATGCCCGTTTCGCACACGATTGACGGCAAAAGTTTCTTTGTCAAGGAAAACGGCATCACGCACGCCACGCCTTTGTTCATCGCGCTTTTATTTTTGGAGGCGACCGATATTATCTTCGCCGTTGACAGCGTTCCGGCGATTTTCTCGATTACGGACGAACCTTTGATCGTCTTTACATCCAACATTTTCGCCATTATGGGTTTGCGCTCGATGTATTTTATGCTCGCCGGCGTGATTGATAAATTTTACCTTTTGAAATACGGTTTAGCCGTCGTGCTGATTTTCGTCGGCTTGAAAATGGTTTGGCTGAACCCTTTATATGACGGGCATTTCCCGATAACCTGGAGTTTGGGTGTGATTTTAGGAACGATTGCCCTTTCAATCGTCGCGTCGCTGATTTTTCCGAAGCGCGAAATCGTCGAAAAGGTGTAAATCGGCGATTGGAATAATTTGCGCCGAAATCTAGCTGTTGATTGAAAACGATTCGGAGTAGATTTAGATGAAGATTAACAGATGAAAGATAAAATCTGTCGTCAATCAACTTTCATTTAAAATCTACTCCGAATCGTTTTTTTGTAACAAAGCCGAAACCTCAAAATAAAGATGATAGTGATTGGCACAACCAGGATTAAATTGTCGGCAACATTTCGGACAAACCGAACCGCAGTTCAGATATTCGTTGATTGTTAGTTGATGCCCGCAGCCGCCGCACAAAATCGCGGACGCATCAAACTCGCTTTTCGCCCAAACTTCCGGCGGATGTTTTTCAAGTTTCGCGTGGCATCCGTAACACGGAAACCATTTTTCACAGCACTTGAATTTGATGGCGATAATGTCGAGTGCGCCGTGCCAATGGGCGCACCTTGTTTGTGCATCAATCTCAACGCCGTTGACCGTTTCATCGTGAATCGGTTTATTCATAAAGAGTTTTGCCACAGACGGACACGAGTAAACTCGAATTAAAACAGATGATTCATCTGAGTTCATTTGTGATTTTCGGCGGCTAAAAAAATGCCTTCAAAGCGATTCACACAAACAACGCCACTCGTCAATCGTCAAAGTTTCCGCCCGACGATTCGGCGCGATGCCGCAATCATCGAGCGTTTGATTGACATCGCCGAGTTTCCCGCGCAAATCGGGCGGCGCATTTTTCAGATTATTAAAGATAGTTTTGCGCTTCTGCACGAACGCCGCGCTGACGATTTCACGAAATAACTTTTCATCTTTGACGTTCGTTTCAGCCTTCGACGTTAATCTGACGACCGCGCTTTTAACCTTCGGCGGCGGACGAAATGCGGAAGGCGGCACATCGAAAAGTTTGTTGACCTGCAAATAATTCTGCACCAGAACCGACAAAAACCCGCGTTCGGAGTTCCCGACTTCCGCCGTGATGCGCTCGACGACTTCAAGTTGAAACATCAGTATCATTTCGCTGAAAACCACGCGCTGTTCGATGAGTTTCTGCAAAATCGCCGTCGAAATGTAATAAGGAAGATTAGCGACAAGTTTTAATCTGGAATCTGAAATTTGGAATCTGGAATAATCAACCTTAAGCGCATCGGCTTCAACGAGTCGAAAGTTTTCGCAATCGCCAAATCTATCGCGCAAAACCGCCAGCATATCGCGTTCGAGTTCGACGGCGATGACATTCGCGCCCGATTCGACTAAACCTTCCGTCAACGCGCCGCGCCCCGAACCGATCTCGATAATCGTTTCGCCCGCTTGCGGATTGAGCGCGGCGATAGTTTTAGCGATGTAATTGCCGTCAACGAGAAAGTTTTGACCGAATGATTTTTTGGCGAAAACCGGCTTTTTATTTGTCGCCTTTCTTGTCATTGCAAAATTTTTCCAGTCCGATATTGAAAACTTCAGTCGCCATCATCGCATACAAAAGAGCGTTTTCGGGTATCACAAACCGGCTTGCCAAATCGCTTTGATAAAGCGCGGCGGTTAATTCATTGATGAATTTTTCTTCGGTCAAAATTTCCTTTCTATTGATTTTCGCAATCATTTTGCAAAGGCTGTTCGAAATTTCTTTTTGCCGCAACAATTCTCTAGCTTCCCGTTCGTTTCCATCATAGTTTTTTTTTACGGCGTTCGCCTCCTGCAATCTTACCGACAAACCACTCCGTAAACATAAAAACCGGAGAAAACAAACAACTTTTATATCTATTCCCACGTCCTTTATTTATTTTATCTGAAGTTTCATTTAGGGCTTTAACCGTTCTGTATTCGGAAAAAACTTTCTTTTGAAAATCAGTCAATTCGTTATTTGTTTCTGTCATAAATACCTCATAAAACAATTGACGCAAACGTAGTTTTATTGTTTCATACTCGCGCCGGATAACCCGTCAATTCGTAATCGCCGCCGTGTTTGGTGATTTCCAAATCTTTAAATTGAAAAGCGTTTTCTAACGAACTTGCGCCGCGTCCGCCGATGGCGAGCGGCGCGTGGTGTCCGCCGATAACGATGGGCGCGACGATGAAAGTCAATTTATCAACCAGTTTTGCATCACAGAATGCGCCCGCGATTTCCGTGCCGCCTTCGACCAGAACGCTCTGCAAATCACGCGCTCGCAACGCTTCCAAAACCGCCGTCAAATCCCGTGCATTCTCGCTGACGACATCAACGCCGCTTTCAATCAATTTTTCAATCTTTACGCGATTTTTTGAGTCGGAAACAATCAGCGTCGGCGTATCCCTCGCGGTCGTTACCAGATTCGATTCAAGCGGAATCCGCAGACGATTATCCAGAACGACGCGAAGTAATTTGCGCCGTCGCGGTTTTCCGCTTCGATCCGTCAACGACGGATTATCAACCAACGCCGTGTTGCCGCCAACCAAAATCGCGTCGTGTTCGTGCCGCAAACCCTGCACTTTCATCGCCGATTCTTTCCCGGAAAGCGTCGTCGAAACGCTGTCTTTCAGTGAAATCCTGCCGTCCAAACTCATCGCCAGTTTCAAATGCACAAAGGGACGATGCTGCTGATGCCAGACATTAAATTTTTCATTTAATCGCTCTGCTTCAGCGCGCAGAATTCCCGTTACGACTTCGATATTATGTGCGCGTAAAATCGCAAACCCTTTGCCCGAAACCAATGGATTCGGGTCTTCCGCCGGACAGACAACACGCTTAATGCCGGCGTTTATCAACGCTTCCGTGCAGGGTTTCGTCCGCCCGTGATACGAGTGCGGTTCGAGCGAAACATACGCCGTCGCACCTTTCGCTCGTTCGCCGGCTTGATTCAAAGCCAAAACTTCGGCGTGAACTACATTTTCATAAATATAACTTCCCTCACCGACAACTTCGCCGGTGTCCGCGACAATCACACAGCCGACCAGCGGACTTGGGCTGACTTGCCCGATGCCGAAAGACGCGAGTTCTAAAGCGCGTCGCGTCATTTGCAGATCAATTTGTGAGAAATTATCGCTCAATTAATTTTGTCTGTTTCTTCATTCAAATTTAGAGATGTAATTTCATCATCTCCACTTAATTTTTTGCCGAGCGATTTTAGAGAGGTTATCGGATTAAATTTAATTCCCAACTTCTCTTTTAATTCCTTACTTTCGCCAAATTCCAGTCCATCAAAAACCTGTTCAAAGTCTTCTCTATTTTCAAGCGAATCCATCATTATTGATTCGCTTGAAATTTTCTCGATAATTCTACTTTGCTGTTCAATCGTCGAATCTTTTTGCAAAATAGTAGTGTTTTTCTCTCGAATGGTATCCGACTGAATCATTATGACTTTTTCGGCTAGTTGAATTTCCCTGACCGCCATTTTCTGTGAGTGTTCGAGATTTTCGATTTGCTGTTGCAATCTCATCGCCGCAAAACTGTCATCATAAACAATCGGACTGGAAGGCAAATTTAAGTAAACGGCAAGAGCTTCACGAATTTTGTCTAACGCTTCAATATCATTGGTCGGCGTAACTGAAAACAGAACTTTTCCCGCTTCTTCATTTATATTTGAAATTGTTTTTATTCCCAAGTCTTGCAAAAACTGGGCGAAATATTCTAGATATTGTTTGCAAGAAACTTTTATCTCTTCAGGAAAATTGAATGAAGCTAGTAAGAAATTTCTTTCAATTTTTTGAGCGATTGAACTTTCAATCTCTGTATGTAATTCATAAGCTAATTTTGAGGTTTCCAAAATTATATCGGAAAGTGTTTTTTCCGATTTTTCGATTTCAAAATTAACAAATAGTTTGGTACCTTGTTGCTTACTAGTTACATTATATCTGGACAAAGTAGATTTTTCATTAATAAATGTTTCCAAATATTCAGCAAAACTGAATGGCTTATTCCACAAAAACCCAACAGGTAAAAATCTAAAACCTATGTAAAACAGGTTATTTTCTGAGCAAAAAGACAAGTTTCTTATTATTATCTGAATCAGATTTCTTAATCTTTCATCAATTTGAGTTTTTTTCAAAATGTCGATGTTAAAAATCACTTTTTCAGGTAAGTCAATTGTGCGGCAGGAACTTATTGTTTTTACATCCTCGTAACTTTTGATATTAACCTCAAAACGACGTGAGTTTATATTCCAAATGAGCGTTGAATTTTTCTGTAAAATTCCATCAATGTATAAGTTAAATCTATCTGCTTTTTCATCATGTGAAATAATAATATCCATATCATTATTGTTAGTTGGTTTAATTAAAAAGTCCATTCACATAATTTTCCGCGTCGAAAACCATTAAATCGTCAACCTGTTCGCCGATACCGACGTAGCGAATCGGGAGATTTAATTCTTTGGAAATGGCGACCGCGATGCCGCCTTTTGCCGTGCCGTCGAGTTTGGTTAAAACAATTCCCGTCACATCGGCGACTTTTAAGAATTGGCGGGCTTGTTCGAGTCCGTTTTGTCCGGTGACGGCATCAATCACGAGCAAAGTTTCGTGCGGCGCGCCCTCGACTTCGCGCCCGGCGATGCGTTTCATTTTTTCCAATTCCGCCATCAGATTCGATTTGTTATGCAAACGCCCGGCGGTGTCCACGATTAAAACATCGGCGTTTCTGGCTTTGGCGGATTTCAGCGCGTCGAACAAAACCGCCGCCGGATCGGTTCCCTGTTTTTGCTGGATTAGCGGAACTCCGGCGCGGTTTGACCAGATTTCCAATTGTTCCGAAGCGGCGGCGCGGAAAGTGTCGGCGGCGCAGATTAAAATGTCGTTGCCTTCGTTTTTAATTCGCTGCGCGAGTTTGCCGATAGTCGTCGTTTTGCCGACTCCGTTCACGCCGACGACCATCAAAACATACGGTTTGATGTCGGTCGAAACTTGCAGTTCGCTCGCCACACCGGATTTTTCCGTCGCCTTCATAATCGTTAAAAGTTCGTTTCGCATCGTCGCTTTTAGCACGTTCAAATCGCTGATTTCCTGCCGTTTGACACCGCGCCGCACGGCATCCAAAACCTGCAAAGTCGTGGCGACACCGATGTCGGTCGAGATTAAGGCTTCTTCCAATTCGTCTAAAAACTTCTCGTCAATCTGTTTGCGGTTCTCGAAAATCGTGTCAATTTTGTTGTTGATCGAATGTTTGGTTTTCTCAATCGCCTTGCTGAAACGAATGGCGAACTCGCGTTCGACCGCCGCTTCCTGCACCTTGAGTTCTTCCATTGACTTGTCCAAGCCAAGGATTGAGGTTGAAAATTTGTCTTCGTCTTTTTTCCTGCGCCAAAAAAATGCCATATTTATAATTCCAAATTCCAGATTTCAAATTCCAGATTAACATCTGATTCTGCAAACTTTCGATTATAAGGAAGATTGACCGGGCAAACAAATGAAAGTTTAAAATCGAAAAATCCAAAGTCAACCTTTGCTGAACTTTGGATTTTACAATCCTGAATTCTAAATCCTGAATCTTCAAGCCGCCAACGCTGTCGGCGCGATCTCCTCCGGCTGGAAATTCTTCAGCCGCACCGTGCCGACTCCGATTTGACCGTCGGCGCAGGCTTCGACCAACGCTTCGACGACTTTGCCGTCGTAGCGTATGCCGACGAAACTTTTGATGCGATTGAGAGTGTCTTCCATCGAAAATCCTTTTTGATACGGACGATCAATAATCATCGCGTCGAAAGTATCGGCGACGGAGATAATTCTCGCTTGCATCGGAATTTCCGCGCCCTTTAAACCCTGCGGATAACCCGCGCCGTTAATCATTTCGTGGTGCATATAAATTCCCGGCAAATAATTTTTCATCGCCGGAATCTGCGCCATAATTTTGTAGCCGGCTTTCGGATGATTTTTCATTATCTCGAATTCAGCGTCGGTTAAAGCGGTCGGTTTATTCAAAATCGCGTCGTTAACGGCGATTTTGCCGACATCGTGGAGCAGTGCGCTGATTCGTAAAGTTTCGACTTCTTCATCGGCGAGATTCAAACGCTGTCCGATGGCGACCGAAATGCGCGAAACTCTTTCGGAATGTCCGCGTGTGTATTTGTCTTTGCCGTCAATGGCGGCGGCGAGGGCTTTGACCGTTCCGACGAAAAGTTCGCGGTTTTCCGTCGCAGCTTTGGCTAAATTAGCGATATGTTCCTCCAAATTGTCGCTCATCAAATTGAACGATTCACCGAGAGTTCCGATTTCCGTGATATTTTTCGTCCCGACGCGAGTCGAAAAATCGCCCGCCGCGATTTTTCGACTCGCGCCGACCAGATTCAAAAGCGGCGTGGTCAATAATTTGGCGAAAACGCTGCCGACGATCAGCGCGAAAAGGGCGAACATCAAACTTATCAGCCACGTTTTCTGCCGCATCTCGGAGACCGAGGCGAGGGCTTTGCTTTCGTCCTGCATCGCAATCACACCAAAAACCAAGTCGCCGCCCAAGCCGGCGGTCGAATACGCGCCGATCATTTCGTGGCTCACGCCTTCGTATTCCGCCGTGAAAGGCACAAGGGCGGATTGAATCTGACGGCTCGCTTCGCGCCACTCTTCGACGATTTTCAAATCGGTCATCGCTTTTTGACTGGCGACGACTTTTGCGTCCGGGTGAAAAACGGCGCGACCTTTTTCATCCACGACGAAAACTATCGGCAAACCAGATTTCCACAAATCGGCTTCGCTCGTCTGTTTATTATCCGCCATCAAGCGAGCGATCTCTTGTAGCGAAAAAACCGCCACGACCGCCGCCGCCACCGAATTTTTGATAACGACCGGCGCGGCAACCGTCAGCACGGTTTCGCCGCTCGAAGCGATTTTTTCCGGCTGACCGAACGCGATTTTCTTCGCGTCCAAATTCGATAAAGCCTTTGACGCGAGCGTTTCGATTTCGTTTTTTTGAATCGCTTCCGGACGAAAAACCGACAGCGATTCGTCGTTGATCGGTTTCACGTAAAACGCCAGCAGATTCGGGTTTTCTTTGAGCGTCGCGCCAAGTTTTTCCTGCGTCTGCGGAGACGAAAGCACGGCGAGATCGTCGGAAAATTCCAGAGCTTTGGCGTAGCCGCCGACCAAATCGCCGTATCTTTGTCCGAACATCTCAATCTGCCGCGCTTTCTCCTGCACGAGTTGGGTTTGATAGCGATTTTCCGCCGCCCGCAATTCGCGCCCGCTGCGGTCAGAGAGAAAATATCCGGTCAAAACGAGCGGAACCAGTCCCACGAGCAGCAGCGTGATGATGACGAAATAAATTAAACTGATTTTTTTTGATGCTGGAGGCATTTTCAGAAAGCAAAACTCGTGGAAATTTCGCTTTTTGATTTTAGAATTATTTATCGCAAACAGTCAACAAGTTTTTGCACCGTTGGCAGTCGTTTTTAACCGAAGCGCAAGCAGGACGCTTGCGCTTCGGTCTTTTCAATCAAACATCTTTTGCAAACTTTCCGTGTAAGGCGCACGCGCCACGCCTTTTTCGGTGATAATCGCCGTCACGAATTCGTTCGGCGTAACGTCGAAGGCGTAATTGTTGACGAGAACGCCGTCGGGCGCGAGTTGAATGTCCTGAACGTGCGTAACTTCTCTGATATTGCGTTCCTCAATCGGAATTTCTTCGCCCGTCGGACAATTCATATCAACGGTCGAAAGCGGCGCGGCAACGTAGAACGGAATGTTGTGCTGTTTCGCCAGAACCGCAACCATATAAGTCCCGATTTTATTGGCGACATCGCCGTTCGCCGCGATGCGGTCGGAGCCGACGACGACCGCTTGAACGCGCCCTTTTTTCATCAGATGCCCGGACATACTATCGGTGATCAAAGTTACCGGGATGTTGTCCTGCATCAATTCCCACGCCGTTAATCTCGCGCCCTGCAAATACGGGCGCGTTTCGTCGGCGATAACGGCGATGGTTTTTCCCTGGTTAACCGCGCCGCGAATCACGCCGAGAGCCGTTCCCCAAACGCCGCCGGTCGCCAGTGCGCCCGCGTTGCAGTGCGTTAAAACGGTTGAATTGTCTTCCAGTAATTTGCCGCCGAATTCTGCGATCAAACGCTGCGATTCGATGTCTTCTTCGTGTATGTCTTTCGATTCCTGAATCAAAACACGTTTGATTTCCGAGATTGATTGATCTTTGTGCGCCTCAAAAACGCGCCGCATCCGGTCAATCGCCCAAAAAAGATTAACGGCGGTCGGGCGCGTTTTGCCCATCACGTCGGCGATGTAATCGAATTCTTCGGCTAAATCTTTGATATTCGTGCCGACGAAACTTTTCACGCCGAGCGCGATGCCGTAAGCTGCCGACACGCCGATTGCCGGTGCGCCGCGCACGACCATATCGCGGATGCCGTCTGCCACTTCATTAAAACTTTTCAGCGTCAACCATTTTTCTTCGGTCGGCAAAAGGCGTTGATCGAGCATCAAAACGCCTTCGTCGCTCCATTTCACGGGTATTATCATTTGTATTATTAGAATTCCTCTTTTGTAGTTTCGTTAAAATGATATGAAATAAATCCTGCGCTGGCAACGCGAAAAAAAGGTTGAAATTTCATCCTCAATAATGATAACTTTTTCAGGTTCGGATAATTCCGACGTTTTTCAGCAAGCACCCAATGGAAAAAACCACCGAATTTTGTTTAGTAGTCGAAGGCAGTTATTTCACCGTCGAGGAAGCGAAACACGCGCTTCACGATCCGTTTATCGAAGATTTCGTCGAGCAAACCGGCAAGTTTCGGATTCAGAATTTTGAAGACATTCAAGCCGTCAGCGGCATTCCGCTCGGAGAATTGGAAATTGCGATGATTGACGACGAGGTTTTTGAAATCTCGTGCCGCACGTCGCCTCTGATTCTCAACCGCCGCAAAGCCGAACTGCTCGCCGAAACGCTGCGCCGCCAGGCGATGTTTGATGAAATCGCCATCGAACCGCTAACATAATCCAATGAACGAAAACTTTTTGGGCGGGCGCGTCGTCGTCAAATTCGGCGACATCACGGAAGAAGAAACGGACGCGATTGTCAACGCGGCGAACTCGACTTTGATGGGCGGCGGCGGCGTGGACGGCGCGATTCACGAAGCGGCGGGCGAAAGTCTTTTATACGAATGCAAGAAAGTTCGCGCTGAAAAATATCCGAACGGACTGCCGACGAGCGAAGCCGTCATTACGCCGGGCGGCGATTTGACGGCGAAATTCGTCATCCACACGGTCGGTCCGATTTACGGCTCGAATAAGGGAAAAGACGCACAGCTTTTGTCCGACTGTTACGCCAATTGTCTGCGGCTGGCGGCGGGAAATAATGTCGAAACGATTTCGTTTCCTTCGATTTCGACCGGCGCGTTCGCATATCCAAAAGAGGAAGCGGCGGAGGTTGCTTCGCAGTCCATCGAAGATTTTCTCGATTACAACTCGACGATCAAACAGGTTTTTCTCGTGTTTTATTCGCAAAACGACGCGCAAAAATTTATCGAGCATCAGAAATTCAGCCGCGCTTAGATCATCGCCGCGATGACTTAGCGGACTTTTTTGACCGTAAAATTTGCCACGCCAAACTCGATAGTTTATAGTTTTCCAAACGCTTTAACTTTGTTTTGGAGTAAAACAATCGAAGTTTGATACACGAAATTTCAGACGAGTCTATAACTAATATGCCATCCGCCGTCAGTCAGCAAACCGCTGTCAACTTTAAATCAGATTTTTATTATTCCCGTGAACTTCCCGAAAATCTTTCGGCTTTAGAAAAGGTTTCGTGGAATTTTTACTGGTCTTGGAATCACGAAGCGAGCGTTCTTTTCCGCGAACTCGATTCCGATCTTTGGGAAAAATGCGAGCAGAATCCGCGTCTTTTTTTGAAAAAAGTCGGCGGACTTCAGCTTTGGCAAAAGGCGAACGACAGCGAATACGTCGCCAAAGTGAATGATTTCTACGGCAAGTTTGAAAAATATCTCGCCGAAAAACCGAACGCTTTCGGGAAAATCACCGAACAAAATCCGGTCGCTTATTTCTGCGCCGAATACGGCGTTCACAACTCCTTGCCGATTTATTCGGGCGGACTCGGAATTTTGTCGGGCGATCATCTGAAATCGGCTTCGGATATGAACGTGCCGATCGTCGCGGTCGGCTTGATGTATCGCTTCGGTTATTTTCGCCAGAAAATCGCGCACGACGGCTGGCAGACGGAAAATTATCTCGATTCTTTTGATAACGAACTCGCGCTGTTTCCGGTCTTAGACGAAAACGACCAACGGATTTTGGTTAAAGTTCACATTCGCGGACGCGAAGTTTTCGCGCAGGCGTGGCTCGCTAAAATCGGGCGCATCAAACTTTACCTGCTCGATACGAACGTCGAAAACAATGCGGAAGTTGACCGACTCATCACGGGACATCTCTACGGCGGCGACACGGAAACGCGCATCGTGCAGGAAAAAATTCTCGGCATCGGCGGCGTTCGCCTGCTTCGCCGATTAAACATTTCGCCATCGGTTTTTCATCTGAACGAAGGACATTCGGCGTTTCTGACGCTCGAATTGGCGCGAGAATTTTTAGAAGCCAATCCTGAATCAGACTTTGCAGAAGCGCAGGAAAAAGTCCGCGAACAATGCGTTTTTACGACGCACACGCCGGTCGCCGCCGGCAATGACGAGTTCGCGCCGCAGCAGATCGAAGCGTGTTTCGACGATAATTTTATTCACGCGCTGAAAATCTCCAAAGAACAGCTTTTCGCTCTCGGTCGGACAAACCCCGAAGATTCGGCGGAGTGGTTCGGGATGACACCGCTCGCTTTGCGAATGACGCGGACGGCGAACGGTGTCAGCGAAAAACACGGCGCAGTTTCGCGTGAGTTATGGCTGAAAATGTTTCCCGAAAAAACCGGCGCGAAAGACGTTCCGATCACGCACATCACCAACGGCGTTCACGCCCCGTCGTGGATTGCGCCGACTTTTCAAGAGCTTTTCGCCAAACACATCGGCGCGGATTGGAAGGAGACGCTGAAGGATCAACCCGAATGGCAGACGGCGATTGAAAAAATTCCCGACGCGGAAATCTGGCAGACGCATCGGCGGCTGAAACAACTTTTGATTTCGTTCGTTCGTTTGAAAACTTTCTCGAAAGACACCGGCTTGCACGACACGATCAACGAGCGCGGCGACACCAATCAACTTTTTTCGCCGGACGTTTTGACCATCGGTTTTGCGCGGCGCGTGGCGGCTTACAAACGCTGGAATCTGCTTTTGTCGAATTTGGACAGGCTTCTGAAAATGATTAACGACGCGGAAAAGCCGGTGCAGTTCGTTTTCGCGGGCAAAGCGCATCCGCAGGACAAAAAAGCCAAAGCGATTTTACAAGATTTGATGAGTCTCGGCGGACACGACGACTGGCAGCGGCGGGCGGTTTTCATCGAAGATTACGATCAGGAAGTGGCGCGTTATTTAGTGCAGGGCGTTGATGTCTGGCTCAACGTCCCGGTTCGCCCGATGGAAGCGAGCGGCACGAGCGGGCAGAAAGTCGGGATGAACGGCGGTTTGAATTTGTCAATTCTCGACGGCTGGTGGATCGAAGGCGAAAACGGCATCAACGGATTTTCAATCGGGGCGGCGGAAGACGAAAAAGACGCGGACGAAACCGAAATCAACGCCGAAGATGCCGAATCGCTTTATTGGACGCTCGAAAACGAAGTAATTCCGACCTATTACGCCAAAGACGAAAACGGCGCACGGACCGATTGGATTCGGCGGATGAAAAACGCGCTGGCGACGTTGACACCGCAGTTTTCGAGCGACCGAATGCTGAAAGATTATATCGAGCAGATTTACTTAAAGTCGTCAGAATCTTCCGCGTGAGCAGACGGTTCTGACAAACCGATTCGATGTTAAATAATGAATTTAAGACCGGCGTAATTCGTCCCGTCGAATGTTACAAAGAAGGTTGGGAATTGATTAAAGATCAATACTGGCTTTTGTTCGGCATCACTCTGGTTGGGGCTTTGATCGGCGGCGCGTCTCTGTATATCTTGTTCGGCGCGATGATTTGCGGAATTTTTTATTGCTATTTTCAAAAGATTGACGGTCGGGCGTTTAAGTTTGAAGACCTTTTCAAGGGGTTTAACTATTTTTTGCCGGGATTGGTCGTCGTCATTTTTATCGTCGTGCCGATTATCGTCGTTTACATATTTATTTATCTGCCGTTTATCGCGGCGATAGTAATGAGTCCGAAACTCAGTTCGGGCGAATTGACGACTTTGATACTGAGTGCGGCGGCGATTGATTTAGTGTTTATCGTGCTGATGGTTTGCCTGCACACGCTTTTGATTTTCGCGTTTCCGCTGGTCGTTGACCGCAATTTGTCGGGTTTTCAGGCGATGAAATTGAGTGCGCGAGCCGTCTGGAACAATTTGAGCGGTGTCGCCGGTCTGTTCGTCGTCGGTTTCGGCATCAACCTCGTCGGCGCGATGCTTTTCTGCGTCGGAATTTATTTCACCGTCCCGATCATCATTGCGGGCAACATCGTCGCTTACCGCAAAGTTTTCCCGCGCCCGGAGAATCAGATTTTTAATCCGCCGCCGCCCGATGCGTATCGCGGCGCGGGCAGTTATAATTAAATTTATGAAAGCCAGATTTAACGAAATTCACACGACGGACGAACTCGACGCATTGGTCGAAAAATCAAAACAGCAGCCGATTGTCATTTTCAAACACAGCACGACTTGTCCGATCAGCCACGGCGTTTACAAAGAAGTCTCCAACGCCGATGCCGACATCAATTTAATCGTGATGCAGACGGCGCGCAACGTCTCGACGGCACTCGCCGAGAAAACCGGTGTGCGCCACGAATCGCCGCAGGCGATTATCTTAAAAGACGGCGAAGTCGTTTATCACGCCTCGCATTACGACGTAACGGCGGAGGACATCAACTCGAAAGTTAAGGTTTAGGATTTAGGATTCAAAGTTTAGGATTCAAGATTCGAAACTAAAATCCTAAATTCTGAATCTTGAATTAAATTATGATCGAGCCGACGGAAATCATCGAAGAAAACGAACGGGAAGTTTCGATCAAATGGTCGGATGCCGCCGAAACAAGATTCGCCGCGCCGGATTTGCGGCGAGCGTGTCCGTGTGCGGGCTGCGTTCACGAATGGACGGGCGAAAAGATTTTGAAGCCGACAAGTGTTTCCGATGATTTGACGCTTTCTTCCGTCGGTATTGTCGGGCGTTACGCTCTGAACTTTATCTTTTCCGATGGACACGACACCGGAATTTACACTTTTAATTATTTGCGCCAACTGAGCGAAAAAAAATAATCGCCGACCGCCACGGATAGTTTATAATGATCACTGCCATTTAACTTTTTTGTTTGGCGGTGATATTTATTTTATGCAGGAAAAAGACATTTTTGATGAACGGCAGGAAATAAAAACGGCGAACTTCGCCTGTCCGAACTGCCGCGAACGAAACGATTACGAAGTGCGCTGGCTGAAACGGACAAAAAAACGTAACTCACCGCGCAATCTCAATGAAAACGACCGACGGCAGTTGGAGAAGTCGCGTGATTATATGGTGCGCGTGGACGATCAGTTGATGTGCAAAAACATTCGCTGCCGCCGCCGATTCGACATTCCTTCGTCGCAGTCAATCGTGTTTATCTAAACGCTTTTTCTCTTTCACTAACGCTTTGTGGTATTTTCTCTTTATGGAAAACAACGAGGATAAAACAATGATTTCAGGCAAAGATTTAGAATTTTACGGGCAGGAAGTTCCGACTAACGAGGAAATCAAAGAGTTGATGGACGACGAAATCGCCCACGCGCCGCAGGCTCCGCACGAGCTGGAACAGCGGCTGCGTGAACATCATTCGACCTCGCCCGCCGATTCGGGCGGCGACATTGATGCCGAATGGGAAGGCGCGAACGACGACGGCGCGGAAGCCTTCGGCGGACACAACCCGACACCCGATCAATCGGATGTCGAAGAAAACGCCCACGCTTACGGCATAGATTTTCAGGACAACGAACCGCTCGATTTGCTCGAAAAAATGGAGAAACGCGACCGCAATCGCTACGAACTCGATGAAGATTCAAAGACTAAAGGCGATATGATCTAAAAACACAACTTCGATAATCCGTATAACGACTGGGAGCAATACTTCAAAATAAAGAATCGGGCGGCTGAGATTTGCCAATCTCAGCCGCCCGATTTTTTCGCTTTGCCATATATTTAAACCGAATCAGATATTCCCCCAAAATCTCGCAATCGTGTTTTAACACCTGTGGCGAGACTTTTCAGCCGATTTTCGATAGGTTGGCGAAATAATTTTTAGAGTCGCGGACGTTTGAATAATGTCCGCCAAAACAAATTTGAATCCGATTGCAGACCATTTGATAATTTTCGATTTAAATGACACAATTCCACCCCAAATAGTGCGTTTATAGATGAGCATCAGAATCGTCATTAACGACTTGAGAAGTTTTTCGCCGGTTTACCGACCGGCGACAAGCCAATCCGCTCTTACTCGAATACCATTCGCTATCCCACAGAATGGCTTTTAATCGGGTGGAAACAAAAACTATAAGCCGAATTTGATTCGATCAAAAATCGTCGTCAAAAAATTGCCGGTTCGCGGGTCATAAAGGCTGCGTGTTCCGCCGACCAAGCAGTTTTAAATAAAGCGGTTGACACGGAAAGTATTTAGTTTCGCTTTCCGGCGAAAATTTCCAGCCGCTTTTCCCCTTTATAATGACTAGCAGCCGATCTGTAAATTGGAGAAAAAAAATTATGCCTGAAAACATTTTCAAAAATAGAGATGAGTATAGTGTTTGCCGATTATTTTCCCTGCTAATCGTATTGCTGTGCGTCGGAGTTTTTTTAACACCGACTGTTTACGGACAGGAGATCACTGAAACGAGAATTGTCCCGATCACGACAAATCCGGCGCAAGCCGAAGCCAAGCGGCAATCGGTAAATATTCGTGACGGCGAATCTAATCCGACACAAGCGAATTTGACGAACGAGCAAATCAAATCTCTCAATCAGCTTTCCCCAGGTGTCGCTAACGCCGTTCGAGTGCTTCCGGGTTGCACCGCCAACACTCTGCCGGCTAACGATGACGGTTCGACTGCCGCCGTTACGCTGCCGTTCAGTTTGAACTTTTTCGGAACTACCCGAACACAGGTCTACGTTAATAATAACGGCAACATCACTTTCACCGGACCGTTGGCGACGTTCACGCCGTTCGGCTTAACCGGAACCGATACGCCGATTATCGCTCCTTTTTTCGCGGACGTGGATACGCGCGGTGTCGGGTCGGGACTGGTTCAATACGGCACGACGACGGTCAACGGTCGCCCCGCCTTCTGCGTCAATTACGTCAACGTCGGTTACTATGCTTCTCATGCTGACAAATTAAATACCTTCCAGTTGATTTTGATTGATCGGACGGACACGGGAGCCGCCGGCAACTTCGACATCGAATTCAACTACAATCAAATTCAGTGGGAAACGGGCGATGCTTCGGGCGGCACGAGCGGATTAGGCGGTTCACCGGCGCGGGTCGGCTACGCTAACGGCAGCACACAACCCGGCGCGTCTCTGGAATTGCCGGGTTCGGGCGTTACACTCGCGCTTCTCGACTCAAATTCGACGACCGGATTAACCAATAATTCATTAAACTCGACCGAACGCGGACGTTACATTTTCCTCGTGCGAGGTGGTGCGGTTATTACGAGTCCGCACCGTTTTGATTTTGACGGCGACAACCGAGACGATCTGGCGGTTTTCCGACCGAGAGTTAATCAGGAAAGTCCCTGGTATATCCGCCGTTCTTCGGACGGCAATCTCAGCACACTACCTTGGGGAATTTCCGGCGACCGGCTCGTCCCTGCCGACTATGACGGCGACCGGCGAACCGATCTCGCCATTTTCCGCAACGGTTTGTGGGCGGTTTATTTCAGCGCGACTAATACTTTCTCTCTCGTTCAGTTCGGCGCATCCGGCGACACGCCTGCGCCTGCCGATTATGACGGCGACGGCAAAGCCGATCTCGCCTATTACCGAACAACCGGCGGCATAACCGGTTATTCCATTCGCCAAAGCCTGACTAATACGACGCGCACCGAAAACTTCGGGTTAACGGGCGACGTGCCGGTTCAAGGCGACTGGGACGGAGATGGAAAAGCCGACCCGTGTGTTTTCCGTGCGGCAACAACTGCCGGAGGACAAAGTTTCTTCTATTATCGCGGCAGCTTAAACAATCCGACTAATAATTTCACACCCGTTGCCTGGGGATCGTTTGGCGACCGACAGGTAGCGGCGGATTATGACGGCGACGGTCGAGTTGACCCGGCGGTTTTCCGTCCGACCGGCGTTTGGTATATCCGAGTTACCGCCACCGGAAACATTACTTCGCGGCAGTTTGGTTTGTCAACCGATACGCTCGTTCCGGCTGATTACGACGGCGATAACCGAACCGACGTTGCAATCGTCCGCAACAATGTCTGGTATTATCAGAGAAGTTCGGACGGTGTGGTTTTAAATCAAACGTGGGGCGCGGCGGGCGACACGGCGGTCGAAGCGGTTTACACGCCGTAGAAAAATCAAAGCGAAACTTTCCCTCTGATCAAAATAAAGAAGTCCCGCCGATAGAAATATATTTCGGCGGGACTTCTTTATTTTCAATTATTCGTTTCAGGCTTTTGCCTTTTTAATTTCTTCCATCAAAACCGGCATCGCTTCAAAAATATCGCCGACAATGCCGTAGTCGGCGATGTCGAAGATCGGGGCTTCTTTGTCCTTGTTGATGGCGACGATGGTTCCCGCGTTTTTCATTCCGACGATGTGCTGAATCGCGCCCGAGATTCCCAGAGCGATATAGACTTTCGGTGCAACGGTCTGACCGGATGAACCGATTTGACGGTCAATCGGCAGCCATTCGGCATCGCAGATCGGACGCGATGCCGCCAAATCCGCTCCCAAAATATCGGCTAATTCCTGTGCTTTGGCGATGTTTTCCTGCGACTTGATGCCGCGACCGATGGCGACGATGATGCCGGATTTCGACAAATCAACCGACGCTTTTGCTTCCTGAAACGGTTCTTCGGCTTCCATTCGCAAATCGTTGACGCTGACTTCAACCGTTTCAACCGTCGCGCTTCCTTTTTCGGCGTTGTCGCCGCGAAACGCGCCCGATTGGAATGTGACAAAGTAAGGCGCGTCGCCGTTGATCGTAACGTCCGCGTCCAATTTCCCCAAGAAAATACGGCGCGTCAGAGTCAGTTTTCCGCCGCCCGCGTTGTAGCGAATGCAGTCGCCGACGACTTCTTTGCCTAATCTCGCCGCAACTTTCGGCGCGAAGTCACGCACTTGGTAAGTGTGCGCCATCACGACATACTGCGCGTTTTCCTTTTTGATAATCTCCGCCCACGCATCGGCGTAAGCGTCCGGAGTGTAAATGCCGAGTTTGTCGTTTTTCACCACGATCACTTTTTCGAGATTATACTGCGCGATGTCGGCGGCTAAACTGCAATCCTTGTCGCAAGGAATAACGGCGGCGACCTTCAAGCCCAAATCCTTCCCGATGCTTTGCGCGGCGGTAATCGCTTCGAGCGAAACTTTGTTCAAAACGCAATCTTTGTGTTCGATGAATACTAAAATGCTCATAATTTTTTACTTATCGCTGAATGTAAATTGTCTGAATTTCTCGACAACTTGTTAGAGGACGCGAACCTCCGTTCTGAGTTTTTCGACCAATTCGACCGCGCCCGCTTTGACATCGCCGCCGCCGAGCATCTGCGTCGTTTTAAGTTTCAAAGGCAGATAAACTTTTTGGATGATCTGCGCCGAAGTGAAGGTGTCAGCCGACGGCGTAACGTCTTTAATTTCCTTCTTTTTCGCCGCCATAATGCCTTTCAAACTCGCGTAACGAATCTGCGAAATACCCGATTGAATCGTCAAAAGCGCGGGCAGTTGATAGTTAAACCACTGATACCAGCCGCTTTCGAGTTCGCGTTTCAGCCGCAGAGTCGAACCCAAACTGGCGCGGTCAATGTCTATGACAATCGTCGCGTTCGGAATGCCGAGCAGTTCGGCTAAAATTACGCCCGTCTGTCCGTAACTCGCGTCGTCGGACTGCAAGCCTGTAAAAACGAGATCGGCGTTTTCCTCTTTGATCGCATCGGCAATCGCTTTGGCGATTTGATACGGCGAAAATTTGTTGACATCTTCCGCCACAATGTGAATCGCCCGGTCTGCACCGCGTGCCAGCGCATCTTTCAAAACCGTTTTCGCCGACGGTGCGCCCAGAGTGCAGACGACGACTTCGCCTTCGCCTTTGGCTTCCTTCATCCGCAACGCCTCTTCCAAAGCGTAGCCGTCAGATTCGTTCGTCTGATGCGAAACATTCGATTCGTCAATCCATTTTTCATCGCCGCCGACGCGCAAAACCGCGTCTTTATTGGCGACTTGTTTCATTAAAACGATAATTTTCATAATTTATTTATCCGAAAGTTTTTTGATAATTGATTTTGCTAAATTTTCATTAATCTCGTTATGGCGCGGAATCGGCTGAGATTGTTTTGTCTTCGGATTTGAATACCAATCGTGGCTTCCGCCGTGCCGGACAAAAATACAGCCGATTTTTTTCGAGCCGACTTATTAAATCGCGTCTCTTCATTACGCAACCGCCAATTCTTCGACTTTTCTAATAAATGGAATTTCTTCCGATTCAATATCTCCGAGCAAACTTTTTAAATTGTCCGAAAGTTCTCCTTTTGAAAAACCCTGCGTTTCGTAATCGGGATAATCATTCAAGAAGCCGATAAAAAATTCGCCATCCTGCCAAAACGTATATTTTGTCATTCTCATAAATTATTCCTCGCCGGTCAAAACCGCCTGCAAAAATTCCTGCGTCTGCGGATTAAACAATCGAAATGATTTCCCGGTGTCCACGATTTCTAAGTTCAAAAGCGGCGAATGAACCCGATTGTTTTCGGCGTTCACCGATACCAGCCGCCCGTTTTCCCGACGAAAAGCCATCAACGGCGACGGCAGATATTCGCGCTCCGGGTCGAGCAGATAATACTCTTCCACGCCGAGCCGCGCATATTCGAGACGCTTGCCGCCGAGGTCGTTCTCAAATGTGCCGTCGGATGCAATTTCAAAGACAATCTGCGGAAAAACACCTTCTTCCCAAGTTTTAAATGTGCGGCGAAGTTTGTTTTCAACTCCGAAGCAAACAAAAACATCGGGCGCGAGCCATCTTCTCGGATTACCCTTATCGTAATAAACCATCATATCAGCGGCAACCGTTGCGTCTTTACTGGAGGCATAAAATGACTCGAGTAAAACATATAAAAGACTGATTAATTTAAAGTGAATTGCAGTTTCGCCCATTTCATCCTCAAGTTCCGCCGGATAAAAAATTTCTTCTTCGACAATCGTTTCAGGATAAACGGTCGGAGCAATCGGCGCGTCGGTTGTCGTTTGGATATTCATAACGGTTAAAAAATTGTAACGTCGGCGGTTTATTTATCGAATGCTTCACCAAAGTTTATTAAGTTACCGATTGTAAACCTTTGAACGAAAAAACTCCACTCAAAATGAATAGCCATTCATTTTGAGTGGAGAAAATTTGATTTCGGAACGCCGCCGAATTTTAAAAACTTAGTAAAAATTACTCTTCAAACCGCTTGAAGATCAAACAGGCGTTCGTGCCGCCGAAACCGAAACTGTTGGACAGCACATAGTCAACTTCGGCGTGGCGCGGCTCGTTCGGAACGTAATCCAAATCGCATTCCGGGTCGGGAGTTGCGTAATTGATCGTTGGCAGCAGAAGATTTTCGTTCATGGACAAAATTGACAAAACCGCTTCGATGCCGCCCGCCGCCCCGAGCGCGTGTCCGGTCATAGATTTGGTCGAACTGACCGGCAAATTATAAGCGTATTCGCCGAAAACCTGTTTGATGGCGAGCGTTTCAAATTTATCGTTATATGGTGTCGAAGTTCCGTGCGCGTTGATGTAGCCGATTTGTTCGGGCGCAATTCCCGCATCTTTTAAGGCTTTCGTCATCACGCGAATCGCGCCGGAGCCGGTTGCGTCCGGCATCGTTACGTGAAAGGCGTCGCCCGACATTCCGTAGCCGACGATTTCAGCATAAATTTTTGCCCCGCGCTTCTTGGCAAATTCTAATTCTTCGAGAATCAAAATGCCCGCGCCTTCGCCGATCACAAAACCGTCGCGCTCCAGATCGAACGGGCGCGAGGCGTGCTGCGGGTCGTCGTTTCTGGTCGAAAGCGCACGCATCGAAGCGAAGCCGGCAACCGACATCGGAGTGATCGCCGATTCCGCCCCGCCGCAGATCATCGCGTCGGCATCGCCGCGTTCGATGATGCGGAAACTGTCGCCGATGGCGTGTGCGCCCGCCGAACAAGCCGTTGCCGTCGCCGAATTCGGACCTTTCGCGCCGTGCCTGATCGAGACGTTGCCCGAAGCCAGATTGACAATCGCCGAAACGATAAAAAACGGCGAAACTCTGCCTGGACCGGAATTCAGCAACTTTTCGTGTTCGCGCTCAATCGCCCAAAAATCGCCGATGCCCGAACTGATATAAGTTCCGACCATCTCGGCATTCGATTCGTCAATCACCAAGCCGCTATTTTTGACGGCTTCGTCGGAAGCGGCGATGGCGAAATGCGAAAACGCGCCCATTCGTCGCGCTTCTCTTTTCTCCAGAAAATCTTCGACGTTAAAGTTTTTGACTTCACAGGCAAATTTAACATCGAATTTTTCCGTGTCGAATTTTTTGATAAAATCCGCGCCGCTCACCCCGCGTTTCAGTGCTTCCCAGGTGGTCGGCACGTCATTTCCGCAGGCGGTAACTAATCCGAGTCCTGTAATAACCACACGACGTTTCATAAAATTTAATGATAAATGGTGAATGATAAATGGTAAATGAAAGAAATTTTCCATTCACTATTCACCATTCACCACTAAAAAATTAAGCAGCTTTGTGTTGTTCGACGTAGGAATAAGCATCGCGGACAGCTTGAATTTTTTCCGCGTCTTCGTCGGGAATTTCGATGTCGAACTCCTCTTCAAAACGCATCACGAGTTCAACCAAATCCAATGAATCCGCGCCTAAATCTTCGATGAACCGCGCATTTTCCGTTACTTCCGCTTCGTCAACGCCCAACTCGTCAACAATAATCTGTTTAATTTTATCTTGAATTTCTGTCATATTTTCTCCTGTAATCTTATAAAAATTGTAGTGTATTTCTCAAACTTTCCGAGTTTTCGACGTTCAAACAGCGAACGTCCCGATTTATCTGGCGAACCAGCCCCGATAAAATTTTTCCCGCGCCGATTTCGACGAACGTCGAGACGTTTTCGCCGATCAGATTCTCGACCGTCTGCGCCCACAAAACCGGCTTTGAAACTTGTTCGGTCAAAGCGGTTTTCACCCGCTCGCCCTTCGCGTTCGTCTCGGCTGAAACATTTTCGACAATCGGAAACCGCAAATCGCTAAACCCGATTTCCGCTAAATCCTTCGCCAAGCGTTCCTGCGCCGGAAACATCAAATCGCAGTGAAACGGCGCGGAAACATTCAGTTTGATCGCCCGTTTCGCCCCGCGCTCCTTCAATATCTCAATCGCCCGATCAACCGCTCCGGCGTTCCCGGCGATGACGATTTGCGCGGGCGAATTGATATTCGCCGGACTGCAAACTTCGCCCTCCCGCGCTTCTTCGCAGGCGATTTCAACCGTTTCAGGCGGTAAACCCAAAATCGCCGCCATCGCTCCAGTTCCGACCGCAACGGCTTCCTGCATATAAATTCCGCGCTTTCTGACGATTTTCACCGCGTCGGCAAAACTTACCGCGCCCGCCGCGACCAAAGCCGAATACTCGCCCAAACTGTGTCCGGCGACGAAATCCGGCGGCGGGAAATTTTCGCTTTCCAACGCTTCCAATGCGGCAATCGAAACCGTCAAAATCGCGGGCTGCGTGTTCGCCGTCAGTGCCAAATCTTCCGCCGTGCCGTTAAAACACATTTCCGAAAGCGAAAATCCGAGCGCGTCGTTCGCTTCTTCAAAAACTTTACGCGCAACGGGGAAATTATCGAATAAGTCTTTTCCCATTCCGACGGCTTGCGAACCTTGACCCGGAAAAATGTATGCTGTTTTCGCCATCAATCTAGAACCGAATCACCGTTCCGCCCCACGTTACGCCGCCGCCGAAAGATGTTAGTAAAACCAGACTTCCCTTTTTGATTTTGCCTGACTGAATACATTCGTCGAGCGCAATCGGAATCGAAGCCGACGAAGTATTGCCGTGTTCGGCGATGTTTGAATAAACTTTTTCCTCCGGCACGTTCAGGCGCGACGCGACCGCATCGGTGATTCTTTGATTCGCTTGATGCGGAATGACCAGATCAACGTCGTCAACCGTGTAACCGGCTTTGTCGAGCATTTCCTTGGAAATTTCCGCCATTGAACGCACGGCGACTTTGAAAAGTTCGTTGCCCTTCATCTTAAAAAAATGCTCGCCCCTTTCAATCGTTTCGTGCGTCGTGCCGAGTTTCGTGCCGCCGCCGGGCGCGTAAAGTTGTTCTTCATAACGCCCGTCGGAGCGGATTTTCGTCGCTAAAATTCCTTTGCCTTCGGCGACCGGAGCCAAAACCGCCGCGCCCGCGCCGTCGCCGAAGATAACGCACGTTCCGCGGTCGGTGTAATCAACGTATTTCGTCAAAACCTCCGCGCCGATCACAAGGGCGTTTCTGATTTGTCCGGTGCGAATCATTGATTCGACCATCGTGATTCCGTAAATAAACCCCGAACAAGCCGCAAAAATATCCATCCCGGCGGCGTTGGTCGCGCCGAGTTGGGCTTGGATCAAAGCTCCGGTTGAAGGCATTATCTGATCGGGCGTGGTCGTCGCGCAGATGATTAAATCAATATCTTCGGGCTGCAAACCGGCGCGTTCAATCGCCTGTCTGCCCGCCAGAGTTCCGAACTGCGAAGTGTATTCACCTTCGGCGGCTTTGTGGCGTTGTTTGATTCCCGTGCGCGAAAATATCCACTCATCGCTGGTTTCCACGATCTTTTCCAAATCGGCATTCGTTAAAATGCCCTTTGGATAAGCGTGTCCCATTCCGATGATACCGGCGTTTTGATTCATTTATTTTTGTTATTCGTCAATGAAAAATTGTTAATTGATTCGGCAAGATTACAAAATCAACTAACAATCAACCACCGACTATTAACTTTTATTCGGATTTTTTTGCTTCAAAAAACTGGCGACCTTTGAAAATTCCCGTGTCGGCATCCAGACGATGCGGCAGTTTGGCTTCGCCGGTTTCTTTGTCAATGTAGAACTGCGGAACTTTCAGAGCGTCGTGCGCTCGGCGTTGGCGTGTTCGTGAATGGGAATGTCTTCGTTTTGGATTTGGCATTATTTACTCCGTATTGCAGATTTCAAATTCCAGATTCCAGATTGTTGATTTTCAATTTGGAATCTGGAATTTGAAATCTGGAATTTACTTTAAACTCTTCAGAGCCGACCATCTTGGGTCAACGTCTTTTTCGATACAATTACAATCTAACAGATTTCGGTTCGCGCCGCATTTTTCGCACAAACCTCGACAATTTTCGACGCAGAAAACCTGTTCGGGAAGATTCAACAGAATCTGTTCGCGGACAAGTTCGGTCAAGTCAATTTCATCGCCTTCGTAAACCGTTACGTCCAAGTCTCTTTCCTGCAATTCGGCTTCTTTGGCTGCCGTAAAATTCTCGGCGGTAACGAATTCGCTTTTGAAAGCGATGTGCAGTTTTTTTTCAGACGGCTTCAGACAGCGCGTGCATTCGACCTCGATTGTCACCGAAATTTCGCCTTCGACATCAACCTGGACGATTCTTTTTGTCAGTTTCCCTCTGGCTTCGACCGCGTTTTTCAGTTTCGCTTCATTGCTTTCCAGATCAAACGCCTCCGGCGGAAACGACAAATCAAAAGCCAAAACGGATTTTTCTAAACTCGTTAAATCAACAATCATCGCTGTCGGGTGAAACCTTCTTTTCAAGCATCGTAAAATGCAAAGGGTTTATTATAACTTCTCGGATTGATGTGTCAAACCGCATTTGATCCGAAATTTGAAATTCGGAGTTTGAACTTCAAAAAGCCGGGTTCATTTTCCGCTTCCGACGGCTTCGTCAAACCTGCTGAAACCTTTGTCTTTTAAAATCTTTTGCAAACCGAAATTCACATCCCGCGCAAACGAAATTCCCTGATAGATGAAGCCCGTGTAACTTTGAATCAGACACGCGCCCGCCGCCATTTTTTCGAATGCGTCCGCCGCATCAAAAACTCCGCCGACACCGATGATCGGCATTTTTCCGTTTGAATAGCGATGGATTTTTGAAATGACATCGTTCGATTTTCGGCGCAGAGGTTCGCCGCTCAAACCGCCATTTTCATCAATTTTCGTTTTCAGATTCTCCCTTCTGATCGTCGTGTTCGTCGCAATAATTCCCGCTAAGTTCAAACGCCTCGAAACGTCAACAATCGCCTCGATTTCCGCGTCGCTCAAATCCGGCGCGATTTTGACGAGCAACGGTTTTAAGTTCGGAGTTTCGGCTTCAAACGGTTTTTCTCCGGCGTTGGATGAACTGAATTTTGAACTTAGAACCTTGTTTCTCTCCTGCAAAGCACTCAAAAGTTCCTCCAGATTCTCCGCTTTCTGCAACTCCCGCAAGTTCGGCGTGTTCGGCGACGAAACATTAACGGCGATGTAGTCGGCGACTGCAAACGCCGGATCGAAGCTCGCCAGATAATTTTCAATCGCCTCGTCATTCGGCACATCTTTATTCTTTCCGATGTTCACGCCGACGACGCAGTTCGGCTGAATCTTTTTTAACCTTTCAACGACCTTCAAAGTCCCTTCGTTATTAAAACCGAGCCGGTTAATCAACGCTTTATCCTGCGGAAGGCGAAAAAGTCGCGGCTTCTCGTTTCCCTTCTGCGGATTGATCGTTACCGTTCCGACTTCGACAAACCCGAATCCGAGCGCGGCGAGCTGGTTGACGGCAACCCCGTTTTTGTCGAATCCGGCGGCGATTCCCAATGGATTTTTGAATTTCAAACCGAATCTTTTGATCTCGCCGAGCGATTCGCAGACGTATCTTTGGCTGGCGAATCGCTGCGCTAATTTTGTCGAAAGTCCGATTCTCAACGCTTCGATTCCCAATTCGTGGGCGGTTTCCGGCGAAACTTTGAAAAGCATCGGACGAATGAGTTTTTGATAAAGCGACATTGTATTAGGAGAAATCAACCAAGTCGTAAAGTTCCGTCAAGGAAATTTCGCACTCAATCGAGTCAATTTTCAAAATTGACTCCAAACTCTCGATTTCGGTTTTTCTCCAGCCGCCGTTTTCCCGTCGGGAGTAAATCTCGATCAAAGGCTTGTCCTGCGAAATCAAAATGTAGTTTTGCAAACTTTCAATTTGATTCGTGTAACGCAGAAACTTTTCGCCGCGATCATAATGTTCGGTCGAAGGCGAAAGAACCTCGACGATCAGCGTCGGATTCGTAATAACATCTTTCGTGCCGTCGTAAAAAGTCGGCTGACCGCAGACGACCGCCAAATCAGGATAGGAATATAAACCTTTTTCGTTAGTGGCGATTTTCATATTCGGCGAAAATCCGCGACACCTTTTGCCGCGAAGCTGGCTGTGAACAATCCCGTTCAGATTAAAACAAATCGTGCTGTGATTGGGACTTTCGCCCGCCATCGCGTAAACGCTGCCGTCGAGAAATTCGTGCCGTTCAATCTGAACGCGCTCGAAATCCAGATAATTTTCCACCGAAAAAATCGGATAGGCTTTCGCCAACGCCATAATTTTCATCTCCTTTGTTAAGACGGTTCGATTTTAATCGAAAACCTTTTAAACGTGAAACTTTGAACCCGAAACTTTGAACTTTAAGTTTAGCAGTGTTACGATTTCGGCAACACTATGGCAGATGAATACGGATTGGTCGAGAAATCGAAAATTATGGACGGCGCGCGAATGAAACGCGCCGTGTCGCGCCTCGCTTCGGAAATCGTCGAAGAAAATCACGGCGCAAAAGACTTGTATATCGTCGGCATCCGGCGGCGTGGCGTGCCTCTGGCAGAGCGTTTGGTCGCCAAAATCGAAGAACTCGAAGGCGAAAAACCGCTTTACGGAATTATTGACATCACGCTTTACCGCGACGATTTATCAACCGTCGGAGCGAATCCGATTGTCAACCGCACGGAATTGTTCGCCGACATCGAAGACAAAAAAATTATTCTCGTGGACGACGTTCTTTACACCGGCAGAACGATTCGCGCCGCGATGGATCAACTGATGGATTTCGGCAGACCGCGCAAAGTCCAGCTCGCCGTTTTGATTGACAGAGGCAAGGAACACCGCGAACTGCCGATTCAGGCGGACTACATCGGCAAAACCGTGCCGACCAAAAAAGCCGAAATTATCAAAGTAATGCTCAAAGAGTATGACGACACGGAAGCCGTCTGGATTTACGAGCGTTCTTTAGAATAAAAACTTTAACATTATGAAAAGAATTTCAGTGCTTTTATTTGTTTTGTTAATGTCAATTCCGACTTTGACAATATTTTCGCAAGAAAAAGAAAAAGTTGAAATTTTCGGTTATTACACAATCGTCAAACCAACGAAGGATTTTAACGATATTTCCGAAATTAATCTCGGCGGTGACTTCGGCGCAAATGAAAAACCACCTTTTTACGGTTTGGTTCGACTAAAAAAAACTCACACGAAAGATTTCAGATTACTAAAACCGATCTTAACCGGAAAGCATTTGGTATTTACGACTAAAGATGTCAACGGAGTTTATTACAAGTTTAGCGGAGATTTCATTAAACTCGGAAATTTTCCAATACTAAACCCTAACGGTGAAGTTATTTTGCAAGGAATGTTGTCAAAATATCGCGGGAAGAAAAAAATTGCTTCCGCAAATGTTAAATTTTCATACGAAGCTGGCGATTAAATAATCGCCTTTTTTTATATTATAAATGAACAAACCGTTCCGCCGCCGCGATTTACTTGGAATCAGAAACCTTTCCCCCGGGGAAATCGTCGGCATCTTGAACACCGCCGAAAATTTCCGCGAGATCAATCAGCGCGAGATCAAAAAAGTTCCGACCTTGCGCGGCAAAACCGTCATCAATCTTTTCTTTGAGAATTCGACCAGAACGCGCACCTCATTTGAACTCGCCGCCAAACGCCTTTCCGCTGATGCCGTTAACATTTCCGTTTCGTCTTCGAGCGTGGCAAAAGGCGAAACACTGATTGATACGGCGATGAATCTCGATGCGATGTCGCCCGACTGCATCGTCGTTCGCCATTCGAGCGCGGGTGTTCCGCATCAACTCGCCAAAGTTTCCAAAGCGGCAATCGTCAACGCCGGCGACGGCGCGAACGAACACCCGACGCAGGCTTTGCTCGACGCGATGACGATTCGTGAGCGCAAAGGGAAAATTGACGGCTTGGAAGTGGCAATTATCGGCGATATTCTGCATTCGAGAGTGGCGCGTTCCAACATTCATCTGCTAACCAAACTCGGCGCGAAAGTTCGCGTTGCCGGACCGAAAACGCTCGTCCCCGACGATTTCTCCTATCTCGTCGAAAACAATCTCGAAGTCTGCCCGAACGTCGAAACGGCAATCGAAAACGCCGATGTCGTAATGATTCTGCGAATCCAGAGCGAACGAATGGATTCGGCATTTTTCCCGACTCTGCGCGAGTATTCGATTCATTACGGCTTGACCAACGAACGATTGGAACTGGCAAAAAAAGACGCGATTGTCCTGCATCCCGGACCGATGAATCGCGGCATCGAAATCGCGTCCGATGTCGCTGACAGTTCGCGCTCGCTGATTTTAGATCAGGTAAAATACGGCGTTGCCGTGCGAATGGCGGTTTTATATTTAGCGACGGGAGGAACGACAAATGAAAATTATAGATGATAAATTCAATTTGCTTTCAGAATTTACAGATAATATTGATAAGAATTTGCCAAGAAAGAAAACTGAAAGTTTTATTGAACCGCCGAAAAAAGACCTCGATATTTTCTTTCAGACGGTTTATGAATTATTGACTGGAAATATAGAGGCAGTAGAAAAACTTGCCGATAGCGTCAGTTACGAATTTTTTTCAATTAAATGATGTTATTGATGGGCAGAAGTCTTTCATCTTGAAGGAAAAGACAAATCCCTTCAGAGGTTTAGGCACCTATATTTTTGCAGCAGAATACGAGCGCGATTTGATTTTACAAGTTCCTCATCCAATATACGACGAAGAAACTGTTGAAGAAGGCACAGATATACTAAAAGGAACTAATGCTCGCGCACTGTTTATTAGCGGAACACATCGTAAATCTAATACAAAGAAATCGCCTTGTAGCGGTAATTACTATATTTCTGATGTCGCCCACTTTGACAAGACTTTTTTTCAAGAAGCACATCGAGCAACATTACACCTTGATAAAAAACCTGTTTCAATTTCTATTCACGGTATGAGCAGTAAAAGTAAATGCGATATTATCTTGAGCGACGGAACTAATCTTGAGTCAACAAGCGACGCGCTTGTTAATAGATTAAGGAATGAATTAGTGAATCGCGGTGAGAGCGTTGGGAGTTGCAATAACAAAGATGATAAAGAATTAAATTTATTACTGTGCGGTAAAACAAATGTGCAAGGGCGACTTTCTAATAAATCCCCAAATGTTTGCGGACAATCAGCTAAACAATCAACCGGATTATTTTTGCATATTGAACAAAAAATAAACGTCAGAAAAAATCCTGAAAACTTAATCAATGCGTTAACTACAGTTATTCCAAAGATTATTATTGAATAGATGAAACTTTTAATTACGGGCGGTCATTTGATTGACCCAACCGAAGGACAAAACAGCGGAAAGAATCTTTTAATCGAAAACGGAAAAGTCGCTGCGTGGCTAGGTCAAAACGAAACCGCGCCCGAAGACGCGGAAGTTTTCGACGCGACGGGTTTGATTGTCGCGCCGGGATTTATTGATTTGCACGTTCATCTGCGCGAGCCGGGACAGGAACATAAAGAAACGATTGCCAGCGGTTGCGCGGCGGCGGTAGCGGGCGGCTGGACATCCGTTTGTCCGATGCCGAATACGTCGCCGATTAACGATAATGCGGCGATTACGCGCTATATGATTGAGCAGGCGGAACGTGCAGGACTGGCGAATGTTTTTCCGGTCGGCGCGATTACGAAATCTTCGGACGGGCGCGAATTAGCCGAAATGGGCGAAATGAAAGCGGCGGGCGCGGTGGCGGTTTCAGATGACGGGCGACCCGTGTCGAACGCCGGAATAATGCGTCGCGCGATGGAATACGCGAAGGATTTTGATTTGCCGGTCGTTGACCATTGCGAAGACAAATCTTTATCGAGCGGCGGCGTGATGCACGAAGGGAAAATCTCTTTATTATTGGGATTAAAAGGAATGCCCGCGCTCGCCGAGGAGATTGACGCGGTGCGCGATATTATTCTGGCGAAGGAAATCGGAGCGCATATTCACATCGCGCACATCTCGACGAAAGGCGCGATTGAAGCCGTCCGCCGCGCTAAAAACGAAGGAATAAATGTTACCTGCGAAGTTACGCCGCATCATTTCACTTTGACTGACAAAGCGGTCGAAGGCTACGACACAAATACGAAAATGTCGCCGCCTTTGCGTTCGGAAGAACACCTCGCAGCGATTTTGGAGGCGATTAAAGACGGCACGATTGACGCGATTGCGACCGATCACGCGCCGCATCATTCGGATGAAAAAACACTGGAGTATGACCGCGCGCCGATGGGAATTACGGGACTGGAAACGGCAATCGGCTTGGCTTTCAGCGAACTGGTTCACAAAGGAATTATTGATTTGGTGCGGCTGGTTGAAATGTGCGCTTCCAATCCGGCGCGAATTTTCAAGTTAAAAGAGCGCGGAACTCTGAAAGTCGGTTCGATTGCCGATATAACGATTCTCGACTCCGATTTACAATGGACTTATAAAAACGCCGATTCAAAATCAAAATCGAAAAATTCGCCGTTCGATAATTGGAATTTCACGGGCGCGGCGGTGGCGACGATTGTCGGCGGAAAGGTTGTTTATCGAAGGTAAATTCCGGCGATTTCTTAACCGATCCGGGAACGGTAAAAAGTGAATGGAAATCGGCAAAGGCTTGGCTGTATCAGGAAATAACCCGATGAATTCTGAGCGTCGGCAAAAAGTCAAAAGATTATTCGAGACGGTCGTCGAACTCGCGCCGCCGGAACGGAAACGGTTTCTCGACCAATCGTGCGGCGCGGACGACGAACTGCGGCAAGCAGTCGAAAAATTGCTCGCTTCATTTGAAGACGCGGAAAGTTTTATGGAAACGCCCGCCGCTGAAGAAGTCGCCGCCGTCATCATCAAAAGCGAGAAGAAAAATTTTGCAGCGGGAACGAGTTTCGGGCATTACGAAATTATCCGGCAAATCGGCGCGGGCGGAATGGGCGAAGTTTACCTCGCCGAAGATAAAAAACTCGACCGCCGGGTCGCCGTCAAAATTCTCAGCGACAAACTCGCCGCGCACGAGTCGAATCTCAACCGCTTCATTCAGGAAGCAAAAGCCGCGTCCGCTCTGAATCATCCGAACATTCTCATCATCCACGAAATCGGCGCGGACGGCGGCACTAACTACATCGTCAGCGAGTTTATCGAAGGCGAAACGCTGCGCGAGGTCTTCGATCAAAAAACACTGAACTTAACGAGAATTCTGGACATTGCCGTTCAAATTGCGGGCGCACTCTGCACGGCGCACGAAGCGGGCATCGTTCACCGCGACATCAAACCGGAAAATATAATGATTCGCCCGGACGGTCTGGTCAAAATTCTGGATTTCGGATTGGCGAAACTCGTCGGGCAAAAAAAATCTTTCGCCGGTTCGGACGGCGAAATCGCCCGACGCAACGATACGGCGAGAGGCTTGATTTTGGGAACTTTTAACTATATGTCGCCCGAACAAGCGAAAGGCGAAAAGGTTGATGAGCGAACCGATTTTTTCAGTTTCGGTGTCGTGCTTTACGAAATGATAGCGGGGCGAATGCCGTTTGCGGGCGATTCGATGTCGAAAACCGTCGCCAACTTAATCAACGCCCAGCCGCCGCCGCTGGCGCGTTTTTCCGAAGGCGTGCCGATTGAGGTGCAGCGGATCGCTTCCAAACTGCTTCGCAAAAACAAAGATGAGCGTTATCAAACGATGAAAGATTTGCTGGCCGATTTGAAAGCTCTGCAAGCGAATCTCGCATTCGACGAGCGAATGGAAAATTCGACCGAACAATTTCAGACGCTGACCGGCGGCGCAAATTTTCACCCCCCGGGATAAATTATCGTTACGCCCGGATTATCGGACGCTACCGAACGCCGGTCGCGCTGGGATTGATTTTCGTGCTTGCCGCGCTTGGTTTCGGTTATCTATTCTTCGCCAATCGTCCGTCAAATACCGCGCCAATCGAGTCTATCGCCGTGATGCCGTTTTTCAATGTCGCGGCTGATCCGGACACGGAATACCTTTCGGACGGAATCAGCGAAAGTTTGATTAACCGACTTTCGGAATTGCCGCAGTTGAAAGTCATCGCCCGCAGTTCGAGTTTCAGATACCGGGGTGAAAATATAGATGTGCAGGAGGTGACGAACAAACTCGGTGTGCAGGCGGTTGTTTTGAGAAAAGTGGCGCGGCGCGGCGATAATCTCGCGGTTCGGGTCGAGATGGTGAACGTGCGCGAGAATCGTCAGATGTGGAGCCGACAGTATAATCGGCGGGCGGCGGACGCGCTCGCGGTGCGGGAGGAAATCGCGCAGACGATTGCCGCCGAACTGCAAACCCGTCTTTCGAGAGCGCAGCAGCGACAGTTTGCCCGCCGCAAAACATCCGATCCGCAGGCTTACGAACTGCTGCTCAAAGGACATTTCTACCGCAACAAGACCGGAGCCGAGAATTCCAAAAAAGCCGCCGAGTTTTACCGGCAGGCGATCAACGCCGATCCCGACTACGCGCCCGCTTACGCCGCCCTGTCCGTCAGTTACAGCGACTTGACGCACAACAGCATTCTCGACCCGCAGGAATTCACGCCTAAAGCGGAAGCGGCGGCGCGGAAAGCTCTCGAATTAGACGAGAATCTTGCCGAAGCGCACGACGCGCTGGCTCTGCTCAAATTAAACGCCTGGGATTGGGCGGCGGCGGAACAAGAATACAGGCGCGCCATCGAACTGAATCCGAATTTCGCTAAAGCCTACAACGGCTACGCTTTTTATCTGAGCCTCGTCGGGCGGCACGATCAAGCCGTCGCCGAAGCCAGACGCGCCAGAGATTTGAATCCGCTTTCGCCCGCCGTCAACGCCAGTCTCGGTTATGCCCTGCTGATGGCGCAACGCTATGACGAAGCGCAGGAAATTTTAATTAACGCGCTCGAAATGGAGCCGAATAATCCTTTTACGAACGGCGTTCTCGCGCACATCTATTTAGCAAAAAAAATGTATGCGGAGGCGGTCGCCGCCTTCCGGCGCGTTATCGAGATGGGCGGCGAACCCGGCTATCAAATTTATCTGGGCGCGGCTTATGCCCGATCCGGCAAACGCGAACCGGCGCAGACGATTCTCAAACGATTGGAAGCCGCCGAAAACTACGTCTCCCCCGGCGAGTTGGCAGTTCTTTACGCCGCGCTCGGCGAACGCGAAGGCGCGTTCGCATCGCTCGAACGCGCCTTCGCCGCACACGACGCGCAGTTGCAGTTTCTCCAGGTCGAACCGGCGTTCGATACGATGCGCTCCGACCCTCGCTTCGCCGATTTACTGCGGCGCGTCGGCTTTCCATCATAAATTGCCGGTCTATTCGGTCGCCGGAAAAACCGTTTTTACAGATGAAACTTATTTTGTTTTCCTGTAACTTTGGAGGTTAAAAGGTTTTTCTAAACAACTGAGTAAAGGGAGATTTTATAAAATATGGAATGGCTTTCTGATCCTTCAATCTGGATTGCGTTTGCGACTTTAACGGTTTTAGAACTCGTTCTCGGCATTGACAACATCGTCTTTATTTCGATTCTGGCCGGCAAATTGCCGCCCGAACAACAATCACGGGCGCGTTATATCGGGCTTGGTCTGGCTCTCGTGATGCGCGTGATTTTACTGTTTTCGCTGTCGTGGGTGATTGGTTTGACTGCGCCGATTTTCACCGTTTTCGGTCAGGAAATCTCCGGGCGCGACTTGGTTTTGCTGATCGGCGGTTTGTTTTTAATCGCTAAAAGCACGCACGAAATTCACGGCTCGCTCGAAGGCGAAGAAGGTCATAAAGCGGGAAAAGTTTACGCTTCGTTCGCCGGCGTTCTCGTGCAGATCGCTTTGCTCGACATCGTTTTCTCGCTTGATTCGGTGATTACGGCGGTCGGGATGGTTGACCGCATCGAGATTATGATCGCGGCGGTCGTCGTCTCGATTGTATTTATGATGGCGTTCGCCAAACCAATCGGCGAATTCGTCCAGAAGCATCCGACGGTGAAGATGCTCGCCCTGTCGTTTCTGCTTTTAATCGGCGTAACGCTGATCGCCGAAGGCTTCGATCAGCACATTCCGAAAGGCTACATTTATTTTGCGATGGCGTTTTCGGTTCTCGTCGAGGTTTTGAATATGCGGCTTCGCAAACCGAAAGATAAACCCGTTCATCTGCGCGACGCTTACACCGACGGCGGTGACACGATGACGGAAACTAAAATTTAGCGGAAAATCAATCGTTTGAAACCGAAAAGTTCGCCGGTTTTTCGATTTCAAACGTCAGCGTCTCACGCATCGTCGGATGTTCAAAAGATAATTTGTAGGCGTGGAGACAAAGGCGCGAGAATTCGCGTCCGCCGCGTTTTTCGTCGCCGACAATCGGGTGTCCGAGGTGTTGGCAGTGAATCCGAAGTTGGTTGGTTCTGCCCGTGATCGGCTGTAATTCGAGCAAAGTCGTGTCGGCGTATCTTTCTCTGACGCGAAAATGCGTTTCCGCGAATTTGCCGTCTTCCTTGATGTTCCAGTGTTTCGTGTCTTCAAAGCGTCCGATGGGCGCGACGATTTCGCCCGCGTCTTTTTCAACGATTCCTTCGACTAACGCCAGATATTTCTTCTCGACCAGTCGGCACTGGAATTGGTCGGACAAAAGGCGGTGAGCGCGGGCGGTTTTCGCAATCAAAAGCAAACCGGAAGTCTTTTTGTCCAGACGATGAACTAAGCCGGGACGAATAATTTTAGATTCTGGATTCTGGGTTCTGGATTCTGGATTCTTCGCTTTTGCGTTTCGTTCCGAAAGAGTTTTTTCGTTCAAATAATGCGAAAGCGCGTTGAGAATCGTGCCGTTTTTGTCGCGGTGCGTCGGGTGAACAAGGATTTCCGGCGGTTTGTTGACGATCAAAAACTCCGCTTCTTCGTAAACAATATCGAGCGCGACATTTTCCGGTCGCATCGCCGTTTCACGCGCCAGATCAACCGTGATTTCGACGAAATCATTAGTTTTTATTTTAACGCCGGAGTTGACCGTGTAGCCGTTGACTTCACAGCCGCCCGCTTTGAAAACTCCGCGCAGATACATTTTGCTCAAAGAGTGAAATTTGTCGAACAAAAAATCGTCGAGTCTTTTGCGGTGGAAATTTTCGTCAACCTGAAAATAAATTCTTTCCTGCACAGCTAGATTTTACTTGAAAAATGCCGTCAGCGCACTTTGAAAAAATTGCGCTTTTTTTTCCGCCGTTTCCGCGATGAAAGTCGCGCCGCCCGAAATGTAAATCCCGCGTTTTGTGTAAAACGTCCGCCGTTTGTGTTTCTCGGACTTTTATTTCCCGCAAAAAATTTTATACTGAAAACGGATTTTTCCGGTGCTGCCGGACAATTTTGCGGAAAATGAACAAAAATTCACTCGAAACAATTCAGGCGATCATTCAGATTTTGAACGATTCCCAAATTCCGAAGTCGAGTTTTTCCGGTGTTCTGGAAACGCTCGCCACACGATTTAACGTCTCGCGCAGTTTTCTGATGACTTATCAGACGGCGAGCGATAAGTTGAATCCGGTTGCCGTCAACGGTTTGAACGCCGCCGACTTTCGACGGCTTGAAAATAAAATCGAGAAAACCGTTTTCCGAACGGTTTTTGAAAAAGGCAAAGCCGTGATCGTGCCGCGCCTGAGCCTCGAACACACTTTGAAGTTTCTGCCGATGCCGGAGAACGAAGCGAGTTTGATCGTCTTACCGATTATTCTGGAAAATCAAAGACTCGGCGTGTTGGCGGCGGAATTCGCTTTTCGGGAAAACGCCGATCTGAAAGAAACGAAGTTATTTTTGACGATTGTCGCTTCCCTTATCGCGCAGACTTTCAAGATCGAAACGGCGGTTTCCGACGAGCGGCAGAAATTATCGGACGAGAACTCGCATCTGCGGCAGGAACTCAAAGAAAAATACGATTTCTCGCAAATCATCGGCAATTCCGGTTTGATGCGGCAGGTTTACGCGCAGGTTTCACAGGTCGCGCGGTCGAACGCCACCGTTTTGCTGCGCGGCGAATCGGGGACGGGCAAGGAGTTGATCGCCCACGCAATTCATTACAATTCGCTGCGGTCGAAACGGGCTTTCGTCAAAATAAACTGCGCGGCACTGCCGGAAACTCT
>JAYVGL010000342.1:0-8534 GCA_043772175.1 Pyrinomonadaceae bacterium | reverse complement strand
AATAAAACGCTCGCGGCGCAGCTTTATCAGGAATTCAAAACATTTTTCCCCGACAACGCCGTCGAGTATTTCGTTTCCTATTACGATTATTATCAGCCGGAAGCCTACGTTCCCGCATCGGATTTGTATATCGAAAAAGAGGCGACGATTAACGACGAAATTGACCGATTAAGGCAAGCCGCAACGCGCTCTTTGTTTGAGCGGCGCGACGTGATTGTCGTCGCTTCGGTGTCGTGCATTTACGGACTCGGCGACCCGGACGCTTATTACGGAATGATTTTTTTCGCCGAACCGAAAATGCAGATCAAACGCGAAGATTTAATCAAACGCTTCGTCGAATTGCAGTATGAACGCGGCGACATCGAATTCGAGCGCGGCAAGTTTCGAGTGCGCGGCGATGTCGTCGAACTTTTCCCTTCGTATCAGGAAAACGCTTATCGGTTCGAGTTTTGGGGCGATGAAATTGACGCGATTTATACGATTGACCCTTTGCTCGGCGAAGTTCTGCACAAACACGAATCGCGTTTGCCGATTTATCCGAAAACGCATTACATTATGTCGAAGCCGACGATCAAACGGGCGGTTGACACGATTAAAAAAGAATTGGTTTGGTGGGAAGAAGAACTGATTAAACAGGGCAAACTCGTCGAATCACAACGGCTGCATCAGCGCACGATGTATGACCTTGAGATGATTAAGGAAATGGGTTTTTGTCGCGGCATCGAAAATTATTCGCGCCATCTGACCGGCAAACCGCCGGGTTCCGCGCCGCCGACGCTGCTCGATTACTTGCACAAAGACACGCTCGTCATCATTGACGAATCGCACCAGACGGTTTCGCAAGTCGGCGCGATGTATAAAGGCGACCGTTCGCGCAAATCCAATCTCGTCGAATACGGTTTCCGACTGCCCTCGGCGATGGACAACCGACCGCTGAAGTTTGAAGAATTTGAAGAACGGCGCGGGCAGACAATTTACGTTTCCGCCACGCCCGGAAATTTTGAGTTGGAAAAAACCGGCGGCGAAGTCGTCGAACAGATTATTCGTCCGACCGGACTGCTCGATCCGATTGTGGAAGTCCGTCCGGTTCGCGGGCAGATTGACGATTTGCTGAATGAAGTTCGCACCCGCGCCGAACGCAACGAACGAGTTTTGGTCACGACTTTGACGAAAAAGATGTCGGAAAGTTTGACCGAATACTTTTTGGAAGTCGGTGTCAAAGTCAATTATCTGCATTCGGATATTCTAACTTTAGAGAGAATTAAAATTCTGCGCGATTTGCGGCGCGGCGTGTTTGACGTTTTGGTCGGAATCAATTTATTAAGAGAAGGGTTGGATTTACCGGAAGTTTCATTGGTGGCGATTCTCGACGCGGACAAAGAAGGTTTTCTGCGAAGCGAGCGCAGTTTGATTCAAACCATCGGACGCGCCGCCCGAAATTCCGACGGCAAGGCGATTCTTTACGCCGATAAAATCACCGCTTCGATGAAAAAAGCGATTGACGAAACGGCGCGGCGCAGAATAATTCAGGAAGAATATAATCAGGAACACGGCATTATTCCGACGACGATTATCAAATCAATTGACGCGACTTTGGTGACGGCGTATGAAGCCGATTATTTCAAAGTTCCGCTCAATCTCGATTCCTACGACGAATATTCGCCCAAACAAATCAAGGAAACCATTACGCAACTCGAAGCCGATATGCGTTTTGCCGCCCGTGAGATGAAGTTTGAACGCGCCGCCGAGTTGCGCGACAAACTAAAATATCTGCGCGAACGCGAACTTCAGTTGATTTGATTTTAACTTTTCTTCCCGTCGGTCTATTTGCCTTTACGTGAAATACTTTCTCACGCAAAGGCAAACAGACCGCCGAGGGAAATCAGGTTATTTAAACTCTGTTCCGAACAATAAATCAAATTTTGCAAGTGTTTGAAAACCATCGCCTTTCGATGTCAAAAAAAACATTTCCGGCTATAATTTCAATTTATGCAAGTCAAAACACAGCGCGACGAACTAGAAAACTATTTAATTGATGCCAGCAATCTGCCGGGCGGCTACTCCGACAAACTTTTCATTCCCGAAAGTGCCGCCGAAATTGCGGCAATCTTAAAAGACGCGAACGAAAAGAGCATTCCCATCACCATCTCCGGCGCACGAACGGGAACGGTCGGCGGTGCGATTCCGTTCGGCGGCTGGGTTATCTCTCTCGAAAAACTCAACAAAATCAAGGAAATCAACGACGAGTTTGTAACAGTCGAAGGTGGCGTGATTTTAACGGATTTGCAGAACGCGGTCGAAGCGAAAAAGTTTTTTTATCCGCCCGATCCGACCGAATGGAGTTGTCAGATCGGCGGCACGGTGGCGACAAACGCCAGCGGTGCGCGAAGTTTTAAATACGGCGCGACGAGAAAATTCGTGCGGAAACTCGAAATCGTGTTGGCGAACGGCGAAATCGTCAATTTAAAACGCGGCGAAGTTTTCGCCAAAGACGGTTTCATCGAAATCGAAACGAAAAGCGGCGCGAAAGTAAAAGCCAAAATGCCGACTTACGATGCGCCGAATGTGCGAAAAAACGCGGCGGGTTATTTTTCGTCGGAGAAAACGGACGCGATTGATTTGTTCATCGGCAGCGAAGGAACTTTGGGAGTTGTCACCGAAATCGAACTCAAAATACTTCCGGAACCAAAAGCGTTTTTCAGCGGCATCGTGTTTTTTGAGAACGAAACCGATTTGCTGAATTTCGTCAGCGAAGCACGAAAATTTTCATTCGATTCGAGAAACGATCAAATGGAAAATGGGATTGATGCTTCGCTGATAGAGTATTTTGACGAAAATTCGCTAAAATTTACCAGCGAAAAATTTCCCGAAGTTCCGGCAAACGTCAAAGGTGCAATCTTTTTCGAGCAGGAAACGACCGCCGAAAACGAAGACGTTTTGCTCGAAAATTGGAACACGCTTTTGGAGGAACACCACGCCGACACGGAAAATTCGTGGTTTACGACGAACGACCGCGACCGCGAGCGAATGCGCGAATTTCGCCACGCGCTGCCGGTTGCCGTTAACGAACGAGTCGTCAAAAACAAACAGAAGAAAATCGGGACGGATATGGCTGTTCCCGATGAATGTTTCGCTTCATTTCTGCGATTCTACAAACAAAAACTCGACGAAAGCGAACTGGATTATGTGATTTTCGGACACATCGGCGACAATCATCTGCACGCCAACATTCTGCCGAAAAACGATGTAGAAGCGGCAACGGCGCGGCATCTCTACGGGCGATTCATCGCGCAGGCGATAATGCTCGGCGGCACGATTTCGGCGGAACACGGCATCGGAAAGTTGAAATCGAAATATCTCTATGTGCAATACGGCGAACGCTTTCTGAATGAAATGGCGGAACTGAAAAAGGCTTTCGACCCGCACGGAATTTTAAATCGCGGCGTGATGTTCGACGCGAAGTTTCTAAATTGAAACTTAAATGCCGTTCGCGGAAAATAGAAAAATTTTATAGAATCTCAAACAGACCGAATCAAAAAAAGGAAACGATTGCAAATTAAGATGATTAAAGCGATTTTAATGGATTTTAACGGCATCATCATCAACGACGAGCCGGTGCAGATGAAGGCGTATCAGGAAATTTTGAAGGGCGAAGAAATTGATTTGACCGAAGAGCAGTATTACTCTTCGATGGGAATGGACGATGTAACTTTTATCAGAGCGGCTTACGCCCGCGCCGAAAAGGATTTAACCGATAGTCGTATTTCCGTTATCCGCGAGATGAAAACCGCGAAGTGGCGCGAAATTGTCGAACAGGAAATTCCGCTGTTCGACGGCGTGGAAAATTTCGTCAGAAAAATGGCGAAAGATTTCGCGCTCGGAATCGTCTCGATGGCGCGGCGCGAGGAAATCGAATTCATTTTGGACGCGGCGAATTTGCGCGAATGTTTTTCGATTATCGTCAGCGCGGAAGACGTTGAAAATCACAAACCGAACCCGGAATGCTATCATAAAGGTTTTAATCTGATTGACGCAACACGCACGGCGCACGGCAGCAACCCGATTATTCACGGCGATTGCCTCGTTATCGAAGACGCGCCGCAGGGAATTCGGGCGGGCAAAGCCGCCGGTTTGATGACTTTGGGAATTACAAATACGGTTTCCGCCGAAAAATTGCGCGAGGCGGGCGCGGACGCGGTTTCAAAATCGCTGAACGATTGGATGCCCGATTCGATGCGGCGTGTTTTTGTTTGAAACTGCTGCGGGAAATTTGTGAGAATAGACTGAAAATTTTCGGTCTATTCTTTTTTCATTTCCACCAAAAACGCCTTCAAACCCTGCGCTTCGATAACTTGCAAGCTGCCGATTTTGTAGCCGCGTTCCTTTAGAGTTTGCAATGGCGGCGCGGATTCGTTGTAAGTTTTAGCGCGAAAAGCGACGTAAAATCTCTCGCCTTCAAAATCATTCGCCACCGAAATTTCGTCGAAACCACGCGGCAGAAAATAGGCTTTGTCTTCGGTCAAACCTTCGATGCCGCTGACTTTGACGATTTGAAGTTTTTTGTCCGAATCACGCAGGGCAAACCAGAAATGATAAGCCACCAAGTCTTCAAAAACATACATTTTCGCGGGTTGATTTCGATCCCAACTCTGCGCCAGATTTTCCCACGCGCACCAGATATAATTCGGCTTCGGGCGCATCGCCTGAAACGTAAAAGCCGCCCCGAACAAAAGAAAAACAGTGGCAAAAGCAACGTATCTCAATGCCGAAAACTTGATTTTCGAGAGCGCGAACGCCGTCATAATCGTCAATGGCGCGATAACAAATATCAAATGGCGCGTTCCCCAAATTGAATACGGCAAAATCCAGCTTGTCGCAAAAGCCAGCGTAATCGGTGCGGCGAAGAAAATCGAAAGCAGGTAAAAGTTTCGCTTTTCAATCGCGCTTTCATCTTTCCACGCAGCGAAGTAAAATCCGAACACGATACCGGCGAGGACTAAAATCGGCAAAGTTATCAAAATAATTGCCGAACTATCCTTGCTGCTTTGTTCGAAATAAATCGGCTCGAACAAATCGAAAATGAATTGGAAAATTGTTTTAAAATCCGGTTTCGTCATCCAGCCGATGTTCTGTCCGACGTTTGAATTTATTTTCGACGCTTCCCAAAGGGCGTAAATCCACGGCGTGAAACTGACGAAGATTACGGCAATCATCAACGAAATCATTTTCAACCGATGCCGCACCAAAACCACGACGGCGAGAAGTTCCGACGCAATGATTAGCCAGCCGAAATAATGCGTGTAAACCAGTAAAACATTGACGACCAATAGCGTCGGAAAGCCTTTGCCCATATTGACGAACCGCACGAAAAGCCACAACGAAAACAATCCGATACACACCAGTAAACTATACATTCGGACTTCCTGCGCGTATTTGATTAACGAGCCGTTGACGGCAAGAAAGACGAGCGCGGCGGCGATTGTCGGAAATGAAAGTTTGAGTTGTCGGCACAACAGCAGAAACGGAATGACGGCGAGAATCGAAAATAAAACGGGGAAAAACCTAAGCCAAAATAAACTTTCGCCGCCGGTAGAAATCCAAACTTTAAGCAAAATGTAGAATAGCGGCGGGTGAATCAAATCCTGTGCGACGAACCAAAACAAATCTCCGAAAGAATGTTCGGCAGCGTGAATTGAAAAAATTTCGTCGAACCACAAACACGAATCGGTCAAATGCCAAAAGCGCAGAGTAATGTAAATCAAACAAACAAAACTGACAATAATCAGCCGAGATTTTTTGTTCAGCTTCATCTATGTTTCTTCGGTCGGCTTCGTTTCGTCCGGCGCGTTTGGGTTTTCGCGGCATTCGCCCGCTAATTCTTTGGTCAAAAAATAATTCAAAAGCGTCCGAATGACGACGACAGCACCGAGCTTTCCGATCTGCTCCCAGCCCGGCGCGATGGCAGTTGAGAGAATATCCGCGCCGACCTGAAACTCTAAAGCCAGAGCCAGATATTTGCCCAAAGTCAGGCGAACACGATTGAAATTGGTTGATTGTTCGTTTTTAAAGTGCGCGACGAGTTGATAAACAGCCAGCGCGACACCGATGCCGATGACCGCCGCGCCGACCGCCTCGACCGCCAGACGCAGCCATTGAACGGCGGCACTGATCGCCGGTTCGGTTGCTTCAAATGCGCCGGTCTGCGCCAGATTTTGCAAGTTTTCCTGAAGCAGCATTTCCGGTTCACAGTTTTACGCCGTCGCAGATTACGCCTTTGACGCTCGTGTAAAAGAGCGACACTTCTTTGAAAGTATTGGTTTTATTGCAGTAGCAGAGACATTTGTCGAACGGTTTTGAATAAATATGCAGGCTGACGGCGGGTTTATCGAATTCGGGCAAATTCAGAATTTGGTGAATCGGTTCTTCGAGTTCGACTTTGGCGGTCAGGCAGTCGGAGAGGTTGAATTGGTCGGTTTCTTCAAGTTTGCAAAAGCCTTTCGCTTCGTCCAGTTCGATGGCGCGGAAATTTTGTCCGCGCAGTTTGCCGACGGGAACGGTCATCCAGCACATCTGGTTGGCGTGGTTGTGAATTCTGGAAACCTGCCCTTTGTTCCAGCAAATCGCCATCATCTCAAAACGCTCGTTTTTGAAAATCAGATTGCGCGTGTAGAAATTTTCGCTCCAATTAAAATGTCCGGCAATCGAATCAACATCAATCGGATTTTCGACGAGAAAACGATAGACGTTTTCGCAGTTAAATTCCACTTCGGGAATGGCGCACAAATCTTTTATCAGATTTTCGACTTTGACTGTTTTCATAAAAATTATTTTGCCACTGGCTATAAGAATAACACGAATAAAAATAAGGTAAACGGTTTTCGTTAACGCGATTTGTCGAAAACTTCGGCGGCACAAATTAAAAACTCGAATAAATTTTCGTCTCTTCCCTTTTCCGCCGCAGAGATTGATTAGTTTTACTTATGTTAAATGTGTGTGATTAACAAATACGGATTCGTTGACAATTCATATTTGAAAGCACAAACTAGAGACTAAATCGAACCGACCTAAATCCATTTTCGGATTTGCCGGAATCTCCCGGTCCTTCCGATCTTAACAAAGCAGTAACATTTCAGTCGTGGAAACGCTTTGCCGGAAGGACTTTTCCTTTTGGGAACGGCTCGATACTAGTCTGAAATTTACTTAACCCGCGTCGGACGTGAAAACAAATCCGGTGCGAAATTATAAGGAATAAAAAAATGAGCAACACAAAAAACATAGTCGAAACGGCGATTGAAGCCGGAAGTTTTAAAACATTGGTCGCGGCGGTAACAGCCGCCGGATTAGCGGAAACACTGCAAGGTGAAGGACCGTTCACGGTTTTCGCGCCGACTGACGAAGCGTTCGCTAAAATTCCCGCCGACACCATCGCCGATTTGCTGAAACCGGAAAATAAGGAAAAACTCGCCGGAATTCTGACCTATCACGTTGTATCGGGAAAGGTTATGGCGGCTGATGCGGCTCAATTAACAACCGCTAAAACCGTCAACGGTCAGGAAATTAAAATTGACGCAACCAGCGGCGTTAAAATCAACGATGCCACTGTTACAACGGCGGATGTCGAAGCCAGCAACGGCGTAATTCACATTATTGACTCTGTTTTAATGCCTACCGCTGCGGCTGAAGCATAAACTACGAGCTTAAACCGGAAAGCCGTTGCTTGCTTTTACGGCAAATAACGGCTTTCTTTTTCAAAACAGTCTTTTAAATTTTCAAAATCAAAAATTATGTTTGCTAAATCGGATTATCTAATTTTGGGAGCCGCTTTTGTTTCGTTTCTTTTCTCGATTGCCTTATGGTTCGGCGTTCTCGGTGCGAACCAAAAAGATGCGGGGATCTTCGTCGGATTGTGGGTTCCTTCGATTCTCGCTCTCGGTTTATACTTTAAACTTAATGCCGCAAGGGGGTAATTATGGAATATGTTATCTTTGGTGTCGGTGTCGCGGTAACGCTGATGGTGTGCGGCGGACTTTTTTTCATTACCGCGACGGAAATGATTTCGCATACGCATCAGGATATAAAGAAAAAGAATCCGACCGCCATTCAGGACAAAACGAAAACGAATAATTGAAAGTTACGCCGCCTCTGCGCGGCTAATTTTTTTGCGATGTTCGCAGGAATTCGACGAATTCCGGCGTGTTGCGTGTCAAACCGGGAAATGTCGAAACGGTTTTGCCGTCGGCTTCGATGACGGCGTAAAATGGCAGCGCGACGGTTTGAAATGTTTCCTCCTGATATTCCTGTTGCTTGACGTTATTTTCGCTGCCGTCGTCGGTGTAAAGTCGGGCTAAAATGTATTTTGACATTTCGGCTTCGACTTCCTTCTTCGGGAAGATATTCGCCTCCATCCAACGGCAATTCGTGCAGGTATAGCCGGTGAAATCTATGAAAATCCTTTTGTTTCCGGCTTTGGCTTGCGCTAATGCTTTTTCCAAATCGTTTTCGACCCATTTAATTTTCTCTTCTTTTCCGCCGGA
>JAYVGL010000341.1:0-14214 GCA_043772175.1 Pyrinomonadaceae bacterium | reverse complement strand
CACTTTTCTAAAAATTCTGAATCCGTAAGCCTCCAGACTCAAACTCGGCAAAGCGTTCGTCGTCTGCGCTTTTTCTCTGTGTTTATCGTCATCCGGCGGCAGCGGTGCGCCGATGTTCGGCGTGATTTCTTCATAATTTCCCGACGCTTCGACGATGCCGAAAAACGGCTGACTCGACATATTGATTGCCACGAGAATTTCTTCATTGCCGCTAATTCGTTTGAAAGTCAAAATTTTGTTTTCATCAGAATTTTTGAGCCACGTTAAATCGCCGCGCCGCAGTGCGATTGAGTTTTTATGCAGCGCGATCATTTCCTTGTAAAAGCGCGGAAATTCCGGTCGGCGAACGGCGATGTCCCAGAAAATCGGCAGTTTTTCAAACAGTGCCGGATAGCCCGATTCGGTCGTGTCGCCGACTTCCATTCCATTGTAAATGAGCGGCACGCCGTCCAATGTAAAAGCCAGAGCCTGCGCCGCGAGTGCGCCTTTTTCGCCGAAACGGGCGACGGCGCGGCGTTCGTCGTGGTTGTCGGAAAAGCGCATCAATAGGGAGTTTTTCGGCATCTCCGCTTTTTGCTTTTCCCAATTTTTGCGAATTTCGTAAGCCGGAACATTGCCCTGCAAAACATTCGTTACGACCGAATGATTTGCCCACGAATAATCCAGATCAAACGCTTTGACGAGCAAATCCGGCGTTTCGGCTTCGGCGAGCCAGAGGGTTTCCGGCTTGATTTTATCAATGTCCGCCCGCGCTTTGTCCCAGAAATCGGTCGGCACGAAAAACGCGACATCGCACCGGAAACCGTCCAGATCGTAATCTCGAATCCACGACACGAGCATCTCGTTCATATATTTCCGCAGCTCCGGGTTATCGTAATTCAAATCCGCGACATCCGACCAATCGGCGACCGGCGGCACGATGTTTCCGGCTTTGTCCTGCGTGTAAAACGCTTTATTTTTCATCATCACCGAATCCCAAGCCGTGTGATTCGCCACAATATCAATGATGACTTTCAGCCCGCGTTTGTGCGATTCGGAGATTAACCGTTTGAAATCCTCCTTCGTGCCGTAGTCGGAATTTATCGCGTAAAAATCTTTAACGGCATACGGCGAACCGACGGTTCCTTTCGATTTTTCCCTGCCAATCGGATGAATCGGCATCAGCCACAGGACGTTCACGCCCAAATTTTGCAGACGATCCAGGTCTTTCGTAACCGAGTTAAAATCGCCTTTCTGCGAATACTGCCGCACGAAAATCTGATAGATCACCGCGTCTTTCACCCAATCGGCGGAGGTGCGCGCCGTCTCTTTCGAGAAATCACGCGGCGGCGCGGTTTGGGCGAAAACGAAACTTGAAAACAAAAGCACGGCGGCGACGATGTTTGATATTTTTTTCATTTGTGTTTTTTAATTTGACCAAATTTTCAGTCGGTCAGCGACGAACTATCATTCGCCGATTTGTTTGGATTGTGAATTTAACCTGAACTGCCTGGTTGTCGAATGATAGTTTCAACCTGACAGACAGCCGAAGATAACGCGACTTTCGGTATAAATCTACCAAAATAAATCCTCCGAACTCTTACTGAAAATTTGAAAAATCTCTTCAGCTATTGACAACCACGCCGCCGCAGCCGGAACCGGAACCGGCGGTGCAACCGAAGCAGTGCGAGCCGGTGCTGATCCGCCGCGTGTTTAATTTGGCGGCATCGAATTCGGCAATCGTCGCGGGCGCGTCGTCCTGCAAACCGAGTTCGAGCATCTGATTAAAATCGCAGTCGTATAATTTTCCCGTCCAATCAACACTGATTAAGTTCCGGCACATCAAACCGTCAATCGTCGCCGGATTAAAGGCATCAACCAGCTTTCGCATATAGGATTCTTCATTTTTTGAACGCCGCAGCCAATCGAGATAACGCGCCACCGGCATATTCGTAATCGTGAAAAGATTATCGAAAACGATGTTATAGCGGACTTTCAACTCGCGCTTAAAATCTTTTTCGACCGCGCTCTGGACGGGCGGCAAAAACGCTCCCGTCGGATTGTAAACTAGATTCAAAATCAAGTTTTCGTCAACGCCGTAGCCAACCGCGTTCAGTTTTTTCAACGCCGCGATTGATTTATCGAAAACGCCCGCCCCGCGCTGGGCATCGGTTTGCGTCGGCAGAAAATACGGCAGCGACGACACAACTTCGACTTCATTCGCCGCAAAAAATTCGGGCAAATCCGTTTGATTCGCCTCAAACATCACCGTCAGATTATGCCGCACGATAACTTTCGCGCCCGTTTTTTTCGCCTCAATTACGAAATAACGAAAGTCGGGAATCATCTCCGGTGCGCCGCCTGTAATGTCGAGCGTCGGAATTTCATATTTCCGCAAAACATTCAGGCAATCTTCGACCGTTTCCCGCGACATTATCTCCGTCCGGCGCGGCGAAGCGTCAACGTGGCAATGCTTACACGCCTGATTGCAGAGTTTGCCGACGTTAACCTGCAAAGTATCAATCGCATTTGAACGCAATTCTGCGCCGCCGAGTTTTTCATCAAAACTAACAGGCGAGATTGGCAAAGCTGATTTGCCGTTGCGCGTGATTTGAACTACTGTTTGCATATAATTTTGCCGCCGAGTTTACGGAGAACACCGAGTTTTTCAGATTTCTCCGTGAACTCTATAAACTCTACGGCTAAAAGTTGTTCACATCGAAACTTTATCGTGCGCGTTGTGCGACTGAACGCCGTGAATCAAACTCGCGCCGCCGCGAATCGCCGATGCGAGGTGAATTGATTCGGTCATCTGCTCCATATTCGAGCCGTTTTCCAAACACGAATTCGTGAAAGCGTCAATGCAATACGGACACTGCACCGTGACTGCGACTGCCAAACCGATCAGAGCCTTTTCGCGTTTCGACAACGCGCCTTCCTCTTGACAGGCTTGATACCAAGCCATAAATTTCTCGAAAAGTTCCGGCTTATATTTGGCGATGTCGCCGAATTTTTGTAAATCTTCTTCGTTATAATAAGGCATAAAATCAATTTTGAAATGTCAGCAAAAACTTCTCGATTTGTCGGCGATGACGCAAGACGTGAAGAATCGCGTGTTCAAGAACTTGTTCGAGATTCTCGGAGAAATCTGCTTTCCTTTCGATGACAAACTTATCTAACTCCGCATAACTCATTTCCCAAAGTCCGTCGAGCGTTTCAACCGTGTAAACAAGAACCTTGTCAATTTCATCGCCGATTTCTCTTTGTGATATTTGCCTGCGTTCATCGCCGAGTGGTTCGTGCGGCATCGAAATTTTTCGGCGAATCGCATTTGCGTAACCGTAGCCGGAGTGAACGACGTGATTCATTATCGTCTGAATCGAATGACAATCAACGTCTTTCGTTTCCGTGTCGGCGAAGCGTTCGTAATTTTCCGCACCGATACTTTCGACAAGCGATTTGAGTTCGAGCGCGGCGCGCTCGTATTCGTCCATCAACGCGCCGACTGCGCCTTTGCGATAATCTTCCAAAGACTTTTTCATCAGCAGCAACTTCCCCCGTCGCCGCACGTTTCGCCCGGCAAATCGGTTAAATTATATTCCAAACCTTTGGTTTCACGCGGACTGCGTTTTGCAGTGCGGCGGCAGTCGAATTCTTTCGCGTATTTGAGGGCAATGTTTTCAATCGGTTCGACTAAAATCATTTGCGAGGCGTAAGGTTCGCGGCTGTAAATTTGAAAAGTTTTATCGCAGACCGCGACGCGCTGACCGCGTTCGAGGGCGTGTCCGTCGTCGTCCAAAACTTTCTTCCACGGACCTTTGTAAATCACCGCCTGATTGCGCTCGAAACACGCGCCCTGTTTGCCTTTGTAGGCGACAATCGTTACCGAGCGAAACTCGATGCCTTCGACGACACGCCACGGTTTTTCGTCGCGCTTGACGATTTCAATGCCGTAAAATCCGGCTTTTTCGAATGCTTCGACGAATGCGTCTTCACGAAACGCGCCCGAAATGCAGCCCGACCATAATTCAGGATCGTTTTGCAGATGTTCGGGAACGTCTTCGTCGGAAACAATGTCGGAGATGGCGACGCGCCCGCCTTTTTTGAGAACGCGAAACATCTCGGAGAACATCTGTTCTTTGAATTCGGGTTTGACCAGATTTAAAACGCAGTTTGATAAAATAACGTCAATCGAATCATCGGCGATCAAAGGTTTTTCGGCTTTCGCTTTGGCGACAAACGATTCGTAATCTGTAAAATCCTGTGCCGTTTCAATCGGATTTTCGCGCAAAAACTCATCAACCAAACTTAAATCGAGTTTCAAATCCTGAATCTTGCCGTAACGGAATTCGGTGTTCGCGCAGCCGACTTTCTCCGCCATTTCGTCGCGGTATTTATCGGCGAGCGCGAGCATTTCTAAATTCGTATCAACGCCGATCACCTTGCCTTTTTCGCCGACGATTTGCGATGCGATGTAGCAGATTTTGCCGCCGCCCGAACCCAAATCAAGCACGGTTTCGCCGGATTTTACAAATGCCGACGGATCGCCGCAGCCGTAATCGCGTTCGATGATCTCGGCAGGCAGAATCTTCAAGAAACGCGGATCATACTCGACCGGACAGCACAACGCCGCTTCCTTTTCTTTTGATGCCGCACCGTATCTTTCCCTGACCGCGCCTTCCACGTCTAAATCGTATGCCATAATAGGTAATTTTCCCCAGTTAATTTTTATGAATCGAACGGTTATTATTATGGCAAAAGTTCCGCGTGCGGGAAACGTCAAAACGCGCCTTCAGCCGTTTTTGTCCGCCGACCGATGTCGCACACTCGCCGAGGCGTTTCTGTGCGACGCGATTAATAAAGCGCGAAACCTCTGCGACCGATTGATAATCGCTTTTGCGCCCGCGTCCGAAAAAGATTATTTCGCCGATGTTCAAATCGAAAATTTAACTTTGATCGAGCAGCGCGGAGCGGATTTGGGCGAAAAAATGTCCGACGCTTTCGAGTTCGCGTTTCGTCGAAATTCGGATGCGAGCGTCGTGTTGATCGGGACGGACAGCCCGACTTTTCCGCCGCAATACATCGAAAAGGCGTTGGCGAACTTAAAATCGGAGGCGCAAACGGTTTTAGGGAAATCCGTTGACGGCGGCTTTTATTTGATCGGACTGCGAAGCAATCCGCCGCGCCTTTTTGAAAATATCGAGTGGAGTTCGCCGTTTGTTTACCGGCAGATGACGCGGAATATCAAAGAATTAGAGCTGCCATCGGCGTTGCTTCCCGAATGGTTCGACGTTGACGAACCGGACGATTTACGGCGTTTGCGCGAAGAAGTTTTGAACGATGCGCGAGTCCAAAAAATCGCGCCGCACACTTTTCGATGGCTGACGGCAAATGCGGATTCTTTTTGATGAATCATCTTTTTCTGGATTTGGCGGTCGGAAAATAGATTTTGAGCAAAGTTTCGGGACTCACGCCGCACCAGTAAAGAGCTTGCAGAAGCGTCCAACGCGCAAAAGTCAGGACAAAACTTTTACCGGCAAATCTTCTCGAAGAAGTCGTAACGACGGCGGGCAGAGTTACGATTGCGCCGCTTTCTCGCAATCTTTCGATGAAATCCAAATCTTCAAAAATCGGATAATCCCGAAAACCGCCGATTCGCTCGTAAACCTCGCGCCGCACGAAAATCGCCGAATCGCCATAGATTAAACCCAAAAATTGCAGTTGCGGATAAAGCCAGGTTAAAAATCGCGCCGCCAATCGCTCGCCGTCAAAACGAATCGTGAAATTTCCGCCGACCGTGTTTTTATCGCGCAAAGCCTGTTTTATCTGCCCGACGCAATTCGCGGAAACCGTCGTGTCGGCGTGGACGAACCACAGTATTTCGCCGCTCGCGGCGTTCGCGCCGGTTTGCATTTGCGCTCCGCGCCCGCGCTTCGAGTGCCGAATTTTGACATCGTAAGTTCCGGCAATCGCCAGGGTTGCGTCGCCGCTGCCGCCGTCGGCGATGATGATTTCCGCATCGGCGAAAATCAGCGCATCGAGCGTCGCGGCGATTGCGTCGGCTTCGTTGAGCGTCGGGATGACGATGGAGATTGCGGGTTTCATCGCAATTGCTCGACTGATTTTCGCGTCTCGATCTGCTGCCAATCGTCCCTTTGTTTTTCAAACGGGAGCGGCAGTATTTTCGTCAAAGTTACGTCGTTCGGGTTCTGGTATGCCGGAACGCCGATGTTGATTTCGGTTTGCGCTCCGTCGGCTTTGAAAGTTCCGTGCAGCCGATCCCAAAGCGTCAAACCGCTCGACCAGTTGGAATTGGTTTCGTCCCGCACCGCCGAGTGATGGATGCCGTGCAGTCGCGGCGTAACGATAAAACGGCTGATTTTTCTTTCTAATTCGGCGGGCAGTGCGACGTTTGAATGATGAAATAAAATTTCGGGAAACAGCAGAAACTGCCACGCGGCGTAGGCGGCGGGCGACACGCCGATCACCAGAATCTGCGCCGAACGCCACAACGCGGAAATCGTCAATTCGCCGAAATGAAAACGCAGGGCGGTCGAGGCATCCATATCCAGATCAACGTGGTGAACCAGATGAAACCGCCACAAAAGAGGAATTTTGTGCGTCAGAACGTGCCAGAGATAAAGCGTGTAATCCAAAAGAATCACGGCTAAAACGGTTTCCAAAACTTTCGGCAGCCGCACGATTTTCAGCAGTCCGATGTTTTTGCGCTCGACCAGCTTCGTCAGCGGGGCGGCGAGCGGTCGCTCCGCCAATTGCAGAGCGACGGCGGCGAGTCCGGCGACCGCCAGATTTCTCGCGTTGCGCTGTAATTTCGGCTCGACCGCATCGCGCAAAGGACGGCGATTTTCCAGCCAAACGAGAACGCCGTAAGTTCCGAGCGCGACGGGCAAACTAAACAGCTTTAAGAATTTTTTCATTTGTCGGCAACCTCTTTTGTTATGATAAATAAAATTCGCGGATTTTGAAAAACCGAAAAGACGGAGAATTTAAACGATGATCGCCGAAACAATGCCGCCAAAACTTATTTTCGTTTACAACGCCGACAGCGGCGTGTTCAATCTACTGTCGGACGCAGTGCATAAAATTCTCTCGCCGCAGACTTACGCCTGTCATCTGTGCGCGATAACGCACTCAAATTTCGGAATGCGAAAGGAATGGAAAGCGTTTCTCGAAACCCTTCAACCGCCGCCGTCGTTTCTTCACGCTGACGAATTTGAACGACGACACAATTTTGAATTCGCGCTGCCAGCGGTATTTACAGAGGAAAACGGCGAATTAACCGTAAAAGCGACTGCCGCCCAAATTAAAAAGTGCCGCTCGGTCGGCGATTTGATAAATCTTCTGCAAAATCATCCGATTAAAAATCGTTAACGATCAGCCGAATTTTCGCATCAAAAACACTTCTCAAAACAGTTTGATAAATATCGGAAAAGGTTTTCGTAACCGCCGACTTAAGCTAAAATAAAAAGAATGCTAACCAGAGAATTAGAAGAAACACTAAGCTACGCGGTTGATGAAGCCGTCAAATATAAACACGAATACGTAACGCTTGAGCATCTGCTATTTGCGCTTTTGGAAGACAACGCCGCCCGCGATATTTTATTTAATTGCGGGGCGAAGGTTGAGGAAATCAGTGCTTCGCTCGGCGATTATTTCCGCGATGTTTTGGAGAAAACGCCCGACGGCGTGCAGATGATGCCGGAGTTAACGGCGACTTTTCAAAACACGATTCAATATGCGCTTTTGCAGGCGGAAGGCAGCGGGCAGAAGGCGGTTGACGGCGGGAATATCTTAGCCGCGCTGTATCAAGCCGAGCAGAGTTACGCCGTTTATCTGTTAAAACAGCAGGGCGTATCAAGACTCGATATGCTCAATTACATCGCGCACGGGATTTCCAAGGTCGAGAGCGGGCAGAGTTTTGAAGGTGTCGGCGAAGGCATCGAAGACGAGGAATTTGCCGAAGAACGTGCGGCGAACGGCGGGAAAAAGAAGAAGCCGCTCGAATCGTTCACCGTCGAACTCGTGGCGAAAGCGGCGAAAGGCGAGATTGACCCGATCATCGGGCGAATGGAAGAAATTGAACGCACGATTCAGGTTTTGTGTCGGCGCAAGAAAAACAATCCGCTTTACGTCGGTGAGCCGGGCGTTGGGAAAACGGCACTCGCGGAAGGTTTGGCGTTGAAAATTTCCGAAGGCGACGTGCCGGAAGTTCTGAAAGGGGCGAAGGTTTTCGCCCTCGATATGGGCGCGGTTCTCGCCGGAACACGCTATCGCGGCGATTTTGAACAGCGATTCAAAGCGATCATTACCGACCTTCAAAAAGAGGAAAACGCGATTCTTTTCATAGACGAAATTCACACCATCGTCGGTGCGGGCGCGGTTTCGGGCGGTTCGATGGACGCGAGCAACATCTTAAAACCCGCGCTTGCCGACGGAACTTTGCGCTGTATCGGTTCGACGACTTACGCCGAGTATAAAGCGGCGTTCGAGCGTGATCGAGCGTTGGCGCGTCGCTTTCAAAAAATCGAAATCGGCGAGCCGACGGTCGAAGAAACTTACGAAATTCTCAAAGGTTTGAAACGGTTTTACGAAGCGCATCACGGCGTTAAATACTCGGACGAATCGTTGAAAGTCGCGGCGGAACTCGCCGGAAAGTATATCAACGACCGGCATCTGCCCGACAAAGCGATTGATGTCATTGATGAAGTCGGGGCGGCGACGAAACTTCTGCCGGTCGAGACGCGCCCGAAAATGATTTCCGTTTCGATGGTCGAAAACGCGATTGCGCGGATGGCGAAGATTCCGCCGAAAACCGTCGTCGCTGATGAAAAAGACCGTTTGAAATCGTTGCGTGATGATTTGAAAAACGTGATTTTCGGGCAGGACGACGCGGTTGATAAGGTTGTTGACGCGATTCAGATTTCCCGCGCCGGTCTCGGAGTGCAAACGAAACCCGTCGGATCATTTCTGTTTTCCGGCCCGACCGGTGTCGGCAAAACCGAATTATCAAAACAGCTTGCGGAACAACTCGGCATCGAATTTATGCGCTACGATATGAGCGAATACGCCGAATCGCACACGGTTTCGCGCCTCATCGGTGCGCCGCCGGGTTACGTCGGTTTCGATCAGGGCGGACTTTTGACCGAAGCGATTATGCGAACGCCGCACGCCGTTTTAGTTTTAGACGAAATCGAAAAGGCGCATCCGAATCTTTTCAATTTGCTTCTTCAAGTGATGGACTCGGCGACGCTGACCGACAACAACGGCAAAAAAGCCGACTTTCGCAACGTGATTTTGATTATGACGACCAATGCCGGAGCGCGTGAACTGTCGAGCGGCGGTGTCGGTTTTCGTAATCAATCGGAAAACAAAGGGCAGGCGAAAGGCGCAATCGAGCGCACCTTCTCGCCGGAATTTCGCAACCGGCTCGATGCCTGGGTTCCATTTAAAGCTCTCGATTTGGCAAACATCACGTCAATCGTTGATAAATTTATCAACGAATTAAACGGTCAACTCGCCGAAAAACGGGTGCTGATTATCCTCGACGAGACGGCGAAAGAATGGATGGCGAAAAACGGTTTCGACGGCAAATACGGCGCACGTCCGATGGCGCGGCTGATCCACGATAAAATCAAACAGCCGCTCGCGCACGAGATTTTGTTCGGCAAATTATCCGACGGCGGCAGCGTCGCGGTTACCGTTAAAGACGACGAATTGGTTTTGGATTTTTGACGGGCGAAACGATGACTGAAAAGACGACTGAAAAGGCGAGGCGCGAGAAAACGGAAAAGAGGGCAAGCCGATTTGTTTACAAATCGGCTTGCCCTCTTCCTGATGATACAAAGACTATTTCTCGTTGGGAACGAAATTTATTCCGGCGAGATCAGAATCTAAGCCGACCACCTGCGGCGTGAACTGATAAGTTTTCGAGCGCACGGACAGCACGACGGTCTGCGGAACCGTTAAGTTCGCAAAGCTGTAAGAACCGTATGCGCTCGTCAACACCGTTCGCGTCGAACCGTCGGCTTGCGTAACGGTAACCTGCGCGTTACGCAAGCCGCGCCCGGACGGAGTCAAAACACGCCCACCGATAGTAACGTCGGCGGCGGTTACCAATGTAGTCGGAGCCGGATTTGAAGAAAAAGTGCCTGAACCGGCAGCGGTAAAGCTGTTCAGGAAGCCGCCGGGACCGATACTCAATGCCGGGTTGACCGAAGAAAATCCGAGCGCGAAAGCTCGCGCATTGGTATTAAAAAAGTTCAGAAAATCAGACGTAAAAGTAACGATGTTGTTTCCTGAACCGGCTGAGAAAGAGGTCGAGCCGTTAGCAGAGTTTCCCGTTACATCGGGCGTGCCGGTATTGGGAGAAAATGTTACGGTCAGCAGATTGGTGCGCGAACCGGTTCCGACTCCGACTGGGGCGGGTGTCTCCCTGATGATGCTGATCGTGTTAACGCTATTGTTAATTGATTGAGTCAAATCGCTGCCGCTGGCAACCGCCGGAGCCGTCGTGCCGGAAGTCAGCGTCAAACGTGCAGTCTGAGGTCCCTGCAGTGCCGGGTTTAGAGTCCCGTTGATGTTCTGGTAGATGAAAAAAATCGGCGAACCGCCGCTCACTGTGTTGAAAGTGGCATTGGTCGTATTGTTTGTAAAAACAAAGTCCTGCCCGCCGGTTCTCTCAAAAAACTGACCGAAAGTAACCTGAGTCTGCGCCTGCGCCATTTGCAGCGACCCGAAAAACAGGCAGCCGAAAACTGCCAGAAAACCCATTAGACGTAAATTGAACAAATTTTTGATATTTCTTAGATTTTTCATTTATATTCTCCTACAATTATCAGAGTCTTCCGAAAGAATTTCAACTGCGGACTTCGCCGTTCAGATTTTGCCGCCGATTTGAAAACTTTTTCAAAAGATACTCGCAAGTTTTATGTCAAACTACTTCTGCCAAAACGCTCCATAAAAATTTTAGCCAGCGTTAAATCTATTGACACGGATACTATTCGTAAATAAATAGTATGTAACATTGTTGACAACAAGCCCTTATTTGTCAAAACAAATTTCGATAAAGAGCTGAGTCGAACGCTTTCGAGAGCGTTCGACTTTTAGAGTAAATAGGCGAATTCTACATATTTTTCGGTATTTCGCCGAGCCATTTCGGATTGATCGCCGTGCCGTCGAATTTGTTGTCGGTCTTGAACTTCTCGAATTTGCCGGTCATCGCGGCGGATTTGGTTTTGTCTAAAATCGTCGTGATTTGCGTCTGCGTCAAAGGCTTGAAGGTTTTCGCCGCCGTGAACGCCTGTTCGAGAATTTCGGGTTTATCAATTCCGGTAATCACGACCGAGGTCGGCAGAGTCAGCGAATAATGCAGCGCGTCGAGCGGTTCGACCGTTTTGCTGTCCAGAATAAACGGATCGCCGAAAGTTTTCATTGCGAGAACGCCGATTTTGTCCGCGACGAGCTTCGGCAGAACCTGTTTTTCAAACGAACGGAAATGCGCGTCCATCACGTTGATCGGCATCTGCACCGCGTCGAATTTGAAGTCGTGCGCGGCGGCGACTTCGAGCATTTGCAGGTGAATCGCCGGATTTTTGTGTCCGGTGAAACCGATGTAGCGAACTTTTCCCGCTTTTTTGGCTTCCGTCATCGCTTCGAACGCGCCGCCGGTCGCAAATATCCGATCCGGGTCTTCAAAGCGAATGATTTCGTGAAACTGCATTAAATCGAGGTGGTCGGTTTGCAGTCTCAGGAGCGATTCGTCAATCTGTTTCGCCGCCGTCTTTTTGTCGCGCCCGTCAATCTTCGACATCAAAAAAACTTTGTTGCGATAGCCGTCCCGCAAGGCTTTGCCCTGGCGAATTTCGCTCAAACCGTCGGCGTAATCCCAGCAGTTATCCATAAAATTTATGCCGCGATCAACGGCGTTACGGACGAGTTTAATCGCTTCGTCGTCGGTTTTCGGCTTGCTCAGATGAAAGCCGCCCATTCCGATGGCGGAAACTTTTTCGCCCGTCGCTCCCAATGTTCGGTAGATCATCTCGCCTTCGAGCGTCGTTTCCGGTGTTTCAAATGTCATTCTTTCGTTCTCCCTGGTCGTAATTTCCGCACCGAACGCGGTGTGCGCGACGATTAACGCGCCCGCACCGCCGACGGTTTTGCCGATAAATTTTCTTCTGTTCATATACTGACTTCCCCTCGGTTCGTTAATTTCGGCTTTTGTCTGATGACGAAATTATAAGTCGTTTGCGATGCGATAGTCTAGCTTTAGTGAAAGGTGAAAGGTGAAAGGTAAAAGGTGAAAGACGACGGCTGAGAATTTTTATTTCCCGGCTGTCGTCTTTCACCTTTTCCTCTGTTCAGAATCTGAAAATAAAATTCGCTTATTTCTCGGCGAAGCGAATCAGCGAATCGGCGAAGAAGTCTGCACGGTGATCGTCGAACCTGATCTTAGCTGCAAATCGTCTTTGCCTTGCACGATGACCGATCCCGCGCCCGCGCCGCCGCCGATAATTGCGCCGATTGCCGCGCCTTTGCCGCCGCCCGCAATCGCTCCGATGACCGCGCCGATTCCGGCTCCGATGCCGCCGCGTTTGACGGTCTCTTTCGTTTGGCTGTCGCCCTGCGCCGTGCCTTCGGTGTCAACTTTGACGATTTTGCCGTTTTCGTTGGCGACCGATTGGAGAAAACCGTTAAAGTCGTAAACCTGTCCGTTCGACAGCGTAATGCGTTCAAAATTAAACGTGATTTGCGAGCGTCCCGAAACTTTGCCCGAACGATTGACACCCGAAAGATAACCTTCGACAATCGCGCCGCGATACTCGTTCGGCGTTTGCACGACCAGGGTAAAACGGTCTTTGTTCCGCGAAACCTTCGTGTCAATATCTTTCTCTAAAATTCCGGTAACAATCGTTCCGTTCGGCACGATATAATCGCCCGTGCGACCGCTTTTTACCGTCGGATAATTATTCGGCAAATTCGTGCGGTTGTCATTTCGGTCGCTGCTCGAATACGTTCCGTTATCGTTGTCATTCGGTTGATTACCCAGCTTCGCCGCCGCGTCGGTTTTCGTATAGACGCTTTCGGCGAAAACGGTTTCGCGTAAATAATCGGTCGTAATGCGGCGCGTAACTTTCAACGCTTTGCCGCCGTCAATGGAAGCGAAAGTTATCGCGTAATCGGTTTCGCCGCCGCCGCTCGCCACGGTTAACTCCTGCCCGCGCAAAGTCGCCCGCACGCGAATCGTTTTGCCGTCCGCCGTATTTTCCGTCCGGTCGCGCCCGTCCGCCGTCAAAGTCAACGGCGAAGCGTTCGATGAAACGAGCGTTACCTGTGTGCCGCGAACTTCAATGACGACTTGTTCGGGTGCTTCGAGTTTGCCTTCCAAATCCGTCTGCGCGTTTTGACTGTTGTCTGCGCCGCCGTCCCGCACTGCGCGGTCGGCGATTTCCCGCGCATTCTCGCTGCGCGTCGCGTCGAGTTGATAGGTTCCCGTCAAAGCGTTGCTAAGAGAAGAATTTGCCGCTGGGTAATTGCCGCCTGACGGAGCGTTAGCCGGACGGTTATATTCGCCGCCGCCGCCGTTCCAGTTCCACGAAACCTGATAATCGGCAGCCAGCCGGTTGAGCAGTGCGCGAATTTCCGTCCAATCTTTCTGCGTCAGCGAACCGAAGCGTTTGGCGTTCAGAAAGTCGTTGACGACTTGCGCCGCCGTCAAAACATTTCGCACGTCGTCCGCGTTTTCGCGGCGGCGATCCAGCTTATCGCCGAAATCATCGAGGCTTTTTTCAAAATTCCGCACGTCGTTGCCGATTTCGTTTTCGTCGTCGCGTGAAATCGAATTTCTGCCGAGTTCGTTGTCCAGGCTGTATCTGAAATCGTCAACTTTGGAATTCAGACTTCGCAAAACATCGCGCACACCGCGCTCATTTCGCGTCGTCTGCGCGTTCGTCTGCGCGTTCATTTGCCCGACGAACCCGAAAACCGTCAAACCAAACATCAAGTAAACCGAAAACACGCCGCTCAATCTAGTCATTTTTGCTCTCCTTTTGTCTCGCTCAAACTCGAATTGGAAGTTTGCCGAAAGTTAGAAGCATTTCGAGTGCCAAAAGGTTTGTCGGACGCGCAAATTTTAGTTTCGGGATTTAACGAATTGTGCTATAATTTTCGCCGAGCATCAACTCCGATGCCCGCAGAATTCAAATGGCAAATCTAATA
>JAYVGL010000340.1:0-11954 GCA_043772175.1 Pyrinomonadaceae bacterium | reverse complement strand
ACCGGCGAGATGTTTTTTCAACGCCGGACTGACTAAAAAATGATCGAGAACCTGCGCGTTGCCGTCGAAACTGTAGGAATACATCTGATTCGGCTTGATTAAATCAACCAAATCCGTCAAATCCGGGTCGAGCAAATCCTCCGAAGCGTTCATCACCGCATCTTTGCCGACGGGAGTTCCTTTCAAAGTGCCGATGATGTCGGTGATGCCGTCGTTAAATTGAAAAGCGTTGAAATCGCCGACGAGCGCGAGGCGTTCATTCGGGTTGGCTTTCAGGCGTTCGGCAACGTATTTCGCTAAAAATTCGGCTTGCAGTTTTTTCTTCAAACGCACGAATGGCGCGTCTTTGTCGTCATTGTAGCCGCGCAAAGATTTTAAGTGATTAACGATAACCGTCAACTCCAAAGGCTGATTCGTTTTCGCGTCTCTGATGGCGGCGCGGAGCAGAAACGGCGGGCGATCATAAAGAAAATTGTCGTCCTTCGTGTTCGGATTTTCAAATTTTTCATTTTTGCCGAACTGTTTCGTCTCCAAAACTTCGACGCGCGAGGATTTCACCAGAAAGCCGGAATCAATGCCGCCGATGTCGTTTCCCTCAACCAGATACGCTTCATATTTCGGGTTCGCCTTTCCGCCTGCTTCCGCATCTTTGTTGATGCGGTCGGCGAGTTTTTTCAAAACGGCGAGGTTTTCCATCTCGACCACGCCAACGACATCGGGCATTTGCAAATAAGTGCGAATTGCCAGCGAAACTTTTTTTAGACGCTTTTCAAAACCTTCGTTCGTAATCAGCGGTTCCTTGATATTCGGGTCGTCTTCGTCGTCGAAAAATCGCTCGACGTTTATCGAAGCGACGGAAAACTGCCGGTCGGTCAACGCCGGCAGCGGCACGGCTTTGACGAGATTGGAAACGGTCGGTTTGTTACCGGCATCAGCCAGAATCGAATAAGCGCGGTAAGCGTAATGCATCACGCCCGTCAGGTTCTTAATCTCCGCAAACGCCGTCACGTCAATCGTTTGCGCGCCTAGCTGCGCCGCGCTCTCGACGCGCAGACGTTCGGGGTTATGATCGAAAAGCGCGATTTTCGGCGTATTCTTTTTAAGCGCGTCCCGCTCTTTATCAGTCGAGAAAGCCGCGTCGTAAACGTCGTAACCGGTTTCGCGGAACGGTCTGGAAATTCCTTTCAAAACGCCGTAGAACGTGCCGTCGGATTCGGACGCGCCGGTTTTTTCGTTGACTCTGCCGTTGGTCGGGGCGACGACAGTCATTTCCGCGACGCTGACGCGCATTCCTTCATAGCGTTCGAGTTGGTCAATTTTGTTCGATTTGAAATCGTCGTCGGTAAGAACAAATGGCTTCGGCAAGGCGTTGGCTTTCGAGAAGATTTTGATCGTGTCCTTATCTTTGTAAAATGAAAGCTCGGTGATCGTCAAGCTGTCCGGCTCGGATTTTTTCGTAAATTCCTGCACTGTTCCGGTAACGGAAATCAGATTGCCAATCGTCGCATCGCCGGTCGGTTCGCTTTTCGTATAAACGTAAATGCCTTCGCTCGTCAAAGGATTGCCGTCGGTTTTATCGTCCGACGTTTGCAGAAAGAATCCGTCTTTCAAGCGCGCCGTCACGATTCCCGTTAACCGCACTGCGTCGCTGACGAACGGCGAAAGATTTTTCTCACTCTGCACTTCACTAATCGCCCGAGCTTTCTGCGCCGCCGCCGAAAGCGACAAACAGCAAAATATAACCAACACCACAAAACTGCGGCAAAATATCCTGGATATTTCGCCGTCAGTTCTTAACTCACCACTCACTTCTAATCGTTCACCACCAATCATTATTGTCTGTCCTTTCTTCTTTCGATTATTTCCTGCGTGTTCTTCGGAACATTCGTGAAAAAATTGTAGCCGGTCAGGTTTTCGACTTCGTTGACCGTAACTCGAAACTGCCGCCACGTCGCGTTAATGTCGAGCGGCGGGAAATTCGGGACGATGATGCCGATGGTGCGCGTTCCTTTGTTAATTCGCTGCAAGTCGTTCGCGCCGTTCGGCAAAACCACGATGACTTTCCAGGTGTATTGCGGCACGACGACGCGCCCGCCGGCAATCGTCCCAATGTTGCCGGCGACACCGGAGACGATATACATTTCGTTGCCCGCCTGCGCCAGCGTCCGGCAGTAACTTTCAAAATCTTCCCACGCGCCCTGATTGTTGGCGGCGAGCTGCGGAACCATATTGGTCATAAAAAACGTCGCCGAATTATCGGGAATCGAGCGCGTTCGGTCGCCCGAAGGTGTCATATGTCCGCGATCATAACCGGAACCCGAATAATCGAAGTTCTGCACTTGATACCAACCGTCGGGCAAAGACGGATCGGCGCGAAAATCGTCCTGACGCGGCGCGGTTCCGATCCAACTGCTGTCGAGCCGCCACGCCACCCAGTTCGCCGTCGCCCGACTGCGGTTATACGAAAGCGAGTATTGCGGTTTCTGCATTAAATAATTGTTTTCATTGGTAATATCGGTTACGGCGTTGGTCGGATTTCCCAACAAAAGCGGTTCTTCGCCCGCCGCCGGTGCGTTGACGGTCAGGCTGATCGAAACATTCGCCGTGCGCGTCTGCGCGTCGGAGGCGACCGCCGCAATCGTAAAAATTCCGCCCGCCGAGGTCGTCGGAACCGTCGCCCGATACGAAAAGATATTGTCTCCGGCGGTCGCGTCGCCGTTCGTGCCGTCGTCGAAAAACGGCTGACTTGCCGCGCCGCCGACGCTGGTCAAATTACCGACGACCGCGATGCCCGTGCTGGGCGGAGTCGTCGCGGGGAAAACCGAGACGGTCAAAAGCGTCGTGCCGCCGGGCGCGACAGCGTTCGGATTCGCGCCGCCGCCTGCCAGCAAAGTCGTGCCGCCGCCGCCGCAAGTGTTGGCGGCGGTCGCGGCGTTACGCGGCACGGACGGATTTAAAATGTTGAAATCGCTCGCGTTGTTGTCCGAATCCTGACAGCCGTTGTTGATCCGTGCGCTTCCGGCATTGGCGGGCGGCGCACTCGCCGCCGCCGTCTCGACAAAGGCGTTGGTCGCCGTGCCGTAGCCGACCGAGTCAATCAGAACGCCCGAATTGACCGCGCCGCTGCGAACGGCGATGCCGCCGCCTGCCGCGCCTATCGAACACGAACAAGTCGTCGGGTTGTAAATCAAATTCGGCGTAACGCTGCCGTCGTAGCCGGTCGAAGCGATCAAATAATAACCGCCTGGAGGAACAATCGTCGCGGTCGTCCATTCGACGAACGGCACATCGTTCGTGCCGCCTGCCGAACGATAAACGACGCGATAGCCGTTCAGATCAACCGGATTTGAACTGACATTGTGCAGTTCGATAAATTCGTCGTTCGGCGTGCTGCCCGCCGTCTGAAACTGGCTGACGACGAAATTCGGCGAAACGCGATTATCTTCCGCCGATTGGCTGATTTCAACCGGCTGGCTGACTTCGATTTGGGCTTTGGTTTGAAAACTCAAACTTAACCACGCGCAAAACAGACACGAACTTATTACCAAAAACGAAAACTTCTTCATAACCGTTTGAAAATCCTTTTAATTAAATTGCAAAAAATATGGGAAAGCGAAATTATCGGCAAACTAAACCTTTATCATATTCGCCCTCGTTTCAATAACGAAAACGGCTAACCGCTAACAAAAATTTAACTCACCGAATCGTCAAATTCGGTGAGTTGATTCGGCGGCATTAAATCGGTAAATGCCTGCGTCCGGCAAACATCTAAATCTCGTGGCGATTGGTCATCGCTTTGTCCATCGTTACCTCGTCCACGAATTCCAGGTCGGAACCGACCGGCATTCCCATTGCGATTCGGGTAACGCGAACTCCTAACGGCTTCAAAAGTCGGGCGATGTAATTCGCCGTCGCTTCACCTTCGGTCGTCGGATTTGTCGCCACGATAACTTCTTTAACATCAACGCCTTCGTTATTTTCCGGCATCAAACGCGGCAATAAATTCGCCAGCATCAGTTCATCGGGTCCGACTCCGCGAATCGGCGACAAGGAGCCGTGCAGAATGTGATACAAGCCTTTGTAAGAACGGGTTTTTTCGACGGCGACCAAATTATACGGTTCTTCGACGATGCATATTTGCGAACGGTCGCGCCCCGTCGAAGTGCAATACATACACGGATTGACATCGGTCATATTGTTGCAGACCGAGCAGAAAACGATTTTTTCTTTGACTTCGTGCAGCGCGTCAACGAATCTTTCGACATCTTCCGCCGACCGTCGCAAAATATAAAACGCCAGCCTTTGCGCGGATTTATGTCCGACACCGGGCAGACGTTTGAATTCGTCAATCAGTTTGGCGACTGGTTCTGAATAGTCTAGCATTTTAAGGTTTTATTAAAACAGGATAGACAGGATAAGCAGGATTTAGCATTTATCCTGCTTATCCTGTCAAATTCGATTTTTACATTAAGCCGGGAGGAAGCATTCCGCCGAGCCGCCCTTTCAAAGATTCTTCGACTTTGCGCCGCGCTTCATTGATCGCCGCTAAGGTCAAATCCTGAATCATTTCGACATCGCCGTCTTTGACCAGATCGGGCGAAATCGTCAGTTCCAAAACTTCAAAATCACCGCGCATTTTGACGTTGACCGCACCGCCGCCGGCGGATGCGTCAACCTTCATTTCCTTCATTTCCTTGCCCATCTGTTCCTGCATTTTCTGGGCTTGTTTCATCATCGAATTCATATCGAATCCGCCGGGAAGTTTCATTGTTTTATGCTCCTTTGCGATTTAGTTTATTATGCTTATCGTAACCGCCCGACGTGTTAAATGCAAACTTGTGAAAACCCGGAAAATTTCGATTTAGCCGAACTTTCAAAACAAAAAACACGGCGGCTGCGTAAAGAAATTACCGTCTGAATCCGCCGTCTAAAATAAAGTCGGATTAACGCATCGGTTAGAAAATCGAAGCCGAGAAAGGTCTTTCCCGAAATCAACGAATAGTTGAAAGTGAACAGCGAACAGTTCAAACACTCCCCGTTATTCGCTCTCCACTGTCAACTATTCACTATTAAAACGGGAAAAAAAGTTTCGATTTTTCGATGTCGTCGAGTAACTCGATCAATAAAATATGCTGCTTAAAAAACTTTTCATTTTCGTTCTCTGTCTTTCGTGCTGCGCCGCCGTCCGCGCCCAAACGTCAACCGCTTATTTGACCGAACCTTCGCTGTCGCCCGACCGCAAGGAAATCGTTTTCGTCTCCGGCGGCGACGTTTGGACGGTTTCGGCAAACGGCGGCACGGCTTCGATTCTCGTCTCGCATCCGGCGACCGAATCGCGCCCGAAATTCTCCCCGGACGGGAAACGTCTGGCGTTCGTCTCCAACCGCACGGGCAGCGGCGACATTTACGTTTTGAATTTGGAGACGAACGATTTGTCGCGTGTAACTTTCGACGATGTTCTGGATAATTTCGATGCGTGGTCGCGTGACGGCAAATGGCTTTATTACTCGTCTTCGAGCCGCGACATCGCCGGAATGAACGACGTTTACCGGGTTTCGGCGACGGGCGGAACCCCGATGACGGTTTCCGCCGACCGCTACACGAGCGAATTTTTCGCCGCGCCCGCGCCCGACGGAATTTCCATTGCGTTTTCGGCTCGCGGCATCGCCAACGGGCAATGGTGGCGCAAAGGCAGAAGTCATATTGACGAAAGCGAAATCTGGATGAAAAACAGCGACGTTTACGAGCAGATGACGACGGGCGGCGCGAAGCAGTTATGGACGATGTGGAGCGCGGACGGCAAACAAATTTATTACGTTTCCGACCGCACCGGAGCGCAGAACATCTGGACGAAACCGCTGAAAGGTCAGGAGAAACAATTGACCGACTTCAAAGACGGCAGAGTTTTATGGGCGAACATTTCCCTTGACGGTAAACAAATCGTTTTCGAGCGCGATTTCAAAATCTGGACGATGAACACGGATAATGGAAAAGCAAATGAAGTTCCGATTACACTGCGCGGCACGGCGGCGGGCGCGTTAACGGAAAAGATGAATCTTTCAGGGCAAATCCGCGAATTCGCCCTGTCGCCGGACGGCAAAAAAATCGCGGTTGTCGCTCGCGGCGAAATCTTTGCGGCTTCGGTCAAAGACGGCGGCGACGCGCAGAAAATCACTGACACGCCCGCGCCCGAATCTTTCGCTGCGTGGTCGCCGGACAGCCAAAAAATTATTTATACTTCGGAACGCAGCGGTGTGCGGCGGATTTATCAATACAGTTTTATAGACGGAACCGAATCGCCGATCACGAACGCGGGCGACGATTTTTCGCCGGTTTATTCGCCCGACGGCAAATCAATCGCGTTTCTCCGCAACGCCCGCGCACTCTGGATTTACGATGTCGAGAAAAAACAGGAAAGAGAAACTTGCAAACTTTTCACCGACGCGCCGCCGCTCGCCGGCAAACAAACTTTCGCGTGGTCGCCCGATAACAAATGGCTCGCGTTTTTAACGACCGCGCCGGAAAACCGTTCCTTCGCTAATGTTTCAGTCGTTTCGGCAAATGGCGGCGTGGCGAAACCCGTCAGCTTTCTGTCGAATTCCAACAGCGGTTCGATTTCGTGGAGTCCCGACGGCACGTTTATTCTGTTCGATTCGAGCCAGCGCACCGAAGACGGCGTTCTGGCGCAGATTGATTTGACGCTTCGCACGCCGAAGTTCCGCGAAGATCAATTCCGCGACCTTTTCAAACAGGAAAATCCGCAGCAAAAACCGCAACCGACACCGCAGACTTCGCCGACTCCGATGGTTAATCCGAGTCCGACACCGAATCCGAGTCCGCAAACTTCGCCGTCGCCGAACGCTCCAAAAGCCGACGAAAAAGACAGCGACCGCAAAAAAGATATTGTTTTCGAGAACATTCGCCGCCGTCTGAGCCTTCTACCGACGGGTGTCAACGTCAGCGGACAGACGATCTCTCCGGACGGGAAAACGGTTCTGGTTCTCGCCGTTGCCGAAGGTCAGTTTAATTTATACACGATGCCGCTCGACGAATTGGCGACTGAAACGTCGGCGAAGCAGATCACTTCAACGCCGAATTTCAAATCGGACGCGCAGTTTTCGCCGGACTCAAAGGAAGTTTTCTACATCGAAAACGGGCGCGTCCAAGTCGTCAATCTGGACAAAGGCGCGATTCGTCCGCTGGCTCTGAACGTCGAGATGAACGCCGACTTTGCCGCCGAAAAGATGGAGATTTTCAAACAGGGCTGGCGATTTCTGCGCGATAATTTTTACGATGAAAAATTTCACGGGGCGGATTGGAACGCGGTCAAAAAAACTTACGAACCACTGATTGCGGGCGCGAGAAACATTGACGAAACGCGCCGTCTGATGTCGCTGATGGTCGGCGAGTTAAACGCTTCGCATCTCGGAATTTCCGGCGCAAGCGGTTTTACGCCGACTCCAATCGGCAAACTCGGTTTGCGGTTTGACCGACGCGAATATGAAGCGAGCGGACGTTTGAAAATCACCGAAATCATTACTTTGAGTCCGGCGGATATCACGCGGGAAATCAAAGTCGGCGATTATTTAACCGGCATCAATAACGTGGAAGTTGACGGCGCGAAAAACCTCGACGAGCTGCTCGAAAATAAAGTCGGTAAGCGCGTCGAAATTGAAATCGCGTCAAACGCCAACGGCTCGAACAAACGTCGAATCGTTTTGAAACCTGTCAGCACCGGAACGGAAAAAAATCTTCTTTACCGTCAATGGGTCGAATCGAATCGCGCGTATGTCGAGAAAATCAGCGGCGGCAAACTCGGCTACGTTCACCTGCCGGATATGTCTGCGGATAGTTTGAATCAGCTTTACGTTGACCTCGATGTCCAAAATCAGGGACGCAGCGGAGTCGTCGTGGATGTTCGCAACAACAACGGCGGTTTTATTAATCCGTATGTCATTGATGTGCTGTCGCGGCGCGGCTATTTGACGATGAAGGAGCGCGGACTATGGAACGTCCCGGCACGTTCCGCCCTCGGTCAGCGCGCTCTGGAACGCCCGACGATCTTGATTACGAATCAGCATTCGCTGTCCGACGCGGAAGATTTGACCGAAGGTTACCGCTCGCTGAAAATCGGCAAAACCATCGGCGAGCCGACCGCCGGCTGGATTATTTTCACCTGGAACGCGACCACTTTTGACGGCACGGCGGTTCGCCTGCCGCGCCAGCTCGTTCTCGGTAGCGACGGCGCAGATATGGAGATGAATCCGCGTCCGGTGGACGTTGCCGTAACGCGCCCGATTGGTGAAAGTCTGTCGGGCAAAGATTCGCAGCTTGATGTCGCCGTCAGAGAACTTTTGGCGCAAATCGGCAGATAATTTCAAGTTTTATTCGAAAATATCTAATCACGGACGAACGCAGAATTCGCGGATAGATTCCGGTTAAATCCCGCTCAATTTTTTACCGTCTGATTAAAACATAATTTGGAGTTTTATGAAATTTTTGTCTTCTTTGTTTGTTCTTGCGCTCGTTTTATTTTTAGCAAATTCTTGTAATTCAATCAAAAAATACACTGTCAAACAGTCTGATTCGCCAACGAATAATAATTCTGACTCTCAATCGGCAGAAAAATATAAATCTTCGATAGCAAGTAACTCAACCGATGATGACCCATTGTTACAAACTTTAATCTAAAAGAATTCCCCGTCAGCTTGCTGCGTGGGTTTCCTTGTCAGCCCTGGAAGGGCGTAAGTTCTTTTCCTGAAAATTCGTGGTAGGCGGTGCTTTGACCGACTAATTTTCGGGCTAATGCCCCGTCAGCTTGCTGCGGGGTTAGTCCGAAAATAACGAATTTTTTTTACTCTCCATTGAAAATGTTTGGAAGCAGGCAAAAATTTCGGGCGACACGAATATCCTTGATCGAATTTTTGCCGACGAATTTACAAATACGGATGAAACGGGGAATAGCTACTCAAAAACGGAATGGCTTAGATATTTAAGCGGCGGGTCTCCAGACATCAAAACATTCAAAATAACTGATGCAAAACTGGTTGCTCGCGCAGATAACACCGCAACAATATCATTTAAGGTTAGAAGTGTTTATAACTACAAAAAGAATTCGGTAAACGTCAACAATAATGTTGATAAATTTATATTCCGGGAGGGACGTTGGCAAGTTATCTCCTCCCTCTCTACTTACGCGACCAACAAATAAAGTCTAAAATTTGCCAAGCCTCGTGAACCGATTCCTCGCAAACCAATAAATCTATCGCTTGCTTTTCGAGCGCGTCTGCATTACAAATGACCTTGTGCAAATACAATGGAAAACCGAAACGAGTCAGTCGCCGTATCTTTTTCGCCGACGCGCCGAATGGACGGGCGTAATCGTTCATCGGGCGCACCTTCCGGCGGGCAGAATGCTCGAACATACGCCCGATTTCCACGAACTTAATGTAACTATCGGCGGCACATTGATCGTGGAAAAAAATTCGGCGAGCGGCAAGCGCGTCGTGACCAAAAGCGGCGCGGGCAACATTTGTCTGACACCGGCGGGGCAGCCGGTCGGTGCGTTCTGGGAGAAACCGCTCGACACTCTGGGAATTCTGCTTGATCCCGAATTCGTCAGTCGGACGGCGGTCGAGAATCGTTTCACGTCAAAGTTCGAGTTCGTCGAGATTTACAAAAACAAAGATTCCTTGATTGAAAACATCGGCTTAACCTTACTCGCCGAAGCCGATTCCGCCGCGCCTTCGGGAAAATCCTACACCGATTCTTTGATCCAAACTTTAACTTTGCATCTTTTGAAAAATTACAGCACGGCAAAATCCGTCGCCGAAAACACGAGCGGCGGACTTTCCGGCTACAAACTGCGCCGCGTTCAGGAATTCATCAACGCGAATCTGGAAGAAGATTTAAGTTTAGCCGAAATCGCGGCGGTCGCCGATCTGAGCCAGTTTCATTTCGCCCGCGCTTTTCGCACCTCGACCGGCGCGACACCGCAGCAATATCTAATGAAACAGCGCATCGAACGCGCCAAAGAATTGCTCGCCGAAAACGATCTGCCGATCATCGAAATCAGCCTTCGCACCGGCTTCAAAAATCAGAGCCATTTCACGACCCTTTTCCGCAAATACACGAAGTTCACGCCGAAACTGTGGCGCGAACTGAAACTCGCGTAAAAATGGAAAACGGAAAACGGAAAGTGGAAAATGAAGAATCGCTTCATATCACTTTCCGTTTTCCATTTCCTGAGCAATTTCAGAACACAAACCGCAACCAGCGGGAAGATTGGAACGCGGCGCATTTTTTAGAATCATTTCAGACTAAAAAAGTCGAAAGGAGATTTTAAGATATGCGAGTTTTATTCTTTATCTGCGTCGTGCTGGCGTTTTCGGTTTCGGCGCAAACGCCCTTTCTGCAAAAGACTTTTAACGAAGGCGCGAAATCGGCGCGCGAAGGTCAATATGAAAAAGCGATTGAAAAATATCGGGCGGCGATTATTTACGCGGAAAACGAACGAGCGGATGACTATTTTGTCGCACGAATTCATTTTAATATCGGCGTTTGTTTTTATCACTTGAAACAAACGAGTAAAGCCGTCGCGGAATATACGGAAGCGATCAAGTTAAGCGAAAGAAGTTATCGAAAAGCCTTCTACGCGCTCGGAATGGCGCAGAAAGATTTAAAAAACTGGCGCGAAGCCGAAAACGCTTTTCGTGATGCGCTGAAAATCGAGAAAAAAGACGGCGAAGCGTGGTTCGATCTGGCGTTGGTTTATCTGGAGAAAGAAGATTTAGCGGCGGCGGCAAAAGCGTTTCAAAGCTCCATCAAATACAAAAGCGTTAACGCGTCGGACGCGCAAAACAATCTCGGCGTGATTTTCGCGCTTCAAAACGATTGGACTTCCGCCGAAAAGCATTTTGAAAATGCACTTCTGAATTCAAACGGCAAATCGGTCGAAGCGGGCAGCAATCTGCGGTTGTGCAAATTTTATAAACAAAACTTCGACAGCGTAGATTTACTGGCGAAATTGGAATTCAGCCGCACAAAAAAGGAGAGAGAATAAAATGGACAAACAAGCATCAATGACGGCGATTTTGAAACTTTACGAACTGCGCCGCGACGACAAAATGCGCCGCGCAAGAGCGTGGTATTTTTCGGAGTTCGCGCCGAAGTTGGCGACGGACATCATCAAACTTTACCGGATGGGCGAGCCGGCAAGCGCACATTTTCGCGCCGTCGTTTCCTACTGGGATATGGCATCGTCATTCGTCTTAAACGGAGCGATAGACGAGAAAATGTTTTTCGATTCAGGAACCGAACACATTTTCGTTTACACGAAAATCGCCGCGTTTTTAGCGGAAATCCGCGAGATGTTCAACGAGCCGGAATTTCTGATTCATCTGGAAACGCTCGCTCTGAAAGTTCCGAACATCGAAGCGAAGATGGAAAATCGAAAACGGCTTTACGCGCTTTGGACGAAAGAAGAAGAAATTTCGGCGGGCGAAAACAGTTAAATTCAACTGTTCGATTTATCCGTCGGGCAGCAATTTTTATCCGCTTTCATCTCGTGTTAATCTTACGGTTAATTCCGATGAAAAAATACCTTATCAAACGAGATGAAAGCGGCTTGCCCGAACGCCTGACGCGGTATCGCAGCGAACTGAACGAACAGCAATTTCGCGTCGTAACGGCGAAACCGTCAGCCGCACTCGTTGTCGCGGGCGCGGGAACGGGCAAGACGCGCACGATAACTTACCGCGTCGCCTATTTGATCGAGCAGGGCGTTTCACCGCAGAGAATACTGCTCGCCACTTTTACCAATCGCGCGGCGCGTGAAATGTTGAAGCGCGTCGAAGGTTTGACGGGAAGCCAGAACGTCCATCGAATCTGGGGCGGAACTTTTCACCGCATTGCGAATTTAATTTTGCGGCGACACGCGACTTCCATCGGTTTCG
>JAYVGL010000339.1:0-4820 GCA_043772175.1 Pyrinomonadaceae bacterium | reverse complement strand
GGGTTAATTAAAAAAAAGGAGATTAAATAAGTGGCACCAGCAGCAAAACAGATTACATTACAGGACAGAATTTTACAGATTGATCATATTCAGGCTCGTCGTTTCGCCAAACTGAGCGGCGCACCGATGGAAATCGCCGCCGAAGGAATTATCAGACATCTTCGTGCGTGCGCCCGAATGGACGTTAACCCCGACGCATCCGCCGTTCGTGAAATTATTGACGATGCGTTAAACGGTAGACGAGTTTTCGCGGAAACGTCAAACGATCTTCTCGCCGCCTAGTCTTTTTATATATTTATTTGCAATACTAAAATGACCGCCGAGATTTTGGCGGTCTATTTTTGTTTAAATTAACCTCTGTTTGAGTCAATAAATCTAAATGAATCATCACTTTTGAGTAGTTTGAAATCATCAAAAATATCTATTGTCGAACGGGAAGACACTCTCGTTTTAATAGTGAATAGATGATAGGGGACAATGAACAATTTAATTTGCTTTACGATGCTTTGTTTAATCTGAATTGACTAAATTACTGATTGCCGGACTTTAATTTTACCTTATAGATTTTGTATTTCCCGAAATCTTCGCCCGCGTCGAGTTCATACCAGCGCAGTAAATTCGTCAAATCCAAGTTCGCATCGTTTGGCATGACGACGAACGAGAGCGTCGGCGCAACCGACTGCGCGAAACTATAATTTTTGTAAAAAGCGTCGTAACGGCGCACTTCCTCTTCGACTTCGCCGACCGTCAGAGGTCGCGCGTTAACCGAAAGCGTCGCGTTGAACCGATCCCAGCCGAACAACGCCATATACGCTTCGATGTCGCCGTTTTTGAAATCCTGCCGCAGCCAATCGGCATCGCGTCCGCTGTAATAAAGCAGTTGATAATAACGAGTTTTGTTTTCCTCCCAGCCGACTCCGGCGAAAACGTGCTGATGCCGCGCCCACAGGACGGCGTTTGGCGCAACCGTCGGCTGATTGTCGGCTTGAATGTAATCAAAATTCAGCGTAACGGCATTTTTCCCGAAAAGCGTTTCGTTTTCTTTGGCAAGTTCGACCAATCTTTCAGAAACCGGCAACGCTTCGTCGCGCTCCAAGTTCCACGATACGAGCAGTTTCGTCGTGTGTTTGACTTCCAGATAACCCCAAACGACCGCCGCTATTCCGACGACGAGCAACATCGCGCTGTATAATTTCGGCTGTCTGATTTTCTTCAAAAACAAAGTCAAAGTCAGCACGACGGTCAAGGCGACCAGATAATTGACGACGTAGAATTCGTAGTGAAACGGCTGAAGCGAGCGTCCGGTGATGATTTGATGATTGAAAACGACGAACGGCACGACGGCGAAGGCGATAAGGAAAACGGTTGACTGCGCTTTGATGCGCGTGAATTTCAGCGCGACGGCGAAGGCTAAAATCAAAAGCGCGGCGTAGCAAACCAGCGCGGGAACGCGCAGCAAATCGGGCGCGTGAGTCAACACTAAAAGCTGGATCGCGTCGGTCGAAGCGGCGCGTTTCGACAGCAAATAAGCGTATGGCAGGAGAAACGTGAACGCGATTGCGTCGGTGATGATTAAAAACGGCAGGTTTTCTTTCCAATTGTCGGGACGGATTATCAGCCAGATCAGCGTCAGCGCGAACAAAAACGCGGCGGCGGTCGTCCACAGATAGAAATACGAGAAGACGAGAAAGCCGAAACATAATCCCGCCGCAATTGACGAAAGATATTTCGTGCGTTTGATTTCGCTTTTCAGAGCGAGCCAGACGAACCCGAACATCGCAAAGAAAAACGGGAACGCGACGGCGGGAATATAGCGGCGCAGAAACGGCAGAAACGGATACGCCGTGCCGCCTAAAAACTCCCGAATTACGCCGTTGCCCGAAGCTAACGCGCCGCCGAACATAATCACGAGCGTTCCGATTGCCGCCAGCCGGTTGTCTTCCGTGATCTGCGCCAGCAGCCAGAACATCGCCAGCGCGGTAAAAAACGAGGCAATCGCTAACAGCGAGACGAACATCTGCGAAGCGTTGAGTCCCAGAATTCGCGCCGGAATCGCTACGAGATACGGCGCGGCAAATTGGATGGAGAAGATTGATTCGGGCTGCGGATGCTCGGCGGAGTCGTCGCGCCCCGAATACGGATCGTTCTTGCGCGGTCTGCCGTCAATCAACGCCTGCAAATACGCCGCATACGCCGGTTCGTCTAAATCGTTCGAGGCGAACACGCCGTTGTATTCAACGCCGCGCTCCGTCCAGACGGTGATTTGCGGAAACAACGCGAACAGTGCGACGACGAACGCCGCGAGCAAGCCAAAACGCCACTTAACATTTGTCATTTATCATTTATCATTTATCATTTGTTGAATAACATTTGATAAATTCCGCCAATCGGTGATTTATTGATTTCAAAGTTGAATGATAAATGATAAACGGTAAATGATAAACGTATGAGCATAAAAGACACGATCACGAGTGATATAACCGCCGCGATGAAGGCGAAAGATGCCGACCGGCTTTCGGTCTTGCGAATGGCGAAAGCGGCTTTGATGAACGAAGCGAACAAAAAAAGCGCGGATTACGTTCTGACCGAAGACGAAACATTGAAAATTCTGAACACGCTCGTCAAACAGCGCAGAGATTCGGTCGAGCAGTTTGAAAAAGGCGGGCGCGAAGAAATGGCGGCAAAGGAACGCGCCGAAATCATTGTTTTAGAAGAATACCTGCCGCAATCGGCGACTAAGGAAGAAATCGAAACCGCCGTCAGCGCAGCGATCAGCGAAACCGGCGCGACTTCAATCAAAGAAATGGGCGCGGTAATGAAAGCGGCGCAGGCAAAACTCGCCGGCAAATCCGTTGACGGCAAACTCGTCAGCGAAACGGTTAAAGCGAAACTGCAAAGTTTGTAATTAATATAATTCGACGTAATTTTTATGGCGAACTCGATCCAATAGTGCAACCTTTTGCCTTATAAATTCGATGGTAATTGCCGAAGTCTACGGTATGATCATTAGTTAGCCGCTTCCTACGGTAAAGTCGAGATTAGAAATGTTTAGTGGGGAAGGAATTTAAAATGGCAGAAAATAAACTACTTAATTCGAGAGTGCCAATTATAATGGATGGAAACAGTTCGCTGCCCTCGTGGATGTCCGAACATTTGGGCGAAGCAGGTCAACAATATGTCAAAAAGCAACGATTTTCCAATTATCAGCTATCGAAAAATCTTTCTTTAGCTTTAGGTGGCGACGATGATGATACAGCCATCACTTTGACCAAACAACATTGGTATTTTGAAAGACCAATTTTAAAATTACTGATTAATAATCCGCCGCGCATTGATTATCCTGACGCTTTTGATGACATACTCTGGGAATATGCTCAAGGCGAATGCGATGCGGCAGAAAAAGACGTATTGGCTTATGCTACTTGGTATTCGAGCAAAAAAGAGTATAAATCTGAGGTTGTTATTAGTATTCCTCCATCAGTTACTATTGCCGATAACACTCCACCGCCGTCTTCAACAATTTCGGCTGAAAAAGCAGGTGAATTTAAGAAAAGACTTCTACAAACTTTAAAGGGTCAAGAATTTGAGCAGTTACTTTCTAAAGACGTTAACAACATAATGAACAGAACACGGTCTGCTTCCAGAAAAGTCGGAAAGGCAAGAGCAAAAACAAATCCTATCGTCGAGCAAGTTATGCGGAATGTTGATATAGATGCAAAAGTTCCCGACTAAAATTTATCAAACAAAAAAATGTCTGAAATGGTATCACAAAATTTCATCTGGTTATCGGTATTTGCTTTAGTAATTACTTTTGTTTTACTAGCATTTGTTTATTTTAAAGAAATCAAAATAATCTTTTCTGATAAAAATCTGCTAGTTTTACTACTAAGTTTTCCCATAGTCGGATTATTCTCAAAAACTCTTTCGGTCACTTGGATTTTAGAAAGTCGCTTGAATTTATCAATTTTGCTTGTTGTTATTTCGCTAATTACAGCTTTTGTTTTCGGATTGCTAACGAAAATCGTCTTACAAATGGCGCGAGGGGAAAAACCGAATTTTTTTTATGCTCTTTCTTCTATTAAAAGTTGGTTTGCCTCAAGCGTGTTAGCTTTTGGTTTGGGCTTTGGCGGGAATCTACTAATATTTTACTTATTTTCCAATTCCGAGTTTCACATTAGAGCGTTTCTGCTTCTTGTTTGGTCGGCTGTAACATTTACTCTGTATCCGTTACTAATAACAGACAAAGAAAACATATTTTATACTTTATTACGAGCCTTCAAGATTACATTTTTTACAGTTCATAAATGGTTTTACCTTTTTCTAATCATTATTTTCGTGTCAGGCGAGTTCTTGCAGCTTTTTCCAAGTTCGGCGGCGCGTGTTTCGTGGACAGGCGGATATTCGTTTCAACCGATTTGGTTTGATTTAATGATAAAGTCGGCTGATTTGTCTCCGACAATAGCCACTTGCATTTATGTTGTAGTTCTTTTCATTTGTTCCGTGACAGCAACTTTGGTGAAACTCAAGCTAACCAAAACAATGATTGATCTAGGCTATATTTCAAATAATCCGAGTGAAACTTTGGCGAGATGATTCTTTCTGAAAAATAAATGACATCCGTGATTAAACACGCGGCTAACAATTCAATGGACGTGAGGGCGAAACAGCGACTTTCATTTGGCGTTGTCTTATCAACTTGGAGTTGCGTGTATTCGGTTTCGCCCATTCGCGCCAAGTTAAGCTGGTAAACCGATGATTCGATTGCTTTTATCGCTAAACTCAAGCGGCAGCGGTGCCTTCAATTTGTTCAACACATTCCC
>JAYVGL010000338.1:0-3278 GCA_043772175.1 Pyrinomonadaceae bacterium | reverse complement strand
CCGACACAAATAAGTGTGCGCGTAGGCAAAATTATCGTCCATCTCGATGGTTTCGCGTAACTGTTTCGACGGCTTCGTCGGTGCGGCGGGCGAATAATAGAGTCGTGCCTAAATCGGCGTTGATAATTAGAGACAGCGGATCGAGTTTCTGCGCCCTTCTCGATCCGGCAATCGTCTCTTCAAAGCGTCCGCCGTTCAGCAAAATTGAGTTGCCGAACCATTGATGCGCGGTCGCGCAATTCGGGTTGAGTTCGGTGGCGATTTTGATTTCCTTTTCGGCTTCGGCGGCATTCCAATCGTAATCAAAAAGCGCGTAAGCCGGTGCGTTGTGCGCTTCGGCGAGCGTATCGTCAATCGCCAACGCCTTTTTCGCCGTCGCTTTCGCTCTTGGGAAAGATCCGTGCATCGCAATGACGGCGAAATCCGGCAGCAGTAGATATGCGTCGTCGAGTCTGACGAAGGCAGGCGCAAAATTCGGGTCGAGCGCGACGGCTTGCTCGTAATACTTAATTGACTTTTTGCCAATCCTTCGACGTTCGCTTGTTCCAGTGAAAACGTCCTTTCGGATAGAGGCGGTTAGGCTTCGGTGTTTGCCGTGTAGTTCTTGCCCGGCATTTGCTCGTCCGCGCCCGACAGCACAGACATCGGCGGGCAGTTTATGATCGGCGTGAAAAAATATTTCACCCCTAAATCGTTTATTTATATGCGTTTATAAAATTCGACAAAATATTTTCATTTTTTTCATATATGTTTTCCCTTCAATTTGGACGTTATATAAGTGAACACAAAAATTTACGAAAAATATGCCCGAAGCATCTTTGCAGAAAAATGTTTTCAACACCGCTGATTTTTGCCGTTCAGATATTTCACGCGAAAAGGGACGACGATTGCTAATTGTCAGATGCTTAGAATTAACCCGGACGTAAATCGGAAACTGAAAGATCGAGTTTCAAAAACATTCTTTCTCCACAAGTTAAGTTTCCGATTTTGTCTGCAAATTAAAAAACTCTGATTTTTCACCGGCGGGAAGCTATTCCCGAACAGCATCACCGTGCCTTTTTCCAAACTAAAAACCCGCTTCTACGGAAGCCGAACCCAAACTTAAAATTTTAGGAGTTTATTAACAAAATGAAAAACACGATTAAAACAGCTTTCGCACTAGCCTTAACGATGTTCGTCAGCATCGCGGCAAACGCTCAAACCAATACCAATGCCGTTGTCAATTTCTCCGGGATAATCAGCCCGTCGGTTGATATGCGTATCGTCGGCGTAACCAACAACAGCAGCGGCACAACTGTCAATAGTTCATCCGCCACCCAAGCAACAATTGACTTCGGCGAATTGTCGCCGAACAGACTTCAGTCCAGCTTAACCAACGGTCATTCCGCCTTCACGGTCAACGTCGCGCTTCGCAGCAACACCACCTACCGTGTTCAGGCAAATTCGGCTCTTGGCGGAACTGTCGGAACCGGTAAATGGGAACTCGACGACATCGGCTTCGGTGTCTTAGCTCCGACTGCAACGGGTCCGACGGTCAGTTCCGGTTCCGGTTCGGGTGTTTTCCCCGGCGCGACGGGCATCACCGTCGGAACTAATGCTTCGTCCACTGATCCGGCGGCATCAGCTGTCGTCGCCGGCACTCCGAGTTACGCGAAAACCCTGTCGGACATTAAAGAAAATTCCGACATTATCACTGGCGGACGCATTTCGTATCAGGGCAACGTCAATACGCCTGATAACGCCATCGTCGTTCCGCTGCGTTTTGCTTCCGCGCCGCAGTTCTTCGACCCGGAAACCCGCACCGGCAGCGTCGTGTTTGACATCTTCCCGACACCGTAATTCAGTTGTCGCGGATTGAGGAAAGGCAGTTTCTTTTGGATTCAAAAAGAAACTGCCTTTCCTTCAAACTTGAAGTTCAAAGATGAATCTGAACGGAAACTTCAAACGAGAATTATCAAGTTTCAACTCACTTTACGAATGTTTTCAAATTACTCGACGACTATTTTCAACGGAGCGTGATTTTTATGAATCCGACATATTTTACTTCCAAAACGGCATATTTATTTTTACTGGCAATTGTTTGCTTGCCGATGGCGGCTGGATCAACGGCGGCGCAGTCGGTCAAAGGCGGATTCGGCATTTCGCCGATGAAAAAAGAAGTAGTGATTCCCGCCGGAACGGAAAAAACTTTTCCCGTCTCCGCCAATTACGCGACCGGCGACGACCCGGAAAATAAAGCTCTGCCGCTGCGAATGGTGGCGCGAATGATGGATTGGACGATTAACCCGGACGACAGCATAAAAGTTTCCGCCGTCAACACGCTGCCCCGTTCGGCGGCTTCGTGGGTAGTTTACAGTCCGGCGGAATTTATCGTTCAGCCGAATTCGTCGCAGATGCTGCGGTTCACGGTGAGCGTTCCGAAAGAAACTTTGCCGGGCGATTATTATTTTGCCGTCTATGTCGAAGACCGCAATCCGCCGCCGCCGCCGAAACCCGGCGAACGACTCTTGAACGTGCGCTTTCGTTTCTTTTCGCTGATTTATATTATGGTTCCCGATTTGACGCAGGATGGCGAACTGGAAAACCTGCTGGCGAAAATTGAAAACGGAACGCCCATTATTTCGCCGAAACTTAAAAACAAAGGCAACTCGCATTTACGTCCCAGTCATTCGTTTGAAATCCGCAACGAAGCCGACCGCGTGGTCGCCGAAATGCCGATGCAGGAATGGCACGACATTTTGAGCGACAAGTCTATGGAGTTGAGATTGCCCGTTCAAACGGAATTGCCCGCCGGAAAATATAAAGTCGTTTACAAAGTTGATTTCGGCGTTTTGAAACTGCCGATTTATTCCGGCAAAACGACATTTGAGATTACCGCTTCGGATGTTTTGGCACGAAACAAACTAAAATCTCCGAATGAAACTACTCTGGCGAAAGGTGAAACTCCGAGTGCCGCGTCTGCGATTCCCGCTGTCGAAGCTCAAAAAACTTCTGCCCTTCCTGGCACGGCGGCAACTGAAAAGCCTCCAATCGGCAACGCGGCAATGATCGTAAAACCGTAGCCTTGAATTCTTGATTTCCGTAATTTTTCCGATTTATATTTCCCGGCAATCGCACGTCGTCTCCAATCGTGTTTGCCGCTCCGCAAAAACTCGGTCAAAGCTAAACGGATAAATATATGAGAATGCTAATTTCAAAAAACTCAATCGCTTTGATTTTATTCGCTCTGCTTTTCAGCAGCGTGAGTTACGCGCAGGAAGTGGGCAGTTTTCGAGTGT
>JAYVGL010000337.1:0-9400 GCA_043772175.1 Pyrinomonadaceae bacterium | reverse complement strand
AAATCGGATGACACACTTGGGAATGCCTGAAAGTTACAAAGTTGAAGTCTAGCGAAAAACAGAAATGAGAAGATTGCTGATTTATGCAACAAAGCCCTTCCAAAGTATAAAAACCGTCTAGGTATTCTCCATTTGCTGAAAATTTTGGATAATTCAAACAGATTTCCGAAAAACTTCCTACTACTTTGTAATGTCCATCAGTTCTATCGCACTCTTTGATATTAGGGACATCCTCGCCTAGTGTGTAATTTAAGACTGTCTTACTCGGAGCAGGCGCAAGTTTTGGAACAGGTGTTATTTTAGACACCCTGCGAGTCTGTGCGGACACTGAACTATTTGATAAAATAATAGAAAAAACGAGCAAAGACAGAACGAAAATTTTTCTCATAATATATTTAGTTTTCTTGGTTTTAATTTTTCGTGGGAAGTTTAGAGATTTCTTGAGTTAGTTGAAAGCATCTATCAGTGTGATAGACAATTAAATATATCTTTTGTATTTGTTTACTGTCAACAAATTATTTTTAACAGATTAAAGGCTTATTTTTTTATAAATGATTTGTAAGATTTGTCATCCATCCAACAAAACTGAAAAGTTCCAGTATCAGACGAAATAGAATCATACCGATTACAACCATTAAAAACAGTTTCAAACTCAAACATCCGCATCCGCCGCAACCGACATTTTCGTTTAATCTTTCTCTTTCAATTTCGTATGAAGTCGAAACCACGCCTAAATTTATTTCGTTTATTTCGTCCATTTGTAATTACTCAATTGTAGCCGTCTGAATCGCTCCAGACGGCTTTTTTAATCGCTTCCGGCTTACTTTTCTTTGTTAAGCCATCCTTCTTTCTTAATCCAAATTGCTTCAATGAAGTTTGTAAGTTCGGTAGCGTCTTTAGATTCTACTGTTCTATCAACTTTCTTTTCTTTATTAAGCGGCACTGAACTACTCAAAAGAAAAGTTACAAATTGACCGTAAGCTAAAGCCGTGTCTTTTTCGTCGGTTTTTTCGCTTGTAATGAAAACAAGTTTATTGCCTTTCGTTTCATTATATTTGATTCCACAACGGCAATCGGGAAAGAAAAACATTTCATCAACTTTAACTTCGTTGTTTCTTTCCTGTTCGATTCTTCCGGTTTCAAATATCAATTTTAGAAAATCATCCGGTTTGATTTCCTTTTCCAAACAAGTTATCGCTATTTCATACATAATTTATTTGCTCCGTATTTAATTTAACAAAGGCGTTCATTTGCTCAATAAACGCCCTGTGTGCCGTTTTTCTTTGACAGCCGTCAAAAGGCGGCTGTCATCGTCTTTTGCTTCGTTTTCTCGGCTTCGACTTCTGCCCGTTGTTCTTTCGAGTGCGTCTCGAACCGCTCAAATTTTTTGGTCAACTTTTCATCTTTTATGTTGATGTAAATTCTTTCGAGTAGATTATCCCCGGCTTGATTTACCTGATATTGAATTGTCGAATGAGAAACTCCGGCATCCTCGGCGTTGTTGATAAAGCAGTGCCGTATATCCTTCTGCCAAAATTCCGGGTCAATTCCGGCACGTTCCAAAACAACAGCCCAATCATCTCTAAAGTCGCCACGTCTGAAAACTAATTCATCGGGTTGTAATTTATCAATCCCGGCGGCAAGCAAAGCATCCCGAAAATAATCTGACAGATAAGCGATGCGAAAAGACGGCGGCAATCCGGGATGTAATTTCGAGTTCCAAAGTTTGATTCTTTGATTTTCAAGATAAATGTCTCTTCGCATCACGCCGGGTAAATAACCAAGTCGCAAATCGTTTCCGACAATTTCCGAACACCGTGCGCCGGTTTCCCAAAGTGCAATGCAGTGAAGTTTTAAGAATGCCTGTTTGCCGTAACACGCATCAATCAATCTATCGAACTCGAAAAAGTCAATTAACTTCTCACGCTTTGTTTCCAATTTCTTTTGAATGATGTCGCCCGTAAAATCAAATTCGGGCAAGCCGGGAAAATCCCGGCGAGCTTCGTTTAACATCGCTCTGAATCGAGTTAGATATTTATTGATTGACGTAACCGAAAGTGTCGGCGATTCACCATTAACTTTTTTGGCGTTTACAGCAATTTTCTTTTTCAGATGCTTTTTGTAATTTTTGATGTCTTCACGTCCGATGCTGTCAATCGTGCGATAACCGAACTCTTTAACGGCTTCGTCAATCCTTGCGCCTTCGTTGGCGTGGCTGGTCGGTGAAAGCCTTTCGAGCATCTCGGATTTATATTTCTCCGCATAATCTTTTAACAAGGCTTGGTCTTTGTCGGCTATAAATCTACCGTTCGCCGCTTTGTGTTTTTCAACTAAAACAGTCAATTCCTTTTCCGCATCCGACTTTTTTTTGAATCTCGGTTTTAGTGTTTTCACTTCTCCGGTTCGTTCCCGGTAGTCAAAAATCAAACGCCACGATTTTATTATTTCGCCTTTGTATGTATAATCATCCTTGATTATTTTTCGTCTAAGTTCTTTCATAATAAACACTTCCTTTTCCAGTATCAGACTTATTTTTCCTGATATATTTGGGATTTTTTTGGGATTTTTTTGGGTTAAAACCGCTCCACAATCTATTGTGGTTTGAAAAAACCCTGACCTATTTTTGACCGATAAATACTTGACAACTATAACAGGATAAATAAGTTATGGTTGTCTAATGAAAGAAAACGACGAATAAGATACAAGTTTCAGAAATGCGGCTTTGGACTCAGAAGCCCGTGGGAGCAATCTCGTGATGGTTCGATTCCATTCGTCCGCATATCTTTTTTTATTCCCTGCAATATGAAATCGCTGCTCGATTATTTTCATTCAAGACAGGCGAGCATCCTTGATTTAATCCACCAAATCGTCGAAATCGAATCGCCGTCCAATAATGTCGAGGGCAGCCGCGCCGTTGCTGATCGGCTCGAAACCGAAGCGCGAACGATTCCGCTCGATTTACAAATCGAGCGCATCAAGGCGGAGAACGTCGGCGAACATCTGATTATTCGAGCTTTCCCTTCCGAAGAAAAGCCGATTCTACTGCTCGGACACACCGACACAGTGCATCCGATTGGCGCAAAAATGCAGAATCCGACGCGACTCGAAGGCGATAAATTTTACGGCGGCGGCATTTTCGATATGAAGGCGAACGTCGTTTTAATGCTGGAAATTCTTCGCGCTTTTGCTGAATTGAATCTTAGACCGACGCGCCCGATCACTGTTTTATTAAGCTGCGACGAAGAAGTCGGAAGTTTTACGGGACGCGAAATCGTCGAGCGCGAAGCTGCCGATGCCGCGTTTTGTCTGGTTTGCGAACCATCGGCGGGCGGCAGAGTGAAGACAGGACGCAAAGGCACGGCGAATTATATTTTGGAAGCGCACGGCATTCCCGCTCACGCCGGATTGGAACCGGAAAAAGGAGCGTCGGCGATCTCCGAACTCGCCCGTCAAATCGAAATTATTCACTCGCTTAACAATCCCGCAACCGGCACAACCGCCAACGTCTGCACTTTTGCGGGCGGCACGACAACGAATGTCATTCCCGAACACGCGAAATGTTCGGTTGACGTGCGGTTTGCGACGCTGGCGGAAGCCGAAAAAATTCAAAACGCGCTTGAAAATTTAAAAGCCGCTGACGAACGAGTTTCATTAAAATTATCGGGCGAAGTAAATCGTCCGCCGCTCGAACGAACGGAAACGGTCATCAAACTTTATGAAAAAGCGCGAACAATCGCCGCCGATTTTGGCTACGAACTAGGCGAAACGCAGGTCGGCGGCGCGTCGGACGGCAATTTCGTCGCGGCTCTGGGAATCCCGACGCTCGACGGTTTGGGAATCTCCGGCGGCGCGGCGCACACGCTCGAAGAATACATTGACGCTGACGACATACCGAAGCGCGCCGCGCTGATTGCCGCGCTGCTGCTTGCCGATTGATTTATGAACGCTCACCCCGCCAAACGCCGCGCACCGCGCAATCGCACGATTGAATTGACGGCGGATGAAATCGAAAATTATCGAAAAAAAATCATTACTTCGGCGGATGATTTGGCGGACTGTCGAAACCGTATAATTTGCGGCGACGCTTTTGAAATACTCGACCAATTGCCGGAGCAAACCTTCGATCTGCTGTTCGCCGATCCGCCGTATAATCTGACGAAAACCTTCGGCGAAAATTCTTTCCGGCGGATTTCCGATGTTGATTACGAAACGTGGCTCGATTCGTGGCTGGCAAAAACGATTCGACTTTTGAAACCGACGGCTTCAATTTATATCTGCGGCGACTGGCGTTCGTCAGGCGCGATTCAGCGCGTCGGCGAAAAGTATTTTACTTTGCGAAACCGTATCACCTGGGAACGCGAAAAAGGGCGCGGCGCGGCGAAAAATTGGAAGAATGCGTCGGAAGACATCTGGTTTTTTACCGCGTCCGACGCATATATTTTTAATCTCGAAGCAGTCAAAACAAAACGCCGAGTTCTCGCGCCTTACACGAAAGACGGCGCACCGAAAGACTGGGAAAAATCCAAGAACGGAAATTTTCGATTGACCGCGCCGTCGAATTTGTGGACTGATTTAACCGTGCCGTTCTGGTCAATGCCTGAAAATACGCCGCATCCGACGCAGAAACCGGAGAAGCTGCTGGCGAAAATTATCTTAGCTTCGACTGTCGAAAACGATTTGATTCTCGACCCGTTTTCCGGTTCGGGAACGACCGCCGTCGCCGCCAAAAAATTAAATCGCGCCTACGTCGGCATCGAACGCGATGAAAATTATTGTCTTCTGACACAAAAGCGTTTGGCTCTCGCGGAAAAAGACCGCACGATTCAGGGTTTTGCCGACGGCGTTTTTTGGGAAAGAAATTCGGCGGCGAAAACAAACAAAACGAAGTCGGATTAACCGGATAAAAATTTTTATTCGCGGCATTCGTTCGATTTGCGGAGAAAAATTCTGTGAACTCGGCGTTCTCTGTGGCAAAATTAAACCAATGAAAATCGCAACTTGGAACGTCAATTCAATCGCCATTCGACTCGAACAGATTTTCGAGTGGCTAAAAGAAACGCATACCGACGTTTTATGTCTTCAGGAAACAAAAACGGTTGACGAAAAGTTTCCGCTCGAAACTATCAAAAATTTCGGTTATCACGCCGCGTTTATGGGACAAAAATCGTATAACGGCGTGGCGATTTTATCGAAATACGCCATCGAAAACGTCCAATATAATTTTCTCGACGACGAGGCGGACGCGCCGAAACGCTTGATTGCCGCGACGATTAAAGGCGTTCGCATTATCAACACCTATATTCCGAACGGCACGGAACTGTGGACGGACAAGTTCACTTTCAAACTCGATTGGTTGCAAAGACTGCGAAGGATGTTTGACGAAAATTGTTCGGTTGATTCCGACGTGCTTTTGTGCGGCGATTTCAACGTCGCGCCGGACGAACGCGATGTCTGGAACGTCAAACTCTGGGAAGGCAAACTGCATTTTTCCAAACCTGAACGCGCCGCCATTCACCACGTCAAACAGTGGGGTTTGGAAGATGTCTATCGTCTGAAAAACGGCGATGCCGTAGAATTTTCGTGGTGGAATTACCGCGAAGGCGCATTTCCGAAAAATCAGGGTTTGCGGATTGACCACATCTGGACATCGAAAAATCTGGCGGAAAAATGCGTCGGCTGTTGGATTGATAAAACGCCGCGCGGTTGGGAACGACCGAGCGATCACACGCCGGTCGTCGCGGAATTTGAGATTTAGGATTCAAGATTCAAGATTTATTTGTGAGCGAAGGGGCGGCGGAAAAATTGACGAATGAATTTTCGGCGAGCGGTTTGGCGAAAACCGATGCCGAACTTATCAAACAATGTCGGCGCGGCGACGAAGCGGCGTGGAGCGAACTCGTCGAACGGTTTCAGCGTTTGATTATCACGATTCCGCGCCGCGCCGGTTTGTCGGAGGAACAATCGGCAGACGTTTTTCAGGAGGTTTTTTTGACGCTGTTTGAAAAACTGGACGAGATCGAACAGCCGGAAAAAATCCGTGCGTGGCTGGTAACAACAGCGAAATTCAAAACCTGGGGCATAATTCGCGGCGGGAAAAATATCTATTCGCCCGCCACCGACGAAGAAATGACGACGGAAATGGCGAACCTGCCCGATGCCGCGCCGCTCGCCGATGCACAGTTGATCGAACTCGAACAACAGCATCAAATCAGAGCCGCGTTGAATGAACTGGAAGAAAAATGCCGCGCTATTCTTTCGATGATTTACCTGAGAGACACGGCGGCAAGCTACGCCGAAGTCGCCGCCGCAATCGGTGTCGGCGAAACCAGCATCAGCCCGCTTCGCGCCCGCTGTTTGAAGAAATTGGCAAAAGTTCTGAACGCCGGATGAACAATAGATAATTGATAACTGACAATTGTTAACGAAGAAATTCTTAAAATCATCAACTACTTATTATCAATTATTCCAAACTTGTCTTTTTCGCTCCTCAAACTGCACTGTCAGTTTGAGGAGCGAGAAAAAACGATGAATCTGATGAGCGAACGACAAATCGAAAAAATAATCAATCTGATGCGAACCGACGATGCGGCGGACGCGCCGCCGGACGCGCGGCGATGGGCGAAAAATTTATTTACTTCTCGCGTCGCTGCGCCGCAGAAATCAATCGTGCGAAGGATTTTAGCGGTTTTGCAGATGGATTTGTCGCCGAATAAAGCCGCGTTCGGCGAGCGTTCCGCATCGGCTTCAAAAGCGCGTCAGATGTTTTTCCGCGCCGGTGAAAACGCTCTCGACATTCGCCTTTCTCCAGCAAAAAAAGGCTTTCTCAAACTGCACGGGCAAATTCTCGGCGAAGGTTTCGCCAACGCCGTCATCAAAATCGGCGAATTTGAAACGAACGCCGACGAGATGAGCAAATTTAAGTTTGAAAATGTTCCGAGCGGCAAATACACTCTGAGTTTTCAAAGTGGCGAAAAGGCAATCGTCGTCGAAGATATAGTCATTGAATAAACAATTTGCTGATGTTTGATAGTGGGAAGTTTAGACGGTTTTCGATGTTTTCGAGTGTGTTTAATTTTTCAAATAATAGTTTGATAACGCGACGCTAACAAGTTATCGTCGCGTTATCAAACTATTGTCTGAACAGCACTTCTGCCAAATACATACCAGAAAAGGAGCAAAACTATACTTATCTATAATTACTGTTGTTGTTACGTTGGTTGTAACATTTGAACATTCTTGGTCAATTTAATTAAAATCCAGGACTATTAATAGGCGGGCGATGCTCGCCTTTCTTATTTATGCAATCCAAATCTTTAGACTTTCAAAAGCTGGCGGGGAAATTGGTTGAAGCCAAAAGCGTGTCGGAACGTAAATCTCTGCTGAAAAGTGTTGCCGACACCGATTTTTTAGAACTCGCCAAGACCGTCAAAGAAATCTGTTATTCATATTGGACGAGCGAACCGACGAAAGCGCAGTTCGCCGCTCAAGCCCTACAAATCATCTATCGAATTCATCCACAAATTGAGATTGAAGCCTATCTGAAGTGGGTTGGCGGCATCGCGGAAATCACTCGCGGCAAACTCATTTCGGCGATAGAAAATCTTGACGAGTCGGCGGCGATTTTCTTTGATCTCGGAAAAGAATATGAAGCCGCGCAAACCCAAGTTTCTAAACTTTATTGCTTAGCTTTGCTTGGAAAGTATGATGAAGCAACCGAGTGCGGAAAAAAGACCTTGAAAGTTTTCGAGAAATACAATGATGAGGTTGCCTCTGGAAAAATTGAAAATAACATCGGAAATGTATTTATCCGCCAAGAACTTCCGAACCGCGCTGAAAAATTTTACCTTTCAGCGCGAAATCGTTTTGTTAAACTCAATGATTTAGAACAATTATTGATGAGCGAAATTGGTTTGGCAAATACCTACTCAGCTTTGAACGACTTTCGCAAAGCCGGATGTTTTTATAAAAACACTCTGCTCAACGCTCAAAACTTAAAAATGTTGTTGAGGCAAGCTGAAATAGAAACTAATATCGGAACTCTGGCTTTGTTTCGCGGGAAATACGATGAAGCGTTGAAATTTCTAGAAACGTCACGCCGAAACTATGAAATTTTGCAGATGCCTCATCAAACCACGGTAGCCGAACTTGAAATAGCCGACATCTATCTTGAATTGAATCTAACCGAAGAAGCATTCTCAATTTACAAAGAAATTGTAGGGAAACTGCATCATTTGAAAATGCAGGGTGAAGAAGCCAGAGCGCGAGCAAACTTCGGGCGCGTCGCCGTTTTGAGAAACGATTTGCCGACAGCGCGAAAACAGTTAAAAAAAGCGGCGCAGTTGTATATTTCGGAGAAAAACAAAGTCGGCGCGGCGACGGTTAAAATCGCGCGGGCAAATCTTGAACTGACGCAGAAAAATTATCAAGCGAGCCTGCAAATGGCAGAAGAAATTGAAACTCTTCTCAGCACGTCGGAAAACCTGCGGCACAAACTTTCCGCTCGATTTATTAAAGCCGAAGCCTTGAGAAATTTAGGCGAAAACGCGGAAGCCGCCGAACAATTGCGGGAAATCTTCGCCGATTCGATAAAATTTGAGCAGCCGAACACGGCGCAGTCGGCGCAGATTTCACTTGGCAAACTCGCCTTTGCCGGAAACGATTTTCGACGCGCCGAAAAGCATTTCAAACGGGCGATTCGATTGATTGAAACGCTCCGCGCCCCGCTCGCGGCGGAAGAGTTTCGGATGGCTTTTCTGGCGAACAAACTCGCGCCGTTTGAACTTTTGACCAAGATTTACTTGGCGGAAAATAAAATCGAAAAAGCGTTTCTGATGACCGAGCGAGCGCGGGCGCGTTCTTTATCGGAAAACTTAGACGGAAACTTTATAGCGGCGGAAAATCCGAAAGGGTCAAAGACTTTACAGAAAAAATTGGAGACTTTGCGCGAAGAATTGAATTGGTTTTACAGTCGCTTGAGTCGCGCCGACGAATCGGAAATCAAAAACTTACAGGCGGAAGCGGGAAAACGCGAAAAGCAAATCGCCGACGTGATGCGGCAGATTGAAAGCACCAATTCAACCCGCGCGAACTTCGGCGAACAAACGGCGATAAAGGCGACGGAAAATCTTAAACATCTGCAAAAAAGTCTCGGCGAACAAAAAGCGTTGATCGAATTTGTCAATGTTGACGGCGTTCTTTCGGCGTTCGTCGTAACCGATAAGAAAATTCAATATCTCGACGGTTTGGCGCGGGAAAGCGATGTTTTGTCTTTGCTCGAAAGTTTGCAGTTTCAATTCGGCGCGTTACGTTACGGCGCGAACAATCTCGGAAAATTCGTTGACGAATTAAAAAAACGCGCCGATTTTTATTTGCAAAAACTTTATGAAAAACTGTTTGCGCC
>JAYVGL010000336.1:0-2519 GCA_043772175.1 Pyrinomonadaceae bacterium | reverse complement strand
AACGAATGAGAAGTTCCGTGACTAACGGCTTCCTTCAAAATAAACTTGACGGCGTTCGGATTCGGTGTTTCCTGTATATCGGCAATTTTCGGCATTTTTGTAAAACTCTTTTTTATAAATTTAATGTCAAGATTTTTAATCTTTACATTTTAGTAAACATTATACTAAAAAAAAACTAAGGCTGCATTAAGTCGGATGAAAACTTTGAAAATTCAGATATTTATCAGATGATAAATATCAAAATCGCGCCGATTTCGATTAAAATCGGCGCGATTCAGTTGATTTGAATAAATAATCAGTATAAGCGGCACAAAACGATTAACTGCCGAATTTAAAAAGTGACAATCCAATCAGAAATCAAGTTCTTTACTCGGTAATATGAATATCATCGTGCCGGTTGACTCTGCCGAACATAAAAAGTCCGCCGAAGACAATTGCCAGAAGCGCGAAAACAATACCGACGATCAGGGAATTAGAACTTGCATTGGCACTTGTTTGAAATGAGTATATAAAATACCCTGCCACTACGACTGAAATTAAAGCTAAAACCGCAAACAACATATCCTTCACAAAAATTACCTCCGTTATTTTTTTAGGAAAAGGTCAAACTTCCGAAGTTCGGAAAAGTTTCAAATTCGGGTGAACCGGAAACAAAGCCGAATGTGTCTACAAAATTTCAAAATGCTATTTTGGAATGGAGAATATGGTAACTCTAACGCTCTTAAAAGGCAAGGTTTTTTGAACTGAAAGCCGGTGCAGCCGCTGTTTTATTTCGATTAATTTTGAAAATCGTCTAGCCTGCCGTTTCAAAAAGAGCCAAAATCTGTTTGCCTTCGTGTGAACGCGGGTCAATCGTCCGAATATGCTTGCGACCCTGCATTTCCCAAATTGCCGTTACATTGCCTTCTTTTTCAACAGCGTGATATGAAATGTCTTCCGCATTAGAAGCCGTTTCAGTTGTTTCGGTCGTTTCAGCGTTCGCTGTATTAATTGTTTCCTCCGTCGCCGTGACGGTTCCGTTTTCTGACATCTACTTTAAAAAATCTCCTTAAATCAAATTTGTATTTATGCAATAAATTGTTGATGATAGACGAATTTTGACACACGCTTGAAACTAAAGCAAGCAATTTGTAAATAATAAATATTTTATCCGCCGATTAATCTGGCGATTCCGTAAGCCGCGCCCGCCGCGACACTGCCGATCAGACCGGTTTCAATCGCGCTTCGGAATGGTTTGGTGCCGGTGAAAAACCCTTTGATGTAGCCAAAAACAAGCAGCGCAGTGACGGTCACCACGACCGACCAGAGCAAGCCTTTTTGCGTCTCCGCAAAAATAAAATACGGCGAGAGCGGAATCATTCCGCCGATAATATATGAACCGCCGATGGTGATCGCGCTTTGCCAGGCGCGGCGTGGATTCGGCTTTTCCATACCAAGTTCAAAACGCATCATAAATTCAACGAAATCCTTCGGACGCGCCGCCAGCGAATTAACAATCGGCATACTTTCCTGATGCGTCAAGCCGTAATTCCCCAAAATTTCCATTATCTCGTCCTTTTCGTGTTCGAGCATAGTGTCAATTTCATATAATTCGCGTTTATATTCGCTGTCGTAATGCTCGACATCGGATTTGCCCGCCAGATAACCGCCCAAACCCATCGCAATCGAACCGGCGGCGATTTCCGCCAAACCAGCCGTAATAACAATGGCGGTCGAATCAATCGCGCCGGAAATCCCGGCGGCAAGCGCGAACGGCACGGTCAAACCGTCGCTCATCCCGATCACGATGTCACGGACGATTTCGCCCGACGTAAAATGTTTTTCGATGTGGTGTGTCAGCGGCATAATTTAATATTTTGCGAGCCTTCTCGCGGCTTCAACAATCTCCGAAACTTGCGGCAGAAAATAATCTTCCATCTGCGGGGCGAACGGCACGGGCGAATCAATCGAAGCGACGCGAATCACCGGCGCGTCGAGCCATTCAAACGCTTCTTCGGCGATGATCGCGCTGATTTCGCCGCCGATTCCGCCGGTCAGACTCGCTTCGTGCAGAACCATCACGCGATTTGTTTTTTTGACGGTCGCTAAAATCGCCTCTTTGTCGAGCGGCGCGAGCGTTCGCAAATCTATCACTTCGACGCTTAATCCGTCTGACTTTTCGAGTTCGTCCGCTGCGTCGAGCGCGTTCAAAACTTGTGCGCCGAACGTGATAATTGATAAATCTACGCCTTCCCGCGCTGTCCGCGCTTTGCCGATTTCGACGATGTAATCTTCCGTCGGCAATTCTTCGCGCAGACGCGGCAGGCGATAAAGTTTCTTGTGTTCAAAAAATAAAACCGGATCAGGATCACGAATCGCCGCCTTGATTAAACCTTTCGCATCGTAAGCCGTCGAAGGCTCGATTATTTTCAAGCCCGCCGTATTTAAGAAAAACGATTCGGCGTTCAGCGAATGAAACGGTCCGCCGCGCACACCCGAACCGCACGGACCGCGAAAAACCGCCTGAATCGAGCCGCAGC
>JAYVGL010000335.1:0-4141 GCA_043772175.1 Pyrinomonadaceae bacterium | reverse complement strand
GTTCGAGCAACTCGAATTGCGGTTTGGTTAAATCAGTCGTATACGCCATCATCAAAGTAGAAACGATTTCCCATTAAACTGCAAACAGGTTCTATAAAGCATTTTAGCATTTTTGCTAAAAGATAGGCGACTTAATGTTAAAGAGGACGACTTTCATAAAGCCGTTTCGGAAACGTAACGACACAGTTTTTGAATTTCGCCGCCGCCTTATTCTTTTAAGCGGGCGACGACTTTTCCTCTGATATATTCTTTGGCGACTGCTCCGAAATGACGGCTGTCGTTGCTGTCTTCGGGGTTGTCGCCGACCAGAAAATAATTTCCCCGTTCATTGATTCGGGCGATTCTTTTAACGACTTCGCTCGTTTGTTCAACCGGATGTTTGGCGACTACGATGTCGCCGACGGCGACTTTTGCCGTTCGATCAACCAAAATCATTTCGCCGTCTCTCAAAGTCGGATTCATTGATCTGCCCTCACAAATATATCTGTGGCGCAAGCCGAAAAAAATCAGAGCGATTTCATAAAAGCCGGCTTCGGGTAAATCATTCATTCGCTTTTCGGATGAAAATCTTTTCATCAATGGTTCGACTCTAAATTTATTTCGACATCTCGCACGGCGAACGGGCGTTCGACGAAAGCTGCTCGAAAACTCATTTGACAAATCGCGTCGCGTTTTTATAAATTCAGAATATAGACTTTTTTGTAAAGATTCAAATATGAACAAAATCAGGCGTAAAAATCAAAATTGCGGCTGCCGTCGCAGTCAGCATCGGATGAGATTCGGCGCGGAAAGTTGAGGAGTTGAAATGCTGAAAACAGAATTATCCGGTCGGTCGTGAAATTTCAGAAGGGAGAATTTACGACCGATTTTATTTTCGGTCAATCAATTTCAAGCGGACTTCTTAATCAAGCGAGATTTGCAAAGCAGAGGACGCGGAAAGTCGAAGGCGCAAAAAGCGCGAAGCGAGAAACGATATGCAGACGGCAATGAAAGAAACAGCCATCGAAACGAATTTGCGAAGGAACGAAACTCAAAAATCGTTTTTAGAATCGGCAATCGGCAATACGCCTCTGATTCGTCTGCGAACGATTACTAGGGATTTGCCGCAAAACATTGAAGTTTACGCGAAAGCCGAGCATTTGAATCCGGGCGGTTCGGTCAAAGATCGGGCGGCACTGGCGATGATTACAGCGGGCGAAAAATCGGGTGAATTGATTAAAAGCAAAATCATTTTAGACGCGACGAGCGGCAACACGGGAATCGCCTACGCGATGATCGGCGCGGCTCGCGGCTACCAAGTTGCGCTGACGCTGCCGAGCAACGCGAGCGCGGAACGCAAGCGAATTTTGAAACTTTACGGCGCGGAAATCATCGAAACCGACCGAATGCAAGGCACGGACGGCGCACAAATCAAGGCAAAAAAACTCGTTAAAGAATTTCCCGATAAATATTTTTATCCCGACCAATACAACAACGAAAACAATTGGAAAGCGCATTACGACACGACCGCGCCGGAAATTTGGGCGCAAACCGGCGGACGAATCACGCACTTTCTCGCCGGTTTGGGAACGACGGGAACTTTCATCGGAACGGCGCGGCGTTTGAAGGAGTTCAACCCGAAAATTCAAGCGATTTCGATGCAGCCGGATTCGCCGCTGCACGGACTCGAAGGAATGAAGCATCTCGAAACGGCGATTGTGCCGGGGATCTACGACGCAAAAACCGCCGACGAAAATGTCGAAGTCGCCACCGAGGACGCGCAAATTATGACGCGCCGACTGGCACGAGAAGAAGGTTTATTCGTCGGTGTCAGCGCGGGCGCAAACGTCTTCGCCGCGCTTCGGATGGCGAAAGAGTTGAAAGAAGATGCCGTGATCGCCACGATTCTTTGCGACGGCGGCGGCAAATATTTGAACGAAAAGTTTTGGGACGAAGCGTAGACTGGATTTTTAGTTGAGTTTTGTTCACGGTCCTTTGAAAATTTAGTAGCGTGTGAGTAATGAAACATCGTCTGTAAGAATTTAATTCTTTTAAGTAAATGGACTGAATTACTTTATAAATATTCAACAGATGTTCTGAGTTCCAACTTCAGTTGGCATTTCGCCCGCGAAGCGCGGCGCAATCAAAAGCCAACTGAAGTTGGAACTCAGAACAGCTTGAAAATTATTTTGTCCACTTACTTAAGTTAATTGTGCAGGTTTCTTCTCGTATAATGCGAAATTAGACGATTCAAAAATCATTTGCCGAATTTGACATCAATGGGGAAGCACCAGAATTCGAAGGTGCTATTTGTGACGGTTTCATCTGTGAACAATTCGTTTATAAAAACGAATTAATAGCATCCGCGAACGTCACCTATCTTAGGTTTTCAGACGTTTGGTATCGTCTGTATTTTGATTGCGGCACTATTTTCTGGAGAATCCAGAGCGAAGAACCTCTTCCTTGGGAAGTTCGGGAAGAACAATTTTTCTATCCGCATACTGATGTTGGTGGTGCGGCTGGCATTATGGGATTAACGCTGACTTCCTACACTGTGGAGACCACTCCAACCAGTAGCAGAATTGAATTCATATTCTCCTCTGATCGTCGAATCGTATTAGAGGATTACAGTGATATTTCGAGTTACTTTATTGTCTGATATTTTGAAATTAAGACTCGGCTGGGCATTAAAATTAGAACAACTTGACACGCTTCGAGTTTATTCTATAAATTGCGGATTTAATAATTTTTCAACTGCTTTCAAAAATTTGAAAGCGCGAAACAGTGGCGATTTGAGGTTAACTTACTCCGCTCCAAAAAACTGCCGCCGAGAATCTTAAATTTTTAAGCTCTCGTGTTTTTACTTAGCGCGCGCCTTTTCCTTTTGGGCGGGCGAAAACGGCGATTACGTCTATTCGCGCTATGAAAATCCGACGAACGCCGCGCTTAAGGAATCGGCGGCGATTGAAAACGACACGGCGGCGGTCGTTTATGCTTCGGGAGTAGCGGCGATGTACGCGGCGGGCATTATCAATGACATCGAGCAGGCACCTTCAAAGTAGAAAACGGAATATGTTTGAATTGGCAAACCTTTTGTTTCCAGCAGATCTATGGTTTTGATAAGCAAAGAATTGATCGAACAAATCGAAGCGCACGGTGAACGGACTTATCCGAATGAGTGCGGCGGAATGTTAATCGGAAATTTCGCGGCTGACGCTGTGAAATCAGTCGTCGAACTGCTCCCGATGGAGAACGCGATGGCGGAAGCCGAACAGTATAATCGTGTGCTGATTACGCCGAAAGACGTAATGCGAGCCGAGCGTTTTGCGCGTGAAAAAAAGCTCGATGTTGTCGGCTATTATCATTCGCATCCCGATTGCGCGGCGCGTCCTTCGCAGTTTGATTTAGACCACGCACTGCCGGTTTGGACGTATATTATCGTGTCGGTCGAAGGCGGCGAAGCGGTTGATATTCGTGCGTGGGAAATGGAAAATGACCGCTCGAAATTTAACGAAGAAAAGATTTTTAATGGTGAATGATAAATGGTGAATTAATGGATTCTTAAAATTCACCATTTATCATTCACCATTAAACGAGGGAGAAATTACTTATGGCAGTAACAATAATAATTCCGACACCGCTCAGACAATTTGCGGGCGGAAAATCGGAAATCGAAGTTAAAGCGGCGACTGCCGGAGAAGCGTTGGATAAGTTGACGACCGAGTTTGCCGATTTGAAAAAGCATCTTTACAACGATAGCGGAGCGTTGCGAAATTTCGTTAATGTTTATGTCGGCGATGAAGATATTCGTGATTTAGACGGCACGAACACGCCGGTTAAAGACGGCGGCGAGATTATGATCGTGCCGTCAATTGCGGGCGGAAGTTCCGCCGTTGAAGCGAAGGTGACCGAAGACTTGCCGACGCTTTCAAACGAAGAATATGCCCGCTATTCACGGCATCTGATTTTGCCCGAAGTCGGTCTGGAAGGTCAGCGCAAGTTAAAAGCGGCGCGGGTTTTGATGATCGGCACGGGCGGACTCGGTTCGCCGCTCGGCTTATACTTGGCGGCGGCGGGAATCGGGACGCTTGGGCTGGTTGATTTCGATGTCGTGGACGAATCTAATCTGCAAAGGCAGATTATTCACGGCACGAAAGATGTC
>JAYVGL010000334.1:0-3853 GCA_043772175.1 Pyrinomonadaceae bacterium | reverse complement strand
ATAAACCAGCGTTCTTCGTGCGGCGAATGGCACGGATATTCGACCGAAAATTCTTGCAGCTCGCCGCTCAAAATCACCCGTAGATTCTCGACCACATCTTTGGTGCTTTCTTCAAAAATGGCGGACGTTTCGCATACCTTCAAATAATTTTGCCCGATGCCGGTCGCCGCGATCTGTTCTATCACGCAGTTTTCACTGGCGAAATTCTGCCACGCCCGATTGACGGTGACGATGACACCGGTTTTGTCGAGAACCGAGATATGCGCCGGTAGTGAATCAAGAATAGCGCGGACGAAACTTTCGCTGTCGCGCAGAGACAATTCGTTTTTTTTGCTTTCCGTGATGTCGCGGCAGAAACCGACGACGTGCGTCACATTGCCGTTTTCGTCAAGCTGCGGCTGTCCGGTGCAGCTGTTCCAGCGAATTCCGCCCTTTGAATCCCGGATGCGAAATTCGGCATCGAAATTGTTTTTTTCGACGACCGATTTCCGAAATTCCTCGTCAACTTTCGGCGCATCTTCTTCGATTACGCGGCTGAACGCTTTCTTACTCGAACCGTCAAAATCGTCTTTCGAGAGTCCGAAAACCGCCAGCGTTCGCTCGTCCATTTCGCCGTCAACGCCTTCGACATTCAGTTTCCAGGTTCCCAAACCGCCGACTTCAAGCGCGACGCGGCGACGGATTTCGGCTTGCTCGCGCTGTTCGATCTGGTGTTTTAACTCGTCGTTTTTAGCAGATAATTCGTGCATTCTTTCTTCGACGCGGCTTTCCAGATTTTTATTGGCGTTCTTCAAATTATCTTCGGCACGACGGAGGCTGCCGACTCCTCGATAAATGGCGAAATTTGCCAGACCGAGAGCGAGAATTCCGGCAAGACTGCCGAAAGCAACCATCCGGTAAGTGTTCGTTAAACTCGTGTCCAAATCGGCTTCGCGGTTGGTTAGAAGATTCTGCTCATTCGTTTTTAAACCGTTGATAATCGAACGAACCTCGTCCATCGTCTCTCTGCCGCGATTTTTGGACATTCGCGCTCTGACCTCTTCGAGACTTTCAAACCGGCGCATATCAACAGCTTGTTTTAAGATTCTCAATCTTTCGCCGATAGTATTTTCGAGACGCGGCATCGCTGCCGACTGCTGCGGGTTATCGGCAACCAAACCGCGCAGTTTCGCCAGGTTATCACCGATTTTTTCAGTGGCATTATTATACGGTTCGAGATAATTTTCTTCGCCCGTGATGAGAAAACCGCGCCCGCCGGTTTCGGCATCAATCATCAAAATCAGCGTTTCGTCGAATTGCTGAAGCACTTCCTGCGTGTGCTTTTCCCAATTGAGCGATTCGGTCAAAGAATTAGTGCTTCGATAAGCGAAAAAGGCGACGATTATCAGCAGTAAAATAGCGATGGTAAAAACCAGCGGAATCTGCCTTTCGAGTGTTAATTTCATAGCTTGCTTTTGAAAACTTGTTTAGTTCGTAGTTCACGCCTTCAGCGTGTTCTTTCGCCGGCGAAGCGCGGCGGAAAACCACACGCTCAAGCGTGAACTCTGAACGGCTGCCGATTGTTCAAAATTGATTATCAATCGCATTTCCGCATTTCAAACCTGAAAACATTAAGCCGACGATAAATATTATAATGTATCGAACGTAAATCTAACGAATCTGAAGCGTCAAAGCCGGGTGATTTGCTCCGTGACGCATCCGAAGCGCGCGTCCCGGCGAATAAAAAAGTTTGGAAGGTAACAAGAACACGATGAACTTTGAAACGAACCGCGACGTGCTTGATTGGTATGAAAAACAGCCGCGAACTTTAACCGGCGAATTTATCGGCAAACTCGATTGGAGCGCAGTCGGCAAACATCCGATTGATAAAAAGTTCGTTCCCGTGCTGCTTTATATGCGCGATGTCGAAACTTTGACCGACGTTTATTACGAGGAACTGCGCCGCACGCCGACCGGCAAAGACCCGGTTATTCGCAAATTTATGGAACGCTGGAGCGCAGAAGAACAAACACACGGCGAAGTTCTCAACCGTTTTCTAAACGAAGCCGGAATTGGCACCGACCCGAAATGGCAGAAGCAGGTGATAAATTCCATTTCGACTTCTTATACTGTCACGAATTATCTGATAACGACGCTGGCGAGTTTGATCGGCAAGCGTTTTACCGCGACGCACATGGCGTTCGGCGCGATTCACGAAATGTCCACGACGCAGGGTTATCGGCGTTTGTCGGCACTCGCCGATCATCCGGTTTTGTCGCAGATTTTAACCGGAATCATCCGCGAAGAATCGGCGCACACGACTTTTTACCGGAGTGTTGCGAGAATCGAGTTACAAAAATCGGAGATTTCTCAAAAACTTTCGCGCTTCATCATCAAACATTTCTACACGCCGGTCGGCGGCGGCGCGAAACCTGCCGAAGAATTAAATTACACGATTGCCACCTTGTTCGGCGGCGAAGGCGGAATGAAGTGGATTGACCGCAACGTCTCGGAAAAAATTCAAACGCTGCCGGGTTTTGCAGGTTTAACCAAAGTCGGCGACAAAATCAGCGAAATCGTCGCGCAGAAAACTTCGACTGCTTCATAATTTCCGATAAAATTCCACGCCGTCCTTGATTTCAACCGCGATTTTGCCTTCCGATTCGGCGTAATCAAGATGCGCGACGGCTTCGCTGATCGCTAAAAATTGGTGAAAACCTTTCGCTGCCGGGAAAAGTTTTCCGGCGATTTCAAAAGCCGTCGCGCCGTTGTTTGACAGGAGCGCGGCGACGTTTTTCTGCCGTTCGTTGATGGCGCGGACGTAACGATTGAAAATCTCGTTGAAATCGTCAATCGGTTCATAGTGTCCGCCGTAAATTAAGGTCGGCGCGTAACTTTTGATTTTCGCCAAACTGACGAGATATTCGGCTAAAGATTTAAAGCGTTTGGTTTTATCGAACGGATCGGGCGCGAGAATCGGGTTCGGCGTGAGGCGTTTCAAAACCGTGTCGCCCGCGATTAAAGTGCGGTCGGCTTCGCGGAAAAACGAACACGAACCGGGCGTGTGTCCGGGCGTGTGCAGAACTTTCAAAACGCCGCTGCCGAATTCGATTTCAGTTTCGTCTTCTAACCATCGAAATTCGCTTTTCTCCAACGAATCGCTGAACGATTTGTCTTGATAAATTGCCCGTATTTCTTTGAAAATAGTTTTGGGAACTCCGGCGAGAACGATCAAATCGTCGTATTCCGCGCCGGTCGTTGCGCCGAAAAGATTTCCCGTCTCCCATTCGTGGACGAAAATTTCCGCGCCGTTCGCCGCATCCCGGATTTGCTTCGCCAAACCGCAATGATCTTCGTGCGCGTGAGTCAAAACGATTCTTTTAATGTCAGAGACGTTCACGCCGTGACGCTTCAATTTATCGCGCAGAGCATCAAACGCGGCGGCGGTTTTCGGTCCGGCATCAATCAGCGTCAGCGGATCGTCTTTGATTAAATAAACATTGACATCGCCGATATAAAACGGTGTCGGAATGGAAAGCGGAATAATTTTCATAAAATTTTCGCCGTGAATAACACGAATAACACGAATTAAGGGGAAAGCAAAATACCGGACTTACGGCTGAAAGTAGTAGAATAATTTTATGTTTAGATCAAAAATCGTCGTTGTCGGCGCGGGACCGGCGGGCGCGAGTCTGGCGGTTAGGCTGGCGAAAAAAAACCACCGCGTCGTTTTAATCGAGCGCGAAAAATTTCCGCGTCAAAAATTGTGCGGTGAATTTATTTCGCCCGAATGCTTCAGACATTTTCGTGAATTGGAAGTTGCCGATACGATGTTTTCGGCGCACGGCGAACGCATCGCCGAAACCGTTTTCTA
>JAYVGL010000333.1:0-4386 GCA_043772175.1 Pyrinomonadaceae bacterium | reverse complement strand
CGATGGAATTCGGCGTAGATATTGTCGTTCATTCGACGACGAAATATCTGAACGGGCATTCGGACAGCATCGGCGGATTTGCGGCGTTGAATAATGAAGGAGATGCCGAATGGATCAAGTTTGTTCAAAACGGCATCGGCGCGATTTTGTCGCCGTTCGATTCTTTTCTGGTTTTGCGCGGCACGAAAACGCTCGCTGTCCGAATGGAAGCGCACGATAAAAACGGTCGCGCCGTCGCCGCTTTTTTAGCCGAACATCCGAAAGTGGAAAAAGTTTATTATCCGGGTTTGCAGTCGCATCCGCAGCACGAATTGGCAAGCCGCCAGCAGAAAGGTTTCGGCGGAATGGTGGCTTTTGAGACCGGCTCGCTCGCATCGGCAAAAAGAGTTCTGGAAAACGTCAAAGTCTGCACGTTAGCGGAAAGTTTGGGCGGCGTGGAAAGTTTGATTTCTCATCCGGCAACGATGACTCACGCTTCCGTCCCGTTTGAAAAACGCCAATCACTGGGAATTACCGACGGCTTGGTGCGCGTCTCGGTCGGCATCGAAGACATCGAAGATATTTTAGAGGATTTACATCAAGCACTCGGTTAATGGTAAATGATGAATGGCAAAATCTAGTTTTCATTCATCGTTCATCATTCATTTAATTTATGTTAACTGTTGAAACACACGCTACGTCGCATATTGGGCGCGTCCGCAAAGGCAATGAAGATAATTATCTTCTATTGAGCATCGCCGACGCGAAAACCTGGATGAGTTCGCAGGAACCGGACGAATTCATCGTCGAATCGCAGAAGTTCGACATTACCGGCGACGGTGTGGTTCTCGCCGTGTCGGACGGAATGGGCGGCGCACTCGCCGGTGAAGTCGCCAGTAAAATGGCGGTCGAAACCGTCAGCCAGAAATTTCTCGATGAGGATTTAGACAAAACCATCGCGCCGGAAAACTATAACGATTCCTTAATTTCCAAACTTTACGACGCAACCGTCTATTCAAATTATTTGATTCACCGGCAGGGACGCATTGATCCGCAGTATCAGGGAATGGGCGCGACTTTCACCGGCATCGGCATCACGAACGAAGCCGTTGATCTGGTGCAGGTCGGCGACAGCCGCGCTTATTTAGTGAGAAACAAAAAGATTTATCAAGTAACGAAAGATCAATCGCTCGTCCAGCAGTTGATTGATGCCGGACAGATTCAGCCGGAAGAAGCCGATACGCACCAGCTTAAAAACGTGATTTTGCAGGCACTCGGAGCGCAGAACGAGATTTTCCCCGTCGCTTCCCGATTAATGCCGCGACGCGACGACGTGCTTCTGCTGTGCAGCGACGGTCTATCGAACAAGGTCAGCGGCACGGAAATGCAGCGGATTGTTTTACAGTATTTCGATCAACTTCAGATGGCGGCGGTCGAACTCGTCAAAGTCGCTAATGAAAACGGCGGCGAAGACAACATCACTTTAATTCTGGTGAAAATGACGGGCGATTCGCTGCCCGAATCGGACGGCGGCGAAATCGAATTGCAGTTACTGGATTTGGGAAACATCCACGACACGGCAGATCAGGATACGGCGGAGATTTTATAAGCCGCTTCGGTTTGTGGTTTTCTCGTTGAAAGATATTTTTTTCGCCGGTAACAAACTCAATTTAACGGACGTTAACAAAAAGGTGTTGCCTGAAATGTTATTTCGGGCAACACCTTTTTGTCCCACGCGGCAGAATCTTCGCTCGCCCGATTGCGCCGGAAAAATAACATTTCGGTTTTTCATCGCGGCAAATCAGCTGTCTGAATTATTCGACGTAAGGCTTTATTCGCGTTCAAAATTTCTTTTTTCCGGGACGGCGATTTGTGTTATTATGCCTACTTCAATCCATATTATCGAGCAGTTAAAACGTCAACTTGAACGATAATTTTTCCAAAAACATCTGCTGTCAGCCAGAGGAGAATTTAGACATGAATTTTACGAATACTTTGCCGGATGCCAAAAGAGTCGTTCAATGGCTCGGCTTTTTTGCGTCGTTAATGCTGTTTTCCGGCTGTGCGCCGTTGGCAGTCGAGGAAAGAACCGAAGCGCAGACCGAACAGCCGGCGTTTGCCAACGAGCCGCGCGAAGAAGGCGAATTTGAGGAAAATGCGGAGAAACGCGAAGACTGGTTTACGTTCCGTCGGACTTACCCATTTGCGGAACTGCCCGCCAACGCACGGCGGCAGGCGTGGCTGGCGCGTCCCGCCGATGTCCGCCGCGATTCGTCGAAGCCGCTTGCCGATCAGCAGTGGCGACCGATTGGACCGCAGCCGACGAGTTCTTACTTTCCGAACAATTGGGGTTTGACCAGCGGGCGCATCAATTCCATCGCCGTTTCGCCGTCCGATCCGCAATTGGTTTTAATCGGCGCGGCGACCGGCGGCGTGTGGCGTTCGACCGACGGCGGCACGACGTTCGCGCCGACTTCGGATACGCAGGTTGATCTGGCGGTCGGCTCAATCGCTTTCGCGCCCAGCAATAATTCCATCGTTTACGCCGGAATGGGCGACAAAGCGCAGGGCTATCTCGGCACGGGCGTTCTGAAATCAACCGACAGCGGCGCGACCTGGACGCGCATCAGCAATTCGACTTTGCCTTCGCCGGGCAGAATCTCCCAAATCGCGGTTGACGCGACCAACCCGAATCGCGTTTACGCGGCGCAGTTTTCCTCGCAATCGGGAAACAGCGCGTTTGCCAGCGGATTTTATTTGTCGAATGACGGCGGCGTAAATTGGACGAAAACGATCAGCGGTCTGCCGCGCGATCTGGTGCGCCATCCGGCGCAGCCGAACACTTATTATTTAGCGATGCAGCGAGTTGACGGCACCACGGACGCGACCGGCGGAATTTTCAGATCAACCGATGCCTGCCAAACCTGGACGCGCATTTATTCCGCGCCGTTTGCAACCACTTCCAACATCAAAGTCGCCGTTACGAACGCCGCCGCCCAAAATGTTTACGTCGCGGTCGGCAGCGGCGCGACGGCGCGGGTGGAAATCAGCGGCGACGGCGGCGTAACCTGGACAAATCGCGGTGCGGCGTTCGACACCGGACAGTTGAACTATAACTTTTATTTGTTCGTTCATCCAACCGATCCGAATATACTTTTCGTCGGCACACGCGATTTGTGGCGCAGTCTCGACGGCGGCGTAACTTACGCGAACATCACTAATAATTTTACGATCACCGGCGGCTACACGCCAACGCAAGCCAGATCGCATCCCGATCAGCATCATTTTTATATTTCCCAGACCAACCCGAATTCGATTTACATCGCTAACGACGGCGGTTTGTGGCGTTCGACCGACGGCGCGGCAACTTTTCAATCGCTGAACGCGAGCCTCGCGCTGACTTTGTTCGTCAGTCTCGATCTGCACCCGACCGACGCGACGCGCACTTACGGCGGAACGCAGGACAACGGAACGCAGAAGCGCAGCGGCGCGAACGGCTGGCGCGAATTCGCCACCGGCGACGGCGGACAGACGATTGTTGACCCGCTCGATCCGAGCATCGTTTACGTAACCTACGTTTATAATACGGTTTACCGATACACGAATAACGGTAACACCTTCAGTTCGACCATCGGCAGCAATACGGTTTTCGCCAGCGACCGCGTAGCGTTTTATCCGCCGTTCGTCAGCAATAATATTGACTCGACGCTGTATTTCGGAACTTACCGCCTTTACACCAGCCGCAATCGCGGCGCGACTTGGACGGCTCCGGGCGGCGCGACCGACATCACCAACGGCGGTTCGGATGTTCTCTCGGCAATCGGCGTGGCGCGTTCCGACACGAACGTCATTTACACCGGCTCGGCGCAAGGCAGAGCTTCGGTCAGCACCGACGGCGGCACGACTTGGACGAATATCACGAGCGGACTGCCGACCAGATTTATCGAATCAATCATCGTCAGCCCGACGGATCCGAACGTCGCTTACCTGACCGTTTCAGGTTTCGATTCCGGTCACGTTTTCAAAACAGCGAACGGCGGCGCGACCTGGACGAACATCAGCGGTAATCTGCCGAATATCCCGACAAACACTCTTTTGATTGATCCGCGTGATGCCAACACGCTTTACGTCGGCACGGACATCGGCGTTTTTCGCTCAACGACCGATGGCAATATCTGGGAGACATTCAACTTCGGAATGCCGCCGACCATCGTTACCGAACTCGACGCGCAACCGAGCGGGTTGATCCAAGTTGGGACTTACGGGCGCGGCGCGTATGAAATTAATCTGAGCAACGCCAGAACTCCATTCGATTACGACGGTGACGGCAAATCCGATGTTTCCGTGTTTCGTCCGGCAAACGGCACGTGGTATCTGAACCAGTCGCAGAACGGTTTCGCCGCCGCC
>JAYVGL010000332.1:0-5573 GCA_043772175.1 Pyrinomonadaceae bacterium | reverse complement strand
CATCGTGTAATCTCCTTTTTCTGAGCAGTTTTTTCTGTAAAATTATTCTACTCATTTTTGGGAGATTACATAAATCTCAACTCAAGACTCAGGTTAACAAAGGGCGGTCGGCGATGATTCGGCGCAGTTCCTCGCCGCAGATTTCGTAAACCTCCGTCGTGCCTTTGGCAATCGCGTCGGCGTTCGCCGGACTGCCCGTTAAATTGGCGATGTCGCCGGTAAATTCGCCGGGTTCGTGCGTCAGCAGCAACTTCGTCCCATCGCCCGAACGGTCGTAAATCTCGATTGCTCCGGTCTTTAAAACGTGAAACTTAAATTCGAGTTCGCCTGCTCTGAACAGGACTTTCCCGTCCGCGTAAGTTTTACACTGGGCAAATTCGGCGATCTCCGCGATTTGCCGGTCGTCCAGTTTCAGGAACGCCGCCGGAAATTTTTCCTTCAAATTCTGCTCGCTCATAGTTTTTTAATTACGAATTTCAAATTACGAGTTGCGAATTAAATCAGGAATCTTTTCTTCATTCGTAATTCGTAATTAATTAAACCGCTTCCATAAAAACTTCGTCAACATAGCACCAAACCCAATCTTCGCCCGGCTCGAACGATTTGATGAGCGGGTGAGCGGTTGCGTGAAAATGGTTCGTCGCGTGTTTATTTTTCGACGAATCGCAGCAGCCGACGTGACCGCAAGCCAAGTATTCGCGCAGATGAACCCACACGTCGCCGATTTTCAGACAATCCTCGCAACCTTTTGCCGACAGCGTAGCTTCCTTAATCGAATCAAGATGCGTGCAGTTTTTCGACATCTTTTTCTCCTCAAAAATTGATTTTATTGATGTCGTTCAGTATAAATTATTGCTTCGTGATTGCAAACTTTTGTCTCGAAAACCAATTCGCCGATTCGCTCATCAGGTGAACTGATTAACCTGATTCCGCGATGTGATAAAGATTTGCAATGACTTCAAGCATAAGACCTGTTAACATACCGTTGCACATTCAGCGGCAACTCGTCACTATTAAACCGAAAATCAATAATTCGGAAAGCATTTTTCGGCGAATCGTCGAATTCGGCAGAATCGAATTAACAAATCCGATGTTTCAGCAATTCGGAGAACATCCATCAAATATGAATAAAACCGACGCGATATTCAACTACTTTTATCCGAAACTGCTTTCTCCAAAAACAAAAGAGCAAAGCGAAGCGGTTATCGTAACCATTGCGATCATCAGTTTTATTGTTCATTTGCTGCTGATCGTGTTGGTGAATTTACATATTTTCCAACTCAACGATTATTCCAAATTACTGAGCAATCCGATTGCGGCGATTTACACTCCTTTCTCGTTCATCCTAGTTTACGAGGTATATTTGCTCGTCTATTATCTGCCGAAATCCACCTCGACTTATATCGGCAAACAATATGAAATCATCGCTCTGATAATCATTCGCCGCGTTTTCAAAGATTTATCGAATCTCGAATTTACTTCGGATTGGTTCAAGGAAAAAAACGACATTCAGTTTTCTTACGATTTGCTGGCGACCATTATTTTGTTTCTGCTGATTTTCGTTTTCTACCGGCTCAACCAAAAAAAGGAAGAACTGCAAACCGAGAAGACTCCGCTAACCGTGCCGATAGCGAAGTTTATCAAAATGAAAAATATTATCGCTATGTGTCTGATTCCCGTTTTTTTGATACTGGCGACCTTCAGCTTCGGGCGTTGGATTTACGAGAGTTTTTTTTCGATCACGCAAATGGTGAATGCCATCAAAGACGTCAATAAGATATTCTTCGACGACTTCTTTACGATTCTGATTTTGATAGATGTTTTGCTGCTTTTATTTTCATTCCTGCACACCGATAAATTCAGCAAAGTTATCAGGAATTCCGGTTTTATTATTTCGACGATTCTCATAAAATTGTCGTTCGGCGCGGAAGGCATTTTGAACACCATTCTGATCGTCGTCGCGGTTTTGTTCGGTGTGATTATTTTGGGAATTCATAATCAATACGAAAAGATTGCCGCGTTCGACACCGCTTAAAAAAATCGCTGCCGATTTAATATCTTTTGTCTTAACGGTGTTCGCTATCGAAAAATTGAATTTGAAGTCAGAATACGTTATACAGTAGTCTGTAAATATATTAGGTAAACTAACTTGATTGATTTAAAGATGTGATAAGCGGTTTCAATGACTTTAGCTTTGAGACCTGTTAATTTCACGTTATACATCAGGTAGCAGACCAACAAATTTTTATAAATCAGCAGTGCAGTAATTCGGACTAATAACCTAATTTTTAGGATTTTCAGGTTGTGAGTTGATTGGCAGCGAGCAGGCTAATCGTTCTTCTTAAATCTACAAAGCAATTCTGGACGCTTTTTTGGGAGAGAACTGTCAGCAAAGGGCAGGCGTGTCTTCAAACACGCCTGCCCGAAGAAATTTACTAAATCAACAACAAAAAAATACTTAAGGAGACTAAATATGTTATCTACAATTCTTGGTTCGGCAACATTCGGTTTTTCAACCGGATTGATTACCGCAGATCAAGTCGGCATTTTGCCGATGATTGTTAATTTTACGTTTTTCGTCGCGTATATCTCGATGGGCGCAGCGTTCATCTTTTTCATATCGCAGAGAAACAGTGTTGCGCCGGAGTATCGGACGGCTTTAACGCTTTCGGCTCTGATCGTCGGCATTGCGGCTTTTCATTATTTTTATATGAAAGGTTTGTATTCGGATACGACCCTGCCGCTGCTGGCAGCGAACGGCTCGAATTACGCCCAAATCACCCGCGATTCGTTTTTGGGAATCATTAATTTCCGCTATATGGACTGGCTGATTACTACGCCGCTGTTAGTGGCGAAGATTCCGCTGGCGGTCGCCGCCGGGCGCAAGGTCGGGAAAGTTGTAACTTACCTGATTATCGCCGATTTACTGATGATTATCGCCGGTTTTATCGGCGAACAATACGTTAACAATACGGGAATGCACTTATTGTGGGGCGCAATCTCCACTATCGGTTACGTCGGCATCGTTTATTTCCTGTTCACGACGGTTAAGGAAATGGCGAAAACCGCCGAACCCGAAGAACAGTGGGCGGTTAAATGGATGACGATGTTTGTTATTACGGGCTGGGGAATTTATCCGATTGGCTATATGATTCCGTCCCTGCTCCCGCAACTAGACTTGAACATCGTTCACGCGGTTTATAATTTGGGCGACCAAATTAACAAAATCGGTCCGGGAATTATCGTCTATCTCGCCGGAGCGCAATTGCTGGCGCGTCGTCAGAGAGAAGCTCCGGCAGTCGAAGTTTCCAGCGGACAGGCGACTCCCGCTTTTTCACCAGCGGCGTAAACCAATCGTCGGTAACCACCTCCCGGAGTTCGTTTTAGTTTTGGCAAGTATCCGACTCCGAAAACGAATTCCGGGCATTTTTGAAATTCAAAAGAACGCGGCGAAGGGGAGAAAAAAAAGCGTGAAAGTAGCTGATGTTTTAATACTCGGCGCAGGTTGTGCGGGAACTTCTCTGGCGCATTACCTGGAAGATTTCGGATACGCCGGAAAAGTGGTTCTGCTCGACAGCCGGACGAAATTCGACCGCGAACAGCGCTGGTGCAGTTGGGCGAAACTGCCTGCGCCGCTTGCGCCGCTCGCGCGAAAATCGTGGCAGAACTGGACGGTCGGCGACGAACGCACTTCAACGACGCGAACTTCGGAAAACTTTTCATATCAGCAAATTTACGCGCCGGACTTTTTCAGACATTTTCACACGCGCTGGCGCAATTTGGAAACGCCGGTCGAACTGCACTTGGGCGCAAAAGCCGGACGAGTCGAAGAAAAACGAGATTTCGTCGAGGTTGAGACGAACGGCGAAACTTGGCGGGCGAATCTGGTTTTTGATGCGCGGCACAGAGGCGGCGCGAATTTTGTCAACGCCGAAAATACGAACGGCGTTTATTTGCGGCAGACGTTTCTCGGCTGGAAAGTCGAATTTTCACGCGACGTTTTCGACGATCAAACGGCGACGCTGATGGATTTTCGCACCGCGCAGACCGACGGCGTAAATTTTATCTACGTTCTGCCGTATTCCGACCGTGAAGCTCTGGTCGAAAGCACTTCGTTCAACGTCAAGCCGACGATTTGGGGCAGTCACTTGAACGCCGTCACCAAATATATCGGCGAAAACTTCGGCGAAGATTATGACATAAAAGCCGAAGAGTCCGGCGAACTGCCGATGACGACGGCGCGGCTGCCGGCGAAATCGAGCGAGCGACTTTTCAGCATCGGCATCGCCGGCGGCGCGGCGCGTCCGTCGAGCGGCTACGCTTTTCACCGAATTCAGCGGCAGACCTCGGACATTGCGCGGGCGATCATCGAGGCGAGGGAAATCCCGCAAACTTTCGCGCCGCGCAAATACGATTTTTTCGACGCGGTTTTTTTGGAAGCTCTGGTGCATCATCCGGCGGCGGCGGCGGATTGTTTTCTCCGAATGTTCGAGCGCGTCGCGCCGGATTCGCTGATTCGCTTTTTAAGCGACGAAAGTTCTTATTCGGATGACTTAGCCGTTATCAACGCTTTGCCGAAAATGCGTTTCGGGGCGGCGGTCTGGCAGAATCTGCGGCGAAGTTTTGCCGCCCGTAATGAAAGTGATGAAAAAATCGAGTCATCGCACGGCACTCTACATCATTCCCTGGACAAGTCTGCTTGCGGGCTGGCTGCTCGGCGCGTGGAGCGGTGAAAGTTCGGAAACTTTGGGCGCGTGGCTGCTTTTATTAAGTGCTTTGCTGTTCGGCTTGCCGCACGGAGCGTATGATTTTTGGATTTTGTTCGATTCGACGCGCCGCGAACGCCGTTCGTTTCGCGCACTCTTCGGACTTTTAGCGGCTTATTTAACACTCGCAATAACGGTCGTCGTCGTTTGGTATTTACTTCCGGGCGCGGTTCTCATCGGTTTTTTGGCGTTGACGGCGTGGCATTTCGGAAGCGGCGACGCGATCTGGGAAACGGACAATCAAAGCGATTGGCTGATAAACTCGCTCGGACGCGGTTTGCTCGTGATGTCTGCACCGCTGGCATTTTATCCGAACGAAAGCGGCGCGGTACTGGCGAAATTGAATGCCGGTTCAAGCGAAGTTTTGCTGTCCGCCGCGCCTTACGCTTTAGCCGTCGGAATTCTGCTGATTTCACTCAACAATTTTTTCGCGCTGTTTCGTCGTTCGGAATCATTCACCGCTGACCGGCTCGTAACTCTGCTCGAAACGGTTCTGCTGCTGGGTTTCTTTCGGCTGACGACTCCTTTGCTCGCCGTTACGGTTTATTTGATCGGCGTTCATTCGTGGCGGCATCTTCTGCGGCTCGAACTTTACGAACAAAACGAAAAAGCCTTTAAACGACAGAATCTGCGGCAGCTCGTCGGCAGATTTCACCGCCGCGCTCTGCCGGTTACGCTGGTTTCGCTGGCGGGTTTGGGCTTGATTTTTTGGCTTTTGCAGCTTCGTCTTTCGGACTTTGCCAATTACACTTCCGCTTATCTGGTTCTACTTTCCGCGCTGACTCTGCCGCACGCCGCGCTCATCAC
>JAYVGL010000331.1:0-8108 GCA_043772175.1 Pyrinomonadaceae bacterium | reverse complement strand
ACTGTTCATCGGAGAGGTCGGACGGATAGGTTTTTCTTTTCATTGCCGAAACAGTTTAACCGTTTCGGCTGACCTTTCCTGAATTTCCAAACACGCTCTGAGAATTCAGCCGATAAAGCGTTGATGCTGAAAAGCGTTGATGCTGAGGTTTTCATTCGGCATCTTGAATTTTGTTCGCTGAAAAATCTAATTTTCAAAAACAAGCCGGAAAACTGACAATACAAATCACCCGCGCTTTTAGTTTGCCGGATATTTTTAGAAATCATAATAGACAAGTCCGCCGCCCGACTCGTCTTCCGACTTTTTATCTTCTTTCAAAAAACCCTGCGCGACGAACAGTTTAACGATGGTGCGGGCATCGCTGCGCTGAAATTTGTCGGAGAACAAGTTCATCCGATTGAGGTCGGCTTTACCGAGCATTTGAATCTGGTTGATGTATCGAAACAGCATCAGTCCGTCGTATGAAAAACCGTTGACCTTCATTATCAACTCGCCTTTTTTGAAATTCCGATTGCGTTTGTTGTATTTGCTCAAAATCGCCGTCGCCTGCACAAAATCGTTGATTTGGTCAACAATCGGATCGAAAATCCGAAAGGCTTCGGCGGGATTGACGACCGCGTAACCTTTGACGACTTCCATCAAATCGTTCAATTCGTCTTCGTCTTCCGGGAATTCGTTCGCCAGAGTTTTCGCGTCCTTCATCAAACCGACGGCGGTTTCGCGATCTTTTTCCGCGCCTTTTTTGTGAAATTCCAAAGCCAGCGCAACTAATTTTTGAATTTGCGTCTTCTTTTTGCTCAGGTTTCCGATGAGTTTTTTGGCTTCGTCGAGTTTGCCGTCTTTCGCCGTGCGGCTGATTTTCGCCGACTCGTATTGTTCGGCGGCATCGGCGCGGGCTTTTTCGTCCGGGATTTGTTCGATCAGTTTTCGCGCTCGCGCTTCATCTTCGATATTGGCGATTTTGTAGCCGACCGAACGATACGCCGAAACTCTTTCAAATTCGTTGAGTTTCGGTATCTCGGCGAGAATTTCTTCAGGCGTGGAATTCGGATTCCAGAGTTTTTCGCGCTGCTGCATCTGCCTGACTTCGGGCGGCAGATTTTTCATCGCTTCGGTTTGTTTCTGTTTCAAAAGCGGCGTTTTCTCCGGCACGATTTTCTCCAGACTCTTCATCACCTGTGCCATCGCCATCGTCATTTCCAGTGAATTCGACGGCTGCATAAAAGTATTGACGATTTTGTCGGCTAAATCTTTTAACTGCGCGTCGCTGAACTTAAATTGTTTTTCCTTCGTGTTTTTCGGCGCATTCGGATCGGTCGCCGATTGCAGAAACCGAATCGCCGCGCTCAAATCCTCCGTTCTTTTCGTCAAATCCGTGTCAACTATTTTCCTGATTACATCGTCCGCCAGCGAACTCGCTTTTTTCTCGTCTTTTTTATTAATTTTTTGCAGCAGAGGGAAAACGCTCCACGAAATTCCCTTCGATAAACTGTCTTTAATGAGTTTGATGGCTTTGTCCGGGTTTTGTTCGGCGGCAAGCACGGCGAAACTTTGTTCGAGCGCGATTTCGCGCTGAACGCGATATTGTTCGGGATTAAAATCGAGATAACCGCTGCTTTGTTTGGCGTTCGGCAGCGCGGCTTTCGCCAACGCTTCGGCGATTTTTGCGGGGCGCGTCTGCGCGAGCAATTCCAAACCTAAATCGGCATCGTGTCTGGCGATTAACGGCAAAACTTCGCCGCGAACGTCGGTCATATCAAAAATTTGAGCGTAATTGTCGTCGCTTTCCTTTTTGTCTTTTTCGGATTCGGCGTTGGCGGCGAGCATTTCACCGCCTGCGTTGCGAAAAAGTTCGCGGGCGCGTTTCTCGTCGAATTTCCAATACAAATCGCCCGCCATCGCGTAAACAATCGCCCGGTTGTTCGGCAGTTTGAGGTTTCCCGCTTCGTTGACGGCATCGTCGAGAATTTTCAGAACCTGTTTTTCGAGTTCCTTCTGCGCCTTTTCTTTCTCGGAAGCCGAAACGGTCGGCGAAGTTTCCTGCGCCGAAACGAATGCGAACGAAAGCATCAGCAAACACATCAAACAAAGCGAACACGAAATAATTTTTGACATAAAACTCCTTCCGAAAGCTACCGAAGAACGAAAAAATTGTGAATTGACAAACGAATGATACTCCAGATTGACAGAAATGTTAAAGGGTTTTTGCGATTCAGCGAAGATATTTAACGAAACCGTTTGTCTGCACGAAACGAATTAAGAGCTATGGCGAGAGATATAAAATCAAGCGAGATTACCGACGAGCAAACTTTTTTAACCCGCCGCAATTTCATCCGCGCCGGACTGTTCGCCGGCACGACTCTGGCGACCGCCGGAATTTACCGATCCATCAATCCGCCGCCCGCCAAACCGATTATCACCGCCGAAATCAAAGACATCGTAAAGCCGCCGGACTTTCGGACCGAAGAAAAACTCAATACTTTCGACGAAATTACAAACTACAATAACTATTACGAATTTGCGACGAGCAAAACCGCCGTCGCCCGCCAAGCCGAAGATTTCGTCACGCGCCCGTGGATTATCGAAGTCGGCGGACTCGTTAACAAACCGCGAGTTTTCGACATCGAAGAGTTACTGAAATTCGAGCAGGAAGAACGCATCTACCGTTTCCGGTGCGTCGAAGGCTGGTCAATGGTCGTTCCGTGGATCGGTTTTCCGTTAAAGAAAATTCTCGATGCGGTCGAAGTGAACGGCGCGGCGAAATATGTCGCGTTCGAGACTTTTTACGGCGGCGTTAAATCGAACAATCCGAACGTCAAACTGCCCGAAGGCAAAAACGGAATGCAGTCGGCGTTTTCGGCGGGAATCGAATTGCCATACGTTGAAGGCTTGCGGCTTGACGAAGCCTTACATCCGCTGACGATTCTGGCGACGGGACTTTACGGCAAGCAGATGCCGAATCAAAACGGCGCGCCGATTCGTCTCGTCGTGCCTTGGAAATACGGCTTCAAAAGCATCAAATCTATCGTCAAAATAAATCTGACGAGCCAGGAGCCGCCAATCACCTGGAACATCGCCGCGCCGCGTGAATACGGATTTTACTCGAACGTCAATCCGAACGTGCGCCATCCGCGTTGGTCGCAGGCGACGGAAAACCGCATCGGCGAATACACGCGCCGTGAGACTCTGCCATTCAACGGTTACGCCGACGAAGTGGCGAGTTTGTATGACGGAATGGATTTGAAAAAATACTTTTAATGAACGACGCAAAATTTACCAAACTCGTAATTTTTATCAACGCACTCGTGCCGCTTTTACTGCTCGGCTACGACGCGCTGAACGGAAATTTGGGCGCAAATCCGATTGAGTTTTTTACGCGCACGACGGGCGTTCTGACGCTCGTTTTTCTGCTGGTGACGCTCGCCGTGTCGCCGATTCGCAAGTATTTCGGTTGGAACGAATTGATTAAATCCCGCCGAATGTTAGGACTTTACGCTTTCTTTTACGGCTTTCTGCATTTGATAACTTATTCGATTTTCGACAAAAGCCTGAGTATTTCGGCGATTATCAGTGATGTCTGGCAGCGTCCGTTCATCGCCGTCGGAATGCTGGCGTTTTTTTTGCTGATTCCACTCGCCGTAACTTCGACCAACGGAATGATAAAGCGTCTGGGCGGAAAAAACTGGCAGAAACTTCACAAACTGACATACCCGATTGCGATTCTTGGCGTAATTCACTTTTGGCTGATCGTAAAATCCGATATTTTTTATCCATTTCTGTTCGCGCTGATTTTAGCGGGACTTTTGAGTTATCGAATTTACACGGCGTTTGAACAGCCGAAAAAGAAATTAGCCGTGAAATAACACGAAAAAGCACGAAAGTTTTTATACCTCTTTCGTGCTTTTTCGCGTCTTCTCGCGGTTAAAATTTATCTTTGATTTTTCTTAATCGGCGTGATTTGGTCAAAGGTGCGCCGGAAATCTTCGCCGTTGAGCGGAACGGTTTTGCACATTTCGTAAAGGCGCGAACGCAGACGAACGCCGATTCGGTCTTCGAGTGTTTCTTCGCGCTCCGCTTGCCGCTCGTCCAAATAATTCGTCGTAAAAATCGTCAGTTTTTTGTCATTGTAGCGCGTGTTAATAATATTCGCCATCGTGTCGCGCACCCAATCGGTCGGTTTGGACGCGCCGATTTCGTCTAAAACCAGCACTTCGGCATCGAAAATCGGCTGTAAAACTTTTAATTCGGAAGTTTGCGAAACGCTGTTATACGAGTCCTGTATGCCTTTCAAAAGCGCACCGAATTCGTAGAAAAGACAGGTGAAGCCGCGCTCGGTCAAACCTTTCAAAATCGAGACGGCGAGATGCGTTTTGCCGACTCCGACCGTTCCCATCAAAAGCAACCCGCGTTCGACCGCCGGATAATCCATCGTCAATTTCGACGCGAAACGAAACGCCCGATCCTGCGACGGGTTCAGAACGCGGTAAGTATGAAAATGACAACTTTCGTAACGTTTCGGAATCTTCGCTTTTTCGATCAGATTAGAATGCGAAGTCTTTTTGCGGCAGCCGCACGGACGCGCTCCCTTTCCTTTGACGATTTCCATTCCCGAACCGTAGCACAGCGGGCAAACTTCCGGTTCGTCGCCAAATTGCGGCGCGTCGAACGGCTGGCGCGCGGACGGCAAATCCGGCACGGCAAACAAAGGATGAACTGTCGCTTTTTCTTGTGGCATTCGGCGAAACTTATGAAAATTTACTGCTTAAATCTGATTTAGGGGTTAAAACGTCCTCGGAACTGCGGAGTTCTGTTTTGGATTATAGCACTGTGAAAAATGATTTCAAGTTTTTTTGTTAGCCACAGAATACAACAAACATCGGCGTTCGGTGAAACCGCCGGAAGCAAAAAAAGTGAAGTTGATGAAAAGACACGACTTACGATTTAATAAAAAATTCATATCGAGCGATAAATTTTTAGCCTGCCGGATTTTTATGAATTTTAGCTTGTGCTATATTAAAACTGTTTGAGCAAAACCTTATAATTTATGAGTTTTATACGCAGTTTAATGCTTCGCTTCGGGCTGGTAGATTTGAAATCCGAACGCAGTCCGATTTCGGTTTTCGTTCTCGACGACGACGAACGAAGACATCGCTGGTTCACCAAAAGATTCGACGGCGACGAACTCGACATCGCCGCAACGGTCGAAGAAGCCAAAGAATACCTGAGCAAATACGCCTACGACGCAGTTTTTCTCGATCACGATTTGCTGCCCGAACATTACGAATCGAACGACCACGACGATTTCGCCCGCACGGGCTACGCCATCGCCGAATGGCTTTACGAAAACAAAAGTTTACAGCGTTCCGCCTCGTTTGTCGTCCACACGCGCAACGCCGATGCCGCCCTAAAAATGGTCGAAAAACTGCGCGATTCCGGCAGACAGGTCGAATACATCGCGTTTCCGATGCTCGATATGAAAATTAAAAATTACTGGAAAAGGTGAGAAGTGAAGTCAAGGTTTAACTGATTATTTTTCCCGAAAGCCAGAATTGCCCGCTGACGATTCCGCCGACTTTCGGCTCGACCGCGATCAGTTTTGCGTCGGCGACGACATCAACTTCGCCGCCGAAAGTTTCCACCAGAAACCGATAAAATTTTTCGCTCGAAAGCTCGTTGGTTTTCAGTTCAAATTCTTTTATTTCGCCCGTCAACATTCCAATCGGTCGGATAACGCTGAAATCAACTTCGTCGTCCGATTCGTCAAAGGCGAACAGCCCGACGGGAACAAAAGACTTCAGAGCGTATTTCACTCCGCCGTCCTGACTTTCATTATATTCTTTTTCATCCGCGAATATCTTGAAATCGTTTGAAGCGAATGCCGTCAACTGAATCTCGCAAATGTGCGGAAATCGAATATTTTCATTGAGGCGAAAGTCGGGAACGTCGAAAACAAAAGGATATTCGCCGGAAATTTCGACATCTTCGCCGCGCGGATTTGCCCAGGCGTGAAAACCGCCGTCCAGCGGCGACGAATCGCGCTCAATCGCCGCCGTCAAACCAACCTTCCGGCGACTTATTCCGGCGAAATGCGGATTAAAACCGATCAATTCCTGCTCGTTATTGCCCTGCAAATAAATTTCCGCGCCCGAAGCGTCGGCGAATCGCAAATAGAATCCGTGCGGACATCTGATTGATTCGACATACTTTATCGTCTCGGTGATTAAAACATTGACATCCTGCTCGCTCTGCACGGGAAAACCGATGTCGGATAAATTGCTCATATTTCGTTAAAAATTTTACTTTGCCGCTTTCTGTTTCCCGAATCCCCAACGAAACGAAGTCGGCAGCAATGACACGCCGAAAACGCGCACACCAGCCCACATTATCGGCGCGATTAACTTATGCTCGAAACCTTTTTTCGCCGCTACGCATTTATACAATTTTTTGTCGGCGCGCCAACGCTGCGTCCAGCTTCCGCCGACGAAATAAGATTTATCGTGTTCGACGCAGCAGTCTCTATAATCGCCGTTGGGAAACTGCGAACAGCCGTCGCTGACGAAATTTTCGGGGACTGTTCGAGCAATAGAAAGAGGCTTGTTCTGGGCAAACGTGCTGATTGAAAATAAAACATAGAACGCGAAGACGACGAATGATTTGTGCGCGTTTGCCTCGAATAAATTTTTGTTCGGCTTGTTCATCAATCCAACTTGCCCGCTTATCGAACGATTACAGTAAAGCGCCGATTGATTAAGATAATTTAAATTTAATCTTAATCGGTCTTGGCAAACCTTGATAAATCAGCGTTTTACTTCCTGCTCGTCCAAAGCGAGCGGCGTTAATCGGCAGTTTCGTTTGTCCTTTCAGGATTTCGGACTATTTATCTCGCCGAAATCGCGCCCGTTTTCGCCTCGTTCGAGCGATGCGCGTAAAGGGAAAACTTCGCCGTCAGTTCCGCGACATCCTTTTTCACCTGCGCCTTTACCGCTTCCGATTCGGGTTCGCGGATTATCGCCGCGATCAGTTTGCCGATTTGCCGCATTTCCGTTTCCTTCATTCCGCGTGTGGTCAGCGCGGGAGTTCCGAGCCGAATGCCGGAGGCGACGAACGGCGAATTTTGGTCGAACGGAATCGTATTTTTGTTCGCTGTAATATGAACCGCATCCAACGCTTTTTCCGCAACTTTGCCCGTAATCCCTTTGCCGCCGTCGAAAACGTCAACTAACATCAAATGATTGTCCGTGCCGCCGGAGACGATTCGCAAACCCTGCGCGGTCAGTTCATTTGCCAACGCTTTCGCGTTGTCCAAAACCTGCTGCTGATACACTTTGAAATCCGTTCGCAACGCCTCGCCGAACGCGACGGCTTTGGCGGCGATAATATGCACCAGCGGTCCGCCCTGAATTCCCGGAAAAACGGCTTTGTCAATCGCTTTCGCCGATTCTTCGCGGCACAAAATCAATCCGCCGCGCGGACCTCTTAAAGTTTTATGCGTCGTCGTCGTAACGAAATTACAGTGCGGCACGGGCGACGGATGCAGTCCGGCAGCGACGAGTCCGGCGATGTGCGCGATGTCCGCCAACACGATTGCGCCGATTGATCTTCCGATTTCGCCGATTCGCGCGAAATCAATAATTCGCGGATAAGCCGACGCGCCGCAGATCAACATCTTCGGGCGTTTTTCTTCAGCGATTGCTTGCAGTTCGTCGTAATCAATCCGCTCGGTTTCCTTATTCACGCCGTAATCGGAGACTTCAAAATTGATTCCCGAAAAGTTCATCGGATGCCCGTGCGTCAAATGTCCGCCGTGCGACAAATTCATTCCCAAGATTTTATCGCCGTGATCGAGCGTCGCCAAAAACACCGCCATATTCGCCTGCGCTCCCGAATGCGGCTGAACATTGGCGTGTTCCGCGCCAAAAATCTCTTTAGCGCGGTCAATCGCTAAATTCTCGACGACATCGGCAAACTCGCAGCCGCCGTAATACCTTTTCGCCGGGTAACCTTCGGCGTATTTGTTCGTAAAAACCGAACCCATCGCCTGTAAAACCGCTTCGGACACGAAATTTTCCGACGCGATTAATTCTAATCCGCCCGACTGCCTTTTCGTT
>JAYVGL010000330.1:0-12714 GCA_043772175.1 Pyrinomonadaceae bacterium | reverse complement strand
TATTATTCGCCCGCCGCACCGACGAAGCCGTCGAAACAGTTACGCGAAACCATCGAGATGGACGATAATTTTGCCTACGCGCACACTTATTTGTGTCGGGCGTATTTAATGAAAAACGATCTTCCGGCGGCAATCGCCGAATGTCAAAAAGCCCAATCACTCAGCGACGACCCGTGCTTTGAAGATTTACTGCGGCGCGTTGGGTTAAGGCTCGTTCTGGGGCATTTTTAATTGATCATAAACTGCACCTGTCGGACGATTGTTAAATGAAGATTAAGCAAATCTGCCGTTGGAAATTGAAAAATTCTTTGTAAAGCAGTCGAGACAACGGCGCGACTTTGGAGTTTTTAGCGGGCGACGAGTTGCCGGACGCGGCGGCTTTGAACGATAAATAATTAACTTCGGCAGATCAAAAAGAAGGCAACTACAAATTATAGCTGCCTTCTTTTCTGTTTTCTTCAATCGAAAAATCATTCGATTACTCGATGAACGATCTCGGAATCGGGCGGTCATTGACAGCACCGAATTTGGAGAATCCGATGCTTCCGTTTGAACTGTTGACCCAATGCCAATCGCCGTTTCGGAAAACGCCGATGTCCACCTTGCGGTCGCCGTCATAATCAGCCGGGACGGTGATGTCCGTTCCCAAGCCGAATTGAATGGCGGTGAATCCGGCGGTCGAGCGCCTCAGATACCACGTTCCGTTACGGTAAACGGCGATGTCTGTTTTGCCGTCGCCGTCGTAATCCGCCGGAACCGCAACATCCGTCGGAGTTCCGAACTGCACCGATCTCATTTGACCGTTGGTGCTTTGTCTGATGAACCAGGTTCCGGTTGACGGACGATAAACGGCGGCATCCATAATTTTATCGCCGTCGTAGTCGCCAGCCACTTGCCGGTCGCCGGACGTTCCCCATTGAACGGGGATGAAATCAACGCCGGTTTGCGCGGACGGACGATAGTAGAAATAACTCGGATCGCCCGCGTTTGTGCCGCCTCGATAAACGGCGAGATCCGCTTTGCCGTCCGCATCCCAGGTTCCGGGAACCAGAACATCATTAACTCTTCCGAACTGTTCAAACCGGAATTGATTGTTGAAGCTACCCATTATATAGAAATAGCCTTTGTCCGGGTCGGTGGCACGCCAGACGGCGACATCCGTTTTACCGTCGCCGTCGTAATCCGCCGGGGCGAGTTTGTCAGCGGCAGTTCCAAACTGAGTCGAAGTAAGACCCTGCGCCGAACGATTGATGTGCCAGTTGCCGCCGCGAAAAACCGAGATGTCGGCTTTGCCGTCGCCGTCGAAATCAAAGACGGTGGTCGCCGCTTGACCGCTGACATTGAACTGTCCGTCGGTTTTCGCCGATGCCGGGTCACCTTCGTTAAATTCAAACAACTGCCATCTCAAGTTCGTCAGCGAACCCGGTGATCCGATAACTTCAAAATTGACATTCAGAAGCGATCCGGTTCCGGCAAGCGGCGACGAATTGTATGCGCCAACGCGAAGTCTTCCCGGCACGGCGGTATTGACCGTGATTGTAAAGTCATTACTCAAAGTTCCGGTTTGGGTGATCGGACTGGTCGCCAATCTCAAAACCGTCGGGTCGAATCTCAAATCGAAATCGTAAGAGACCGCACCCTGACCAGTTAAATTACCGACGTTGACCGGAACGATGATGTTGCTGCCGTTGCTTCCCGATAACTGCGGGAGCGAAACATTGACCGATGCCGGTCTGTCACCACCGCCGCCGCCGCCGCCGCCGCTAACCGTCGAACACGGCGGCAGAGGGGGAACCGAAGGACCACAGGGCTGCGTCCAGTTTCCGGTAACATCGCCCAGCAAAATCGCGTCGTAATCCTGATTGGTCAGGCTCGACGTAATGGACGGATATGAACGGGTGGACGGAAGAAATCGCCACTGACCGGAGCGGTTGACCGCCTGCGTCGGCACAGTCGCGGAAGTCGTATAGATCGAAATCAACGCCGCATCGAAAGCCGTTACCACGCCGTTTTCGCTGACATCCGCCGCCTGTAATTGACGAGCATTCAGAGCGATGTTGCCGACTGCCTGTTCGTTGGCGCGCTGCGCGTCAAGGCTCGAAATCGGAGTTCCCACTTGTCCGGGAAGAACCAAACCGCCGGGCAATACGTCGCCGAATTTACGCGGCGTAACCGTATAGGCTCCCGCGCCCAATCCGTCAAGCTGATAATTACCGCGTTCGTTGGTCGCCGCCGTAACCACCGGATTTCCCTGCGCCGTCAGGTTGACATTATAAACGGGCTTGTTCAAATTGGTTGACGGATTTCCGTAAAGCGACGTGCCGGATATTCTGAATTGATTAACCGAAACGCTGCCCGCGAAAACGAACGCCGACGGTGTGCCTTCGTTAAATTGGAAGGTCGTCAGCAGCGGCGAAGCCGTTCCGTTATTTCCAATCACTTGAAAATTAACAAAAATCAAAGTTCCCGCGCCGGTTAATTCCGTGCCGTTGTTGCTGAAAACGGCGACACCCAATGTGCCGAGCGTGGAAGTGTTGGTATTGACTCCGTAATTTGCCGCCGGAGTCGTGATGGTTCCGGGACCGATGGTAATCGGCGAACCTACCGGCGGAACAATCAGTCTTAAAACCGTCGGATCATACTGAAGCGTGAATTGATAGCTCAGAATACCGCGCCCCGTCGTATCGCCGACCGTTAGGGGAACCGCGATGGTCGTTCCGGCGGTGGCGTTGATCGCGCCGATTGAAACCGGAATCGTGCCGGCGGCGAGATTGGTCGTGTATGTGAAAGTGTAAGCACCCGTGGCATTCGATAATGCGGACGAGGCTTCCAGAAAATAAGTCGTGCCGGCAGTCAGCGTGAATGTTATGCGGGCGTTGGTTCCGCCGCCGCCGTTGTTGTCCTGCGCGACAATCGTGCCGTCAATACCGTCGCTGCGAAGGATTAAGAAAGTGTCGAACTGGCTCGAAGTCAAGTCGAACGTCACCGATTGACCGCGACCCGTGATCGCGTAAATATCGGTGTAGAATTGTCCGCGCCGTAAACAATCGGCACTGTTGATATCGCCGTTCAGGACGTTATTCGGAGCCAAACGGTTTTCCAGAAAAGTCGTCGTGCAGGGCGGTGTTCCGCCGTCAATTACTTGAAGCGAATAGTTACCGATGTCTCCGGCTGCAAAACTGGTGGCTTGCACGACATAAGTTCCGGTGGCGGGCAGAATGAAGAATCCGGTGAACGCCGGGATGCGGGCGTTTCTGATGGTCGAACTGCTCCCGTTGTTGCCGCCGTCATCGTCCATTGCGATCATCGTGCCGACACCGCCGGTCAGCGATTGAAGGATTAGAGCGGAGTCAACGCCCTGATTAGCCGGAAGACCGAGCGCGTCGGAGTTCATCGTCACGACGATTCGCTGACCGGCTTGTCCCTGAAATCGGTATTCGTCAATAAATCTGCCGCCGTCGGAACAATCCGTGTTTGACAGTGTGCCGTTCACCGTCTGCCCGAAGGCAATCGAACTGAACGACGAACAAACGATTGACGGTGCTTCCGCCTGGTCGTCGGTTTTCACTTCGGCACTGTCGCTCTTATCCTGGGCGAAACTGTTAAGTGATAAAAAAATAAGTGTTAACATCGTAGTTAACCAAAATCTGTTTTTTCGCATAGTGTTACTTCTCCTAAAGTTTTTTTGAGTTGTTCGGCTTCCGAAGAAGCGGTTTTGGGAATGCAAAAGGCACAGCGATACTTTCGGAAATATCTTCCCGTTGATGAAAAACCAAGAACTTGATTTCATTTTTCGGACGGAAATCGGAGACTTGACTGTCGGAGAAAGAATGTTTCCGAAACCTGACGTTCCTGTTTCCGATTTTTGTTCGAGTTCAATCCAAGTATCTGTTAAATCGTGATCTCTGCCCTTATTTCGCGTAAAACGTCAAAAACAACAAAAATCTCTGCTGGTCTTGAAACACACGGTTCTCAAATAGATCGTGTGCAGTTTCGTAAAATTTTGTATTCACTTATATACGTCCGAATCGAAGCGAAAACATATATGAAGAAAAAGAATTTTTTTTCTTCATATATGTTAACCATCAAAAGAATCAGCAGTTTAGATGGGGAAAAATATCTTCGACCGAGACCTCAGAACCGCTTGAGGAGTAAATAAAATATCGAAATGCCGCCGTAATTTCTTTTGCCGAAAAAAAAATGTAATGAATCGCCTTTAAAAATCATTATTAGTGAAGACATCTTTACTTGCTTTAGTAATGACACTCTTACTTGTGAAGCCAACTTCTGCGGAATTGTTTTTTCTGGAGCAAATCGCACTGTAAGATTTTACAACTTTGAAAATTACATATACGGTGCCAACATTCGTCCGATGCTCTCATAACTTTCGCAGCCCTTTGGCTTAACAATTAACCCGAACCTTTGATTTTTTAAGGCGTGGCTGAAAATTACTGTCAAGCAGCGAAAAAAGTTTCTTACCCATAGATGAAAACTTATGAAATTTGATATTCACCAATTTCATCCATTTCAATTGCTAAACATCAGTGTTTACCCGCAGCAACTTTTTCCGCTTAACTTTTTGAATTTGCAAATACACCCTGAAAGCGAGATTACAAAATGAAAACTTTGGAACTGACGAAAATTCTGGAATTGCCGGCGGCTTGGGAAGCAGGCGACGAAACGTCGCTTGATAAATTTTTCCCGATAGTCGAACAGGAATTACGCCGCATCGCGCATAATTATATGCGCCGCGAAGACCCGAATCACACTTTGCAGACGACCGCGCTCGTTAACGAGGCTTTTATCGAACTCAGCCGACAGCACTCGCTGACGCTTCGAGACCGCCAGCATTTCTTCGCGCTGTCGTCACAAATTATGCGCCGCATTCTGGTCAAATACGCCCGCGACCGCGCCTGTGCCAAACGCGGCGGCAATCTTCAGCACATCAGTCTGGAAAACGTCGAACTTTTGACCGAGGAAAAATCCGTCGAACTGCTCGCGCTCGACGAAGCTCTGAAAAAACTTTCTAAAGTTGATCCGATAAAAAGCCAAATCGTCGAACTGCGTTATTTCGGCGGTTTGACGGTCGAAGAAGTAGGCAAAGTTTTAGGTTTAGCCACGATCACGATTGCCGTTCACTGGCGGATGGCGAAAGCGTGGCTGGGACGCGAGATGCGGGCGTGAATTTAATCGCCGATACGGTTTAGCAAACCGAAAAATCAGCTTCATCAATCAGATATTTGTGCCGACTCCCATTCAGCACCGAGGGAATTTTATGGAACAAATCAGTTGGCAAAAATTAGAAACGGTCTTTAACGAGGCGGTCGTCTTACCGAACGAACAGCGACTCGCCTTCGTTTCGTCCGTTTGCGGAAACGACAATAATCTTCGCCGGAATGTTTTGTCCCTTCTGGAAGAAGCCAAGAAAAAAACGCGCTTCTTCAGTTCGCCGGTTTACGAATCGGGAGTGAAACTGCTGGCTTCGGAGGTTGACGGCTTGCTCGCCGAGCCAGATTTCGCCGGTTACAAACTCCTGAAAATTATCGGGCGCGGCGGCACGGGCGTAGTTTTTCTCGCCGAAGATGCCAAACTCGAACGGCAAGTCGCCGTTAAAATTCTTCCCTACACGCTCGCCAACGACAGTCTGATGATTCGGCGGTTTCAGCAGGAAGCCCGTGCCGCCTGTTCCGTTTCGCACCCGAACGTCGCGCATATCTACGATTTCGGAGAAGACAAAGGGCGTTTTTATCTGGCGATGGAATACGCGGACGGCAAAACTCTGCGCGAGATTTTCAAAACAGAGAAACAGCCGGTCGCGCAGTCGTTGGAAATTGCCATCCAGATTGCCAAAGCCCTGGAAGCCGCGCACCGCCGGGGAATCATCCACCGCGACATCAAACCCGAAAACGTGATTTTAGTAACCGAAGACAAAACCGTTAAAGTTTTGGACTTCGGATTGGCGAAATACTTAAAAAATAATCTGAAAGTCGGCAGGTCGGCGGTTTCTTTCAGAACCGATCCGAACTTTATCATCGGCACGACCGCTTATATGTCGCCGGAACAAATTCACGGCGAAACGCTCGACGCGCGAACCGATTTGTGGAGTTGCGGCGTTTTGCTGTTTGAAATGCTTCTGGGAAAACGTCCGTTCGATGGCTCCACGCCGGTTGACCTGCAAACCGACATATTACATTCCGAGCCGCCGTTTACCGCCAAAATAGAAGAATTTCCGTTGCTCAAAGCCATTTTGTGTAAGTTGCTCACCAAAAATTCCGCCGACCGCTATCAGACGGCAGCCGATTTGCTGGGAGACTTGCGAAACGCCTACCACAATCTATCGGAAAACCATTATCACCAAAACATTCACCTCTCGTTCGCCGACGAAAAAAAATCCGGGACGACGAAATTTCAAACAGTTCGCCAAAGTCTCGCACGATTTATCAAAAAAATAATGCCTTAAAAATAATAAGACCGGTAGTTCAGACAAAAACGGTTTGTTCCAAGCCGTTTTTATTTCGTGCTAGAATAAGCGACGTAAAATTTGTCAGACAAAGTTAAATATGAGAAAGCCGGTTATTGCTGGAAATTGGAAAATGTATAAACTGCTCGGCGAAGCGGTCGAGACGGCATTGGCGTTAAAATCGAGAGTCGCCAACGCCAATCACTGCGAAGTCGTCATCGCGCCGGTGTTCGTTCATCTGAAAACGCTTGCCGATAGACTGGAAGGCTCGAACATCAAAGTCGCGGCGCAGAATTGTTCGACCGACAAGGTGTTCGGCGCACAAACCGGCGAGGTCGGCGCGGAAATGCTGAAGGATGTCGGCGCGTCGCACGTTATTATCGGGCATTCGGAACGGCGGCAGTTCTATAGCGAAACGGACGAGATGGTGAATCGGAAAACGACGGCGGCGTTGTCGTCCGGTCTGAAAGCCATCGTCTGCGTCGGCGAAATGCTGACGGAAAGGGAATCGAAACAAGCCGAAACGGTCGTCAAAACGCAGATCGTCGGCGCGTTGGACGGTTTGACAGTTACCGATATGGAACGTATTATTATCGCTTACGAACCTGTCTGGGCGATTGGAACAGGCAAAACGGCTTCGCCGGAACAGGCTCAGGAAATGCACGCTTTTATCCGCCGAACCGTCGCCGAAACACAAGGCGCAGACGCGGCAGATGCCGTCAGAATTATTTACGGCGGTTCAGTCAAACCCGACAACATCGGCGATTTGATGAAGCAGGCGGACATTGACGGCGCGTTGGTCGGCGGCGCAAGTTTAGAGGCGGAAAGTTTCGCCGCCATTGTCAATTACAAATAAATCGGAAGTATTTACATTGTGACTTATCTCTTATACACATTATTTTTCATCTCGTGCGTCGTGCTGATCGCCAGCGTTTTATTACAGCCGGGTAAAACCGACGCGGGCGCGTTGTTCACCAGCAACATTTCCAGTTCGGCGTTTCAGCCGCGCGGTTCGCAAACCATTTTGTCGAAGATGACGATTGTCGCGGCGACGACTTTTATGCTGACGGCTTTGCTTTTGGCGATGCCCGCCCTGACCGGAAATCTTTCGGTTTTGGAAACCACCGGCGCAACCGCGACCGAAACCGCGCCGACTCCGGCAACTGACGCGAACACCAACGCCAACGTCGCGGTTGATACGAACGCGAATGTTTTGCCGTCGAACACGGCGATTGTCGTTGATTCAAATCAGGCGGCGGTTACCGGCTCAAACACAAACTCGGCGAACGCCAATAAATAAGTTTGCGAAATTGAAAATTCAGCGAAAGCATTATTCTCCTGATGCTTTTGAAATCTTTGCCGAGGTGGCGTAATTGGTAGCCGCGCACGTTTGAGGGGCGTGTGGCGTAAGCCGTACGAGTTCGAGTCTCGTCCTCGGCACCACTTTTTAAAACAAAGGACTTGAATTTAAATTCAAGTCCTTTGTTTTTTGCGGCAGTCAATTTGATTCGGCGATTTGCCGATAGCGAGTTTCGATTGAGCGCGGGATTCTGCCGTTGATTCGCAAAATTTCGAGAGTCCTGTAAAAATAAAAATTATTTTATATGGTATGTTCGCTCCGTCTTTGGTGCGTTATTTAGCGAGGGTTAAGTTTCATTGCCGCTCATCTCAAAATTTTTCGGCGTTAAAATCATTTTTCAGACGTATCTTCACCACGCCTGAGCCGTTGATTTATTATTTTGGGAAGGAAATTCAAGTTCAAAAAAGGAGAAAATAACTTATGTCAATCGGAAAAAACATCGTGGATAAACAATCAGCCATCGAAGCGCAGAGAGCGGCTTCGCCGACCGGGGATTCGACTATTGCCAATGATTTACAGGTTAAAGCGTCGGCGGCGGTTCACGGCGGAACTGCCGAATGGACGAATTATATGAGGGAATTCGCTAAAACGACCGACGAGATGGGACGGCTTCAGCCCGACACGAACGATTTGCCGAGTTCGCCGAGAAATCTGGCGCGGGCTTATTTGATCGGAAACGGCGTGTGCGGTCCGGCTTCGCCCGGTGGAACCGAATTGTCTTACACGGTCGGCGACACTCTGGATTATTAAGTCGAACGATTGCCGAAAAAATGTTCTCAACGGGAGCCGCGTATCTTGAATTCAGCCGGAAACAATCGTCAGACGCTTTTGAATCCGGCTGAATTACTATGCAAACGGTGGCGCGAACTTATAAATGTGCATCTCCCGGTTTTCGAGCGCGATTCAATTTGGCGATACAGTCGTTTAAGGGAATCGAACGAACCGGAACAGGGCTGGAAACTTCACGTTTCGGCGACGATTCTAACTGCCGGCGAAGTTTTGAAGACAGTCGCGCCGTTCCTAAAAAAGCTGAATGTTTTCTATAAAGCTCCGGTTTCGCTGCACGAATTGAAAAAATTAAACGCGGGTATTTACTACGATTACTCGCAAATCGGCAAATTTCTCACGATTTATCCGCAAAGCGATGAGCAATCGGCTGAACTCGCCGCACGACTCGACCGATTGACCCCCCGATTTTCCGCCCCGACGATTCCTTTTGAAACGCGCTACAAATTCGGCAGTTCGATTTATTATCGTTACGGCGCGTTCAAAATCAACGAATTGAAAAAGGCTGACGGCAACGTCGTTCTCGCTGTCCGCGACGAAAACGGCGTTTTAGTTCCTGACGTGCGCGCCGCTTTTGAATCGCCTCCGAACAAAGTCGAAAATCCGTTTCCGATTCCGGTCGGCAAAGATAACGCGGCGAACGATTCGCCGCTCGTCAGGCATTACCGCATTTTTCGCGCTTTATCGCAGCGCGGCAAAGGCGGCGTTTATGAAGGTTTGGATTTGCGCGAGTCTGTTCCGCGCCGGTGTCTGCTCAAGGAAGGACGCAAAAACGGGGAAGTCGAGTGGAATGGGCGCGACGGTTTTTGGCGTGTCCGCCACGAAGCCGCCGTTCTCGAAAATCTGCGCCGCGCCGGTCTCAGCGTCCCGCAAATCTACTCGACGTTTGAAGCGGAAAATAATTTCTACCTGGCGACCGAATACGTCGCAGGCGTGAATCTGCACGTTTTTTTGAAGCGAAAGCGCAGACGTTTGAATATCCCGCAGGCGATTGACTTTGCCGTTCGATTGACGGCGATTATCGCCCGCCTGCACGCGGCGGGCTGGTTCTGGCGCGACTGCAAACCGGCGAATTTAATCGTTACGGACACCGGCGAATTGCGCCCGCTCGATTTTGAAGGAGCTTGTTTGATTGGTGAACCGGACGCGGTTTCGTGGAGCAGTCTGACGAACGAATCGGCGGATAAACGCGAAAATCGGCGGCGGCAAACTTCGCCGTTCGTTGATTTATACGCTTTGGGCGCGATTATTTATCTGCTTTTTGAAGGTGAATTGCCGCTTGCCGCGAACGGCGAGATTCCGGTGATTAAGCGGAGAAATGTTCCGGCGCAAATAAAGCGAATAGTTTCGAGTCTGCTTGATCCGCTCACCTCAAATTTGACGGCGGCGGAAATCGAACGACGATTGAAAAGCGTCGGAAACGGTATAGTTACGCGGCGAGCTTAAAATTTATTGTTGAAATTCATTCGTATCAGAAGGTTCTGCATTCTCGAATCGGCGCGTAAATTATCGTATATCGGATCAACATTCAGAGCCGCTAAACCCATAAACCGTTCTTGATAAGACTTTTCCAGCCAAATCATCGCATTTTCCGTATCGTTCAAACCGAGATAAATAAGAACTTTTTCGTGTGCCGGTAAATAGTCGTCGGTGGTTTCCGATTTTTCCAATTCGCTTAATAACGCCAACGCTTCCGCGTTTTTTCCGAGTCTGCCGTAAGCATAGCCGAGCGAGGCGGCGTAGCCTTTTTTATCCGCCGCGTATAAATTTTCAAGAATCTTCAGTGCCGCGAGACGTTTCGCCTCGGAATTCTGCTGTAAATAAACGAAGCCCAGAATAGCTTTGACACCGGAATTATTCGGGTCTTTTTTTAGTGCGTCGTTCAAGTATTTTTCCGATTCGTCATATCGCCGTGCGTAATACAAAACGCGCCCGACGTTCAAATCCATCGCCGGTGAAAACGGATCGAGTTCCGCTGCTTTCAAACTCGCCGCCGCCGCTTCGTCGAAGCGTCCGGTGGTGGCGAGCAGATCGGAATACCAATAATAAGTCTGCGCGAGGTTCGGGTTCAGCTCAATCGCCCGCCGATACTGGCTTTCGGCTGCCGTCCAATTCCATTCGTATTTGTGCAGCAAGGCTCCGAGCGCGGCGTGCGGTTCGCCGAGATTGGCATCAATCGCTACCGACTTTTCCGCGTAAAGTTTCGCCAGCGTGATCGCTTCGGTCGGCTGCATCGCCTTGTAATTAACCGACGGGCGGACGATGTAGGCGTAAGCCAAACCCGAATAAGCGAGAGCGTAATTCGGGTCGGTCGCCGTCGCCTCATTAAACGATTCAATCGCTTTTTTGATGTTGTTCTGGTCGCGTTTTTTCCAGTAATCCAAGCCCTGCAAATAGTATTTGTAGGCTTCCGGGTTGTCCGTAGATTGAAAACTGCGAACCTGCCGGTCGTCTCTGTTAAGAGAGGATTGAAGACGGGAAATGATTTTTTCCGAGATGTTATCCTGAATAACCAGCGCGTTCGATTCGTTCAAAATGTCGTCGCCGCTCCACAATTGATTGCCGTCGGCGGTGTTGATTAATTTGGTCTGCAAAATCAGTTGTTGATTCTGCTCGATTATTTTGCCGGTCAGCACCGCGTCAACCTGCAAATCCCGTCCGACCTCGACCGGATTGACATCGGGTAATTTGTAATTCGCCACCTGCGTAAACGGTCGGACGCTGATATGCGACGACTTGGAAAGTTTCTGAATCAAAGTTTCCGCCATTCCGCCCATAAAATCGTTTTTTGAATCGCTGCTCTGGTTGACGAACGGCAGCACGGCTAACGAACGCGAAGCGGTCGCCCGCTGATAGATGAAGGCGGCGACGGTCAGAACGATCAAAAATACGAGTGCCGCCGCCGCCGAACGAAGCACCAGCGACGGCATCAATCTCAGCGATTTCCGCGCTTCGGATTTCTGAAATTCGGTTAGAACTTCGCCGATTGACTGGTATCTTTTCGCCTTGTCCTTTTCCAAACATTTTTTGATGACGCGGTTAAACGCCGCGGCATTGTCGTTTTTCAGTCCGGTCAGCGGTTTGATTTGGTCAATCAAAACAGCCGAAATCGTTTCGGCATCGCTCGCCCTCAAAAACGGGTTTTTGCCGGAAACCAACTCGTAGAAAACCGTGCCGAGACTGAATATGTCGCTGCGAAAATCGAGCTTTTCGGTGCGAAGCTGTTCGGGCGACATATAGGCGATGGTTCCGACAATCGCGTTCGCCTGCGTCATCAAACTCGGCTTGTTCAACGGCTGACCGGCTTTCGGGTTTTTGATGATTTTAGCCAAACCGAAATCCAGAACTTTGACCTGACCGTTCGGCATCAGCATTATGTTTCCGGCTTTGATGTCGCGGTGAAGAATGCCTTTCTCGTGCGCCGCCGCCACCGCCGAAGTTATCTGACGGGCGATTCCGATCAGTTGTTTTTCTTCGATCTGCCGATTCCGAATCAAATCCGCCAGCGTTTTGCCTTCGATATACTGCATCACGATAAAGCTGTGCTTGCCGATTTCCTTGACATCGTGAACCTGGCAGACGTTCGGGTGGTCAATCAGAGAGACGGCTTGGGCTTCTTTGAAAAGCTGCCGCTTCGCCCAGTATGTGTCAACCAAGGAGTCGGTCAGAAACTTGAGCGCGACGCGGCGTTTTAAGGGAACGTCGTCGGCGAGATAAACTTCGCCCATTCCGCCGCTGCCGAGTTTTTCGAGAATTTTATAGGGACCGATTTTCTGTCCGGTCAAAGAAGTGTTCAAACTGTCTTCTAAAACCTTCATTCCCAGATCGAACGCCGGTTCTTCCAGAAATTCACGGCGGCTCTCGAAAGATGACAGGAGTGATTCGACTTCCGTTCGGAACGGCGTGTTCGCCCCGCAGGTTTCGGCGAGATATTCCGCACGCGCCGCCCCGCGCAGCGTAACGGCGGAGTGAAAGGCGGTTTCGATTTGCTCCCAATTTTTAGTTTCCATTGGCTTTGTTGCATAAATCAGCAATCTTCTCATTTCTGTTTTTCGCTAGACTTCAACTTTGTAACTTTCAGGCATTCCCAAGTGTGTCATCCGATTTA
>JAYVGL010000329.1:0-8235 GCA_043772175.1 Pyrinomonadaceae bacterium | reverse complement strand
TTAAATCGGATGACACACTTGGGAATGCCTGAAAGTTACAAAGTTGAAGTCTAGCGAAAAACAGAAATGAGAAGATTGCTGATTTATGCAACAAAGCCGTCTCGCCTTCAAATTTTCGTCGTAAATTATTTGATATACGCGATATGCCGCCATCACCTTGTAAACGTAGTCCTTCGATTGCGTGAAGATGATTTCGGGAACGTAGCGGTCAGGACTATTCGATTTCGCCCGCGTCAGCCAGCGGGCGATGTTGTCTTCGCCGCCGTTGTAGCTGCCCGCGACCGCCGCCGGTTGATTGGGAAACATTTTGAACAAACTGCCGACATACTGCGAACCGAACAAAATCGCCGTCGGCGGATTATAAAGTTCGTCCTGATTGAAGTCTGCGCGGTTTAATTCGCCCGCGATTTGGTCGGCGGTCGTCGAAATAAACTGCATCAGCCCACGCGCCGCCGCGTTCGACTTGACATCGGGACGAAAGCGCGATTCCTGTCGCATAATCGCCAGTAAAAAACGCGGATCAACCTTTCTTTCCGGCGCGTATTTCAAAAGCGCATCTGAATACGGCACGGGATAAAGCAGCTCGATTTGTTCACGCGGAATCAGTTCGACGGCGTAATCGGCGGGAACATTTTTCCACAACGCTTCGGCATAAGCGACGGCGCGGTTGGCGTGTTCGCCGCGTTCGTTGAAAACGGCTAAAGTGTAATCGAAGTCGAACTTCGGATTTTGAGTTTTGGATTTTGAATTGACAGCCTGCGCCGTCTCCGTCTTCTGCTGATTGTTGGCTGCCGACTGTTGACTGTTCTCCAATTCCGACGCGGCTTCGTCGTAAAGCGACAGAAAAAGCAATTCGTCGGCGAGGTTTTTATGATAATTCGCCGATTGGCTGACGACGCTTTCCTTCACAACTTCTTTGCGTCCGAGTTCGAGAAGTTTGCCGTTCGGAACTTTTTGATAGCCGGGCAATGCGTTGTAGGTTTGCCGCAAAACATTCAACAAAATCTCCTTTCTCGTTACATTTGGCGACAAACCTTCGTCCGTCTTTTTCGCATCGCTTAAAAAGCGAAGTGCCGATTGTGCCGCTTGTCTAATAACTTCGACATTGCCGGCGGAGATGGTCTGTTTGGTAATTTCACGCAGACTCTCAAACTTTTGATCGGCAATCGGTTTGGTTTTTTCCTCGTTCGCCAATGCTTTTAATCTTTCGGTTGAACGCCAGCCATAATACTCACTGCGTCCGTCGGGAATCGAAAGATAAACGTCAATCGCTTCGCTGTAACGACCGAGATTCTCTAATACGAAACCTTTCAGAAACGCCGCTTCCGCTTCGTTCGTGCCGCCCGGCGTGCGCGTTCCGCCCAAATCGGCAAACTTACCCAAACCTTCCAAGTCGTGCAGCGCGTTCGCCCAATCGTTCTGCGCGATACGGACTCTGATTTGCGCGAACAGGGCGACGGCTTCGGGCAGTTTGCCGCGAAATGCTTCCTGCGTTTTGAGCGTCCATTTCAGCGCGTCGGCGTTCGCGCCGGTGTCGCGGAAAACGTCCACGATATTCAGATAAGCGCGTTCGAGATTTTCCGTGTCGGGATACTGCGCGATATATTTTTGATAACGCGCTACGGCTTCTTTCGGTTTGTTAACGCGGGCGTAAGCCGCCGCCGTCTGACCGAGCGCGTCCTTCGCCGCCGAATGCGCCGGAAATTCGGCTTGAACGCGCTCGAACCAATTGATCGCTTCGTCAAACTTTTTCTCCTGCGCGTAAGTCCGCCCGATTTGATAAAGCGCGTCGGGGACGATGCCGCTCGCCGGATACTTTTCGATGATCGCCTGAAAATAAAACCGCGCCTTCGGAAAATCGCGGTTGAATTGATAAATTTGAGCGCGGCGCAACAGTTCGTAATCGGTCAAAGGCGGCAGATTTGCGGCAGATGTTTCCTTACCGAAAGTCATTTCGTCGAGGAATCGTAAAGCCGTCAAAGCGAAATCGTCCGGCTGTCCGGCATTCGGCAAATCGGAAACAAGGTGGTTGAAAATTTCCTTCGCTTCATTCGTTTTGCCGCTTTGCAGATGCGCTCGTCCGAGCAAAATCTGATTCTCACGATTTTGATTGTTTACCGATTGACTGCTGACGGCTGATGACCGCCCGCCGACCGCCGACTGCTGACCGCTTAACAATCGAATCGCCGCTTCATAATCCTTGCTTTCCAAAAAACTTCGCGCCGTTCGCTGATTGACGGCTTTGAGCAGAAGGCTTTCGGGCGCAATCGCGCCGATTTTCTGCAAATAGATTCGTTCCGTCAAAAGATTTCCCGCCGCACGGAAAATCTGCGACAGATGCCACAAAGCGTATTCGCTCAATACGGAATTTCGCGCCGCGACCGCTTCATAATTCGCCGCCGCCATTGCGAAATCGCCCTGCTTTTCCGCCAGACGCGCCAGCAGATAATCGTAGTTATTCAATTCGTAAATCTTTTGATTATTCTTTTTAAGCGTTTCGAGTTCGACAATCGCCGTTTGATATTCGCGGTTCTCGGTCGCCGTTTTTATCTTTCGATGAGTTTCGTTGAAGTCCTGCGCGAAGCTGTGAGTGATAAAGGAAAGACTTAGTAAAACAAAAAGAAGGCGTTTCATAAACGGCATTTTAGCAAACTTTTCCGCTTTCCTGTAAAATCTTCAAAAGTATGACGGCAAATATCTTGAGCGGCGCGGAAATCGCGGGACAAATTAAACGGGAAGTCGCGGAAACGGTGAAAAATCTAACGTATCAGCCGTGTCTGGTGGCGGTGCGCGTCGGCGAAGACGCGGCATCGAAGGTTTACGTCGGCAGCAAAATTAAAACGAGCGGCGAACTCGGCATTCGTTCCGAATACATACAGCTTCCCGAAACGACGACGCAGGCGGAACTGCTGAAAATCGTCGAAGATTTGAATGCCCGTGAAGATGTTGACGGGATTCTGGTGCAGCTCCCGCTGCCGAAACAGATTGACGAAAACGCGATTCTTCAAAAGATCAATCCCGAAAAAGACGTTGACGGTTTTCATCCGATTAACGCGGGCAAACTCGCCCAGGGACAGAAGGCACTCACGCCCTGCACGCCCGCCGGTGTGATCGAGATTCTAAAGCGGTCGAACATCGAAATCGCAGGCAAACACGTCGTCGTCGTCGGGCGCAGCAACATCGTCGGCAAACCTTCGGCACTGCTGCTTTTGCAGGAAAATGCGACGGTCACGATTTGCCATTCGCGGACGATGAACTTGAAAGAAATCACGTCGCAAGCCGACATTCTCGTCGCGGCAATCGGACGCGCCGGATTCGTGCGCGGCGAACATATCAAGCAAGGCGCGACGGTAATTGATGTCGGCATCAACAATGTTTCGGACGTTGATTTTGCCAAAGAATTATTCGACGAGGCGGAACTCGAAAAGCGTCTGGCAACGATTGAAAAACGCGGCTTCACATTGGTCGGCGATGTCAATCCGAAGGAAGCAAAAGCCAAAGCCGCCAACTTCACGCCCGTTCCCGGCGGCGTTGGTCTGCTGACCGTCGCAATGCTGATGAAGAATACGGTTGACGCGGCGCAGATGCGAAGAGCAAATCTTCAGTCAAACGAAACCGCCGCACAGCGGAATTGATTTCCGCAACAGCGAAGATGAATTATGATGTGTCGCTAATCAATCACGCCGCCAAATTATTGATAAACGCCACAGCGTTAATGACAAATGCAGTGTCATATATAATAAATGCAGTGCCATATATCATCAACGCCGCACCGTTAATCAATAAAGCAGCGTCATATGTCAATAATGCGATGGCGTTAATGATATATGCGGTGTCATTTATCATTAACGCGGTGTCATTTATCATTAACGCCATCGCATTATTGATTAACGCCGTGCCGTTAGTTAATAAACCAATTACAGAGTCGAATAAACGAACAGTCGAACGCGATGTGTCGAAGCCGTTTTTAAGTTGAGTGAAAATAATATGAGTTTGACGTTTGCAGAATATCAAGCCGAAGCCGAACAGACGGCTTTGTATCCGAATCGTTTGCGAAATATCGAATATCCGACGCTCGGATTAACGGGCGAAGCGGGCGAAGTCGCCAACATCGTCAAGAAAATCCAGCGCGATTCCGGCGGTATCGTCACGGACGAAATCCGCGCCAAACTAAAAGACGAACTCGGCGACGTGCTGTGGTATATTTCCGCCTGCGCCGACGAATTGGGCATAACGCTCGCCGAAATCGCCGAATACAACGTCGAAAAACTGGCGCAGCGACACCGGCGCAAACCGTAAACCGCCGCTTTCATAATCAAAAAAGCCGTCGTCCGAAAAGCGATGCGAATCGGTCGAATACCATTTATCGAATTTTCGGTAGTGAACCAAAAGTAATGACTTGAAACTTATCGTCCCGGAGGGACGGATTGTTAATAGCCACGCGATTTATCGCGTGGCTGTCGGCAATATGGTCAAAGTCCCGAAGGGACGGCAGTTTCTTTCGTCCCTTCGGGACTTCAACCGCGCTTTGAATATGTCCACGCGATAAATCGCGTGGCTATTGACAAATACTCCGACGGAGCAAAAAAACTTTGAGCATTACTTTGAGTTCACCACTTGATTTTCAGACAGCGAACGGAAATCAGCGTCTGCGATTGACGATTTACCGCCGCAAAAGTCTCTCGGCAGTGTGCTATAATCGGCGTGATAAAGAGTTTGCAGGTTGGAGGCGAAAAATGAAAGGCGAAGTAACAAAGGCAGGTAAAAATTTTACGAAGAACTTCTAAAGCCGATTCTTGAGCCGCAGGAAAACGGCAAATTCGTCGCCATCGAACCCGACAGCCGCGAGTATTTCGTCGGCACGACCGCCGTCGAAGCCCTCAAAAAAGGCAACACTTCGTTTCCCGAAAAGATTCTCTTTCTGGCAAGAATCGGTTTCCCGACTGCCTATAAAATCGGAGGTTACGGATATAACAAAAGAATCCGGTAAGGTCAACGAACAACTCGAACCTTGTCTCTTCGTCGAGTTTGGAAACGGTAAAAATGTCGAGTTTATGATTGATACGGGATTTAACGGGGCTTTGTGTGTGCCGTTTTCGTTGATGGATGAACTCGGACTCAAAAAAGTTTCGGAAGTGGAGATTTTCGGCATCGGTTCACATCAGGAAGTCGTCAGTTTGGCGATTGCCGAAATCGTTTGGTTCGGTCGGCGGACGGAAATCGAAGTTTTAATCAACGGCGACGACCGTTTATTGGGTAGCGAACTGCTTGACGGAAAGGAATTGAGAATCAATTACCGAAATCGAGAAGTCTTCATCGCGGACAGGTAAATAAAACACTTCAAATCCAGAAAAACAAAGCCGCAATTACCGGCAGCAGATAAATGCGCCGTCGTCGCTACTTTGAAAACGAACTTCAAACAACTTACCACTGCTGAAAAATTCAGAAACTTATGCTCAAAGTCGGATTAACGGGTTCGATTGCGGTCGGCAAAAGCTACGTCGTCGAGGTCTTTCGAGAACTCGGCGCGTTCGTCGTTGATGCCGACGTAACGGCGCGGGAAGTCGTCGCACCGGAGACGAAGGGCTGGCGTTTGATTGTCGAGCGGTTCGGTAGTAACATTCTGCTTCCGAACAACGAAATTGACCGCGCTGAACTCGGCGCAATAGTCTTTGCCGATGCGGAGAAGCGACAACTTCTCAATTCGATAGTGCATCCATTGGTTATCGAAAGTCAGGACGATTGGTTGACGAGCATCGAACGGGAAAATCCCGCTTCGATTGCGATGATTGACGCGGCTCTGATGATCGAATCGGGCGGCTATCGGCGATTTGATAAGCTGATCGTCGTTTGGTGCGATGCCGAAACACAGATTCAAAGATTGATGACGCGGAACGATTTAACCCGTGAAGCGGCGATGCAGCGCATCGAAGCGCAGATGCCGCAAGCGGAAAAGAAGAAGTTTGCGGACTTGACGATTGATACGTCGAACGGTTTTGAAGACACGCGGCGGCAGACGATTGAAATCTACGAGCGATTGAGAGTTTTAACTTAAAATGGAAAACGGAAAACGGAAAACGGAAAACGTCGGCGGAAGAAACTTTCAATTCCGCGTCGTTCCTTCTCCGCTTAAAGTTATTCTGTTTTTGTTTTGTTTATGTTTAGCGGCGTGCAGCGAACTCGAAAAGCCGAAAACCGAACCGTTCTACGCCGAAACCGCGCCGCCGCCGCGCAAAGAGTTTCGCTGGAGCAACGGCAGAACGCCGAAAACATTCGATCCGGCGAAAGCCTCCGCACCGCCCGAAACCGATGTCGCCCGCGCCGTCTTTGAAGGTTTAACCGAAACCGAACCGAAAACTTTACAGCCGATTCCGGCGATTGCCGTTAGCTGGGAAGCGTCCGAAGATTTGAAAACGTGGACGTTTAAACTGCGGAAGAACGCCGGATGGTCGAACGGCGAGCCGGTAACGGCGCACGATTTCGTGCGTTCGTGGAAGCGGCTGGCGTTGCTGGGCGAGGCGATTGCACACCACGAATTAGTTCATAATATCGTCGGTTTCCAGCCGGTCAAACTCGAAATCGTGCCGGTCGTCGGCAATGTTACGATTGATATTCTGCCGAAGTTTCCGGCGAATAATAATCTGCCGCTTTTTCAGAAAACGCCGCTGATTCAGAATCAAGCCAATTCAAATTCAGCGATTCTTCAGCCGAAAACGATTGAAGCGAACACGAATTCCACCGCCGATTCGACATCGAATCCGTTAGTCGAGGAGAAAAAAGCCGTGCCGTTCGGTGTCGAGGCGATTGACGATTTCACTCTGAAAGTTTCGTTAATCAAACCCGATAAAGATTTTCCCGCGCTCGTCGCGCATTCGATTTTTCGCCCGATCTACGGCGACGGAAAAGATTTTGAAACCGATAAGCTGAACGCCGGAATCGTGACGAACGGCGCGTTTCGCATCACCAGCGTCGGGCAGGACGGCATCACGCTCGACCGCGCCGAGTATTATTGGAACCGGGAAGCGGTCGAACTCGAACGAGTTAAATTAGTTCCGACCGACAACGCCGAAAAAGCTCTGGCGGCGTATCGCGCCGGAGAAATTGACGCGGTGACGAATGTTGATTTCGAGCCGCTGGCGTTAAAGCTGCTGGCGACTTACGACGATTTTCAGCGCACGCCGCACGCCGCGATAAATTTCTACGAATTCAATCGAAAGAACGAACCGTTCGACGATAAACAGGTGCGCGAGGCGTTGACGATTGCCGTCGAACGCGACCGCATCACCGAAGACGAAATGGACGGCGCGAGTAAATCGGCTTTGAATTTCACGCCGTTCGACGATGAAAAACCGAAATTTTCACAGGACGTGCAAAAGGCGAAAAATCTTTTAGCCGACGGCGGTTATCCCGACGGCGAAGATTTCCCGACAATTCGACTGTTGATTAACCGTAACAATTTGCAGCAGAAAATCGCGCGCTCGATAGCGAAGATGTGGAAGAAATATTTGAACGTCGAAACGGAGATCACGGTCAAGGACGCGAACGAAATCGAAGCGGCGTGGGCGAGCGGCGAATTCGATTTGCTGCGGCGCGGCGTGGTTCTGCCGACGACCGACGAAAGCGCGAGCATTGCGGCGATTTTCGCGCCCGCAAAAAAATCTCAAACTGAAAATAAACTGCCCGCAGCGGTTGAAAATCTTCTCTCGAACGGAAACTCAAACGCCGTTCCTTCCGTATCAACTCCCGAACCGCCGAAGGTTAATGCTGAAAATAATTCGATGCCGAACGCGAATGCGGAAAAGCCGGTCGAAGACCGAACGGTTTCGACCGAAGAGGAAGCGATGGACGAAATTCCGGCGATACCGCTTTATTTTTCGACTTCGTATTCGCTAGTGAAACCGTATATTCAAGGTTTCGACATCAATGTTTTGGACGCGCCTCTGCTCAAAAATGTTAAAATTGACAACAGCTGGCAACCGAAAACGGCGAAAAGCGAATCGTAAAATGGTCGTCGGTTTTCGGTTATCAGTCTTTTGTCCTTTGTTTTTTCGCCGCCGACAAACGACCGGCTGAAGATTACGATAAAAGACGAAAATCCTTTATCGTTTGACTTGAAGTGCGGTCGAAGTTTCAGCGTTGCTCTCCCAATCTGCAAAGCAGGCTTTAATTATCGGATAGTTTTACCATTCAGGAGTTGATGTTTATGGCGCAAATCAGTTTAAATAAAACTCGTTT
>JAYVGL010000328.1:0-7236 GCA_043772175.1 Pyrinomonadaceae bacterium | reverse complement strand
ACGACGATTCACACCGGACATCAGCCGTCCGCGCTCGTGTCCGGGCAAACGATGATTGCGAAAACTTTCGGTAAAACTATTGACGAAGTAACGCTCGTTCCGACAGCGATGATCGCCGTTACTTTAGGCGATGCCGCGCTCGCCGCGCAGGGAAAATCGCCCGGAACACGCGCCAAACAAGCCGCGATGCTCCGTGCCGAACTGATCAAAGCCGGAAATTACAAAGGCGAACCGCGCGATTTGAAATCGGAAATGTGGAAAAAGGTTTTGAACCGCGAGATGCCGCTTTTGATAACAGCGCAGCGTTCGCAGGACATAATGACCGCGCTCCGCATCGCCAAAGAATTCAACATCAAAATCGTCCTCGACGGCGCGGCGGAAAGCTATCAAATTCTGGACGAAATCAAGGCTTCCGGCTTTCCCGTCATCATTCACCCGACGATGTTCCGCGCCGGCGGCGAAACGGAAAATTTAGCGATGACGACCGTCGTCAAACTGAAACAAGCCGGAATTCCCGTCGCCCTGCAAAGCGGTTACGAAGGCTACGTTCCGAAAACGCGCATCGTTCTTTTTGAAGCGGCACTGGCGGCATCGAACGGACTTTCGATGCGCGACGCGCTGGCGACCGTGACGATTGATGCGGCGAAAATTTTAGGTTTGGAAGCACGTCTCGGGTCGCTCGAAAAAGGCAAAGACGGCGACGTGGCGATGTATGACGGCGATCCGTTTGAATATACTTCACACTGCGTCGGGACGATGATTAACGGCAAAATCGTCAGCGAAGTCGTCCGTTGAAACTCTGGTCTGACAATTGAATTTTAGTCGAAATTCTGCTTATGCGTCAGAGCCAGTTTCAAAAAGTTTTCAAATAAAATGCGCCCGTCGCGTGATTCGTTCGGGTGTTCCCAGCGCGTCGGGTTTTTGCTCCAGTCTTCAAATGATTTTTCGAGGTGAAACTGGACGGTGTAGATTAGCTGACCTTCGCTGCGTTTGACCATCATTTGGTTTTTGCAGAGATAAGCCGTCGCCAGCTGTTTGAAACCTTCGGGGATGCCTTCGACCTGCAAGCCGTGGTTTTGCCAGACGCGCAGGATGTTGTCTTCCAAAGTGTAATCCTGCCAGATGCCGCTTTCGACATCCGCCGCGCCTTCAAAAATCGGATCGGTCGCGTCGGTAATTTTGATAAAGCGATATTGATATTCGACCACGCGGTTCGTGCGTTTTTCCGCCGCGTCGAGGTGATCGAGCGTGGTTAATTTGTTGCCGAAACTCGTGCCGACGAGTTGGTGCGCTCCGCAAATCGCCAGCACGGGAATTTTCGTCGCACGGATAAATTCGCCGAATTTTTTCAGGTGTGCCGGATTGTAGTAATCGAAATCAGATAAGGTTCCGCTCATCACAATCGCGTCGGGTTCAAATTGTTTCGCCGCTTCGCCGACTTCCGACAAATGCACGGTCAGAGTTTTCGGCTGTTGAACCAGCCGCAAAACATTTTTGGCGATATTGTCGCACGCCATTCCCGAAATTTTGCGCTCAAACCGCAGTTTGCTTTCGCGCGTGCCGTTCCACTCTTCCCGCGCCAAATCTGAAAGATCGTCGTCGTAACGCAACAAGTCGTTGACGATCAAAACTTTCGCGTGTTCGACGCGCTTTTCTATCGGCTCATAACGGCAAAAAGGACGGTTGTTAAAGGGAAACGGCAATGTCTCCGATTCTAAGATTGCTGTCGGTGTCGAATCTAACATAACTTGGAAAACATATTACCATTTTTGGAAGAGGTAATAAAAATGGAAAGTGAAAAATGGAAAATGGAAAATGAAGAGATCGGGGTAATTTTCGTTTTCGTTTTTTAATTTTCTATTTTTCACTTTCCATCAAGTTCTCTGTTTCGTCGTTTGTCTGAATTCCGGCATCAGCGAACCCGCACCGATTTTTTCGATTTCCGTGCGGATTTCCTTAATTAAATTCGAGCGCATTCGCCCGCAAACGGCGGCGGTTTTACCAATCGCCGAATCTTCGAGCAGCAAAAGAATTTTCTGCCACGACGATTCCAATTCGTCGGCGAGCGTCGAAATTTTCGTGATGTCGTAAGGCACGGCGACTTCTTGACAGCCGAGACGGGCGAAAATCTGTAAATATCTGGCGGTTGATAAATCGGGACAGGCGAGGCGTTGGTTGCCGACCTTTAATTCGATTCCGAGCAAGGTGTGTTGAATGACGGCGCGATTTTCTCTGTTCGGAACTTCCAGTCGGTGAGCGCGTGTCCGCTGCGTTCGGACTCTGGCGCGGTAAATTTCGGGCAGCCATTCCGCGCCCAACTTTTCTCGAATGTCGCTGGTGATGTCCATTTTGCAAATGGTGAATGATGAATGATAAATGAAATCAATTTCTTAATTCACCATTCACCATTCAAAAATCATTTCTCCGTCTTTACAATCGCCGCCGGCGCGGTCGAAAATCTTTCGATTACGCTGTCGCTGAAAATTCCGAAATAGAAAACGCCGACAATCGTGATAACGAGAACCGCCGCGAGTGCTGCTGGAATGCGCGGCGCGTTCCATTCGTCGGTGCGTTCACGGAAAAACATTACGACGACCAGGCGCAAATAATAATAACCGGAAATCGCCGTGTTGACGACGGCGACGACGACCAGCAAGGTGAGCAAAGTATTTCCGGCTTCGAGCGCGGGACGAAATACCAGAACTTTGCCCATAAATCCGGCGGTTAAAGGCAAGCCCAAAAACGAAAGCATAAACAGGGAAAGCGAAAATGCCAGCACGGGCGTTTTGAAACCGATGCCGTTGTAATCCTCAAATTCCGTTCTCCGGTCATTTCTCTGCGCCAATAAGGTTACAATCGCAAACGCGCCTAAATTCGTGATCGCGTAAGTCAGCATATAAAATGCCACTGACGCGATTGCCGCGTCGCGCTTCTCAAGCGTCGTCGCCATTCCCGCGCCGATAAAGCCGACGAGCGCGTAACCGGCGTGCGCGATTGACGAATAAGCGAGCATTCGTTTGACGTTGTTCTGGACAATCGCCGCGACGTTCCCGACGGTCATCGTCAGCATTGCGATTACTGATAACGCCGTAATCCACGATTCGTGCAGAACGCCCGAAGCCTGTGCGCCCGCGATCAGCGGAAAACCCAACACGAAAACTCTGACGAACGAAGCGAACGCCGCCGTTTTCGGTCCCGTCGCCATAAACGCTGTTACGGAAGTCGGCGCGCCTTCGTAAACGTCAGGTGTCCAGACGTGAAACGGAACGGTGGCGACTTTGAAACCGAAGCCGATAATCAGCATCGCGCCGCCGATCAAAAGCAGCGCGGGGAAATTCGGGCTGGCAATTTTATAGGAAATCTCCGTGATGTTCGTCGTTCCGGTCGCGCCGTAAATCAGAGCCATTCCGTAGAGCAGAAACGCCGACGCGAACGAGCCGAGAATAAAATACTTCATCGAAGATTCGTTCGAGCGCAAATCCGAACGGCGCAAACCCGCCATCACATACGTCGCAATCGAAGAAGTTTCCAAACCCAGAAAAATCACGACTAAATCGTTGCCCGAAGCCATAAACATCATCCCGACGGTGGCGAACAGCAGCAAACAATGATATTCGCCGACGGGAACATCTTCGCGGTCAGTCCAGACGGACGAAATCAGAATCGTCAGCGCGGTTACGAGCAGAAAAACGTAAGAAAAACTGATTCGCAGATTATCGTTGGCGATCATTCCGTTCCACGCCGACGAATAAGTCGCGTCGCTCCACATCAGACCGAGCAGAACCGCCGAAAAGATAATTCCGATCAGCGAAATCGCGCCGGTGATATAACGCTGTTTCGGCGCAAAACTATCGTAAAGCATCACGATTACGCCGGTAATCGCCAGCATCGTTTCGGGCAAAATCGCCGTTACGTCGGCGTTCGGGTTGACTAGATTGGCTAAAAATACTGTGTTCATTTGATTATGGTGTCGGTATGGATAAATTGCGGCAAATTTTCTTCGCCAAAATATTCGATACCTCCGTGTGTCTCGGCACGGCTTCCGTTGCGCCGGTTTGCGGATTGCTCCACAAAGAATGTTCTTTGCCTTCGCGTTTGAGAAATCAGCCGTGTTTTCTCAAATGTTTCAGAAGCGATCCGCGCTTCATACGCCGACCACGACCGTCTCACGAATCGCTTCCGCCGGAACGCCGCGTAAAGCGTCTTCGCGCCGATCCTGCAAAATCAAAGCAATCGCTTCGACGAGACTGGCGCGGCATTCTTCTAAAGTGCGTCCTTGCCCGTTTGCGCCGGGAATTTCCGGGCAGTAAGCGATATACCAGTCTTCGTCTTGCTCAATAATTGCGGTAAATTCGCTGTTCATACAGTTCTCCTAAAAAAGCTCTTATTTGTCGCTATGCGAGACTTCGGCAACTGTTGCGCCCTTTTGTCCTGTAACTCTTTCCTGAATTGCCGCCACGCTTTTCTGCGTTGCGGCTAAAAACGGTCGCGGATAAACGCCCATAAAAACCATCAGAAAAAGTAAAGGTGCAAGCAGACCGATTTCGCGCCAATTCAAATCGCGCAGCCGTTTGTTCGCCGAATTTGTAATTTTGCCGAAAAACACGCGCTGAATCATCCATAACAGATAAACCGCCGCGAAAATAACGCCCGTTCCGGCAAGCATCGTGGCGACGTAATTCCAGTTGACCGTGTTCGTAATATCCAAAGCCGTCGAATTCCACATTCCGAGCATAATCAGAAATTCGCCGACGAAACCGTTCAGAAAGGGAAGTCCGATGGACGACATCGAGGTAAAAACGAAGAACGTCGCAAAAAGCGGCATCACGTTCGCAATTCCGCCGAATTCGGTGATGGCGCGGGTGTGTCGGCGTTCGTAAATAAATCCGACGAGCAAGAATAACGCGCCGGTCGAGATGCCGTGATTCAGCATTTGATAGAGTGCGCCCTGCATTCCCTGTTCGGTAAACGAAAACATTCCGAGAATGACGAAACCCATATGAGAAACGGATGAATACGCGACCAATCTTTTAATGTCGGGCTGCACCATTGCGACGAGAGCGCCGTAAATAATTCCGATGACCGCCAACGTGATAAAGAGCCACGCGAATTCACGTGACGCTTCGGGGAAAAGCGAAAAATTGAACCGCATCAAACCGTAAGTTCCCATCTTCAGCATCACCGCCGCCAGCACGACCGAACCGGCGGTCGGTGCTTCGGTATGCGCGTCGGGCAGCCAGGTGTGAAACGGAAACAGCGGAACTTTAATCGCAAAAGCCAAGGCAAACGCGAAAAACAAAAGCGTTCCGGTAAACGCTTCGGTTCCGACGAACGCCAGTTTTCCGGCTTTCATCGTGTTTAAAAGCGTTACGTAATCGAATGTCCCAACGCCCGTTGCCGTTGCGTGAAGATAATACAAACCGATAATCGCCGCCAGCATCAGTAAACTTCCCAGAGCCGTATAAACGAAAAACTTAACCGCCGCATAAACTCGATTTTCGCCGCCCCAAATGCCGATGAGAAAAAACATCGGAACTAACGAGGCTTCAAAAAATAAATAAAAAACCAGCAAATCGAGCGACATAAAAACGCCGAGCATCGCGCTTTCGAGCAGCAACAGAAAAACATAAAAAGCGGTCGAACGTTTTTCGACGGCGTGCCACGTCGAGAGAACTGCAATCGGCATTATAAACGTCGTCAAAACCACCAGCCAGATTGAAAGCCCATCCACGCCGACGTGATAATTCGTGTTGATCGCCTTTATCCAAGGGATATTTTTCTCAAAAATAAACCCGTTGGCGGAAACCGTGTCTTTATTGAAAACTAAAATCAGCGACACGAGAAAGTTCAAAACCGTCCAGCCGAGCGTAATCCATTTCAGCTTATCCTCGCTTTTCCAAATCAACTGATGCCCAAGCACAGACAACGCCCCGAAAGCGGGTAACAAAATTAAAATCGTTAAAAGATTTTCCGATATAATAGAATCCATTTTAATAAATTACCGTGTTTCAATCCCAAAACTGTATTCAACGATTTGATATGTTGAGATTAACTTCCCGTCTTTTTCAGCAGGAATAAAAATCGTCTTTTTAGCTGTTTCAATCGCTTCTCTCTCCAAACTCTTATAACTGATTTCCAGAACTTTGACATCGCTGACTTTTCCTGAAGAAGAATACAATACTCTCAGTCTGACGCGAACATTGCTCATTCCTTGCCGCATATCAAAAGAAAAGTTCGGACGACCTTGAGCTAAAATAATAGGTTTTCTGTCAACCTCTTTCCACTCAATCGCCATTGAGTCATCAAGACGCGGCGTAATTTGTTCGACTATTTTTGGCAGCGAGGTAGATTCTGCATTTTGTGGCGCATTCGGAGCAACGGGTTTAGTCCCATTTATTAATCTGACCGACTCAAAAAATCCCTTCGAGATTTTATCGGTTTCGGTTTTTGAAATTGATCTCAGTAGGTATAGCCCTTTTTTTGAATAATAAAAGTGAGTTTTTTGAAAACTCTTTCCATCCTTTGAGGAAAAATGCGCGAATTGAAATCCGTTCGCTTCTCCCTCTTTGTCAAGGAGTGATTTTTCTCTTTCCCTGAGCGTTTTGTAAATATCCTTTCCGTTTCCCTGGTAGTATTCCATTAACAAAACGACTCCGTTTATGTAACGAGCTATTTTCAGTTGTTTCTCAACACGAGTCGCTGATGGAAATTTTCCTAAATACATTTCACCGGCGGAAGTTGCCAGATAGCCTTCCGGCATAAATACAATAAACTCACCGTTTCTACCTGATAAGGCTTCCCAATTGACAGCATTATCTTTGGGTGTGCTTTGTGAGCAAACAACACCGGACTGCAAAAATATGAGTAATGTTAAGAACAAATAAATTTTGCCGGACTTCAACATAATTTTACCCAATCAACTTGAACCCATAATAAATAAAATATCCGATGACGATCAACGCGCCGAATAAAATAAACGCGGCGTAACTGCGGACGAAACCGACCTGCACGCTGCGGGCGACGTTGCCGAGCGCGGCGACGAGATGACCGATACCGTTGACGATGCCGTCAATAAATCCGACATCAATTCCTTTCCACAAACCATTGCGCGAAAGATTCGTAATCGGGTCAACGATGTAACCGTTGTAAATTTCGTCAATCCGCCATTTGTCTTCGAGAATTTTTGGCATTGCCCGCAAAGGTGTTTTGCCGAACATCGCAATTCCGATACCGATT
>JAYVGL010000327.1:0-16762 GCA_043772175.1 Pyrinomonadaceae bacterium | reverse complement strand
AGTTAATTCGAGTTCATTTGCAGTTAATTTGAGTTTGTCGAAAATTATAGTTGCAGCTAATGTGAGTTCAAAAGTGCGATGATTGCAAGTTTGAACGATTATGTTTGCAAGCTACTACAGATAGGCGTATTTTTAGCGTGACCGTCTGCGTGTTCCGCTGAGTTGCGAACGTTAACGAACTGAACGCCGTCTTCCGAATCCGGCGAGCAAGGCTTTCCAGACATTCGGCTTTTCGCCCGTTTCGTCAATTTCGGACTCGGCTGCCGGTTTACGCCGCAGCATTAGAGCGGCAATAAAAAGCATTAGAAGCGCGAAGGTCATCAAAAGCGCGGACGGCGACAGCAGTTTTGTTAAAGGCGAACCGGCAAACGCGCCCAAAATTCCCGACACGCCGAATGTCAGCCCGGTTTTCATTTGCAAATTTCCGCGCCGGTGATGCAGAAACGAGGCGACCAGACTCGTGCCGCCGACGACCGCCAGGTTCATTCCGACCGCCTCGTGCGCCTCGACTCCGAGAACGTAAACCAGCGCCGGCATGGTGATAATCGAACCGCCGCCGCTAATCAGTCCCAGCGACAAACCGATCAGCGCACTCTGAAATAAACTTAAAATCAAAAATAAATTCACGGTTCTCCCTTACGCTTTTTGCGCGGGCGCAACATCGCAGGTTACTCCTTTCGATTGATTCCAGGGCATTCGCGCCAGCACTATCGCCATCCCACACGTATCGGTGACGGCGGCGAAAATCAGTCCCGCGCCGACAAATGCCGAGAGAGCGACGAAATACGGGTGAACGATTACTGAAAATAAAACTCCGAGAACGACAAGGATTCCCGCCGCAAAACGAACCTGCCTCTCCAGCGACCAGACTTTCGACTCGCCTTTGATAACCGGCAGATTCGCTTGTCCCCAAGCTTTCATTCCGCCTTCAATGACGGAGACATCCGTAAAACCTTTATTGACCAATTTTTCAGCCGCTTGTTTCGCTTGATTTCCCGAACGGCACACCAAATAAACCGGTTTAGAGCGGTCAATATCGCTTGTGTGTTTCTCGAAATTCGAGAGCGGCATCAGGCGCACATCCTTAATTCGTTCCGCGCCGAATTCCGAGAACTCGCGCACGTCAATCACCTGACACTCGCCACTTCGCGTCATTTCGCTCACTTCCCGGACTTCCGTTGCCACTTCATCCGGCGCGGCTTTGCAATTTCGGAATTCAACGGAATCGGGCGTGTTATTTTATCCGCGATAAATACTCGTCGAATTTTTCGTGAATCTCCAACGGCAAAGGCAGGCTCTTCAGTTTATAAACGACGTAACTGCTGCCGTCGTGCGGTCCGGGCTTCGCTTTTTTTTCGAGCAGCTTTAAATCCATCAGCCAGCGTTCCTGTTTATAAAGCGTGGCGATGCCTTTTATCCCGGCTTTCGACATCAGTTCGTGGTTTTTAACCCGCGCCCGTCCGAGCGGGTCGGCGAGCTGCACCAGAGCGGCGTAGAGTTTAAGCGAACTCGCCCGCAGCACATCCGTCAATTCGTAAATTTCGCTGATGCTGTCCGCATCGAGAATCCGCAGGAGTTCGGTTTCGGTCAAGCTGAAGAATTCTTCGGACTGCTCGCCGCCATCGGCTTGGTTCTCATCACCGTCGGCTTGATTTTCATCTGCTTTCGAATGTTTTTGATTTTCCGACTCAGCCGCGCCGTCAGAATCGGTTCGGACAATTTGATTTGCCGGAGTTTCTTTTTCCGTCAATGGCTTTTCTTCGGCGGCGAGAGACTTTTTCGTCGCTTGCGGCGAAACCTCTGTTTTTTTACTTTCCGCCGGAGTTTCGACGAGATTTGTAAACCCATCAGTTGCTTTAACGGGTTCACTTAACGTGATCGGCGCGAGTGAAAACACTCCTTTCCTGCTGTTTCTCTTTTCATTCGGCATTTGCTTTGCTCCTCTTCTTAAACCATTTAATGACATCGCTTGCCATCCGTGCGTAATCTTCCGCCGCCCGACTGCGGCTGTCGTATTCAAAAATAGTCTGGCGATAGCCGCGAGCGTGTCCGAGGTTTGTATCGGTTCTGATTTGAGCGAAAAATTTGCCCTCGAAAGACGTTCTGCAATGTGAAAGAATCGTTTCGGTCAGCGTCAAACGCCGGTCAACTTTGGTCATCACCGCGCCCATCAGCCGCGTCTCAATTTCCAATTTCTGACAAATCGCTTCTTTTGCCTTGATAAAATCATCAACGCCCTCGACCGAGTCCACTCCGATCTCTATCGGCATTAAAACATCGGTCGAGTAAACCAAACCGTTGACGTTAACAATCGTCGAACCCGGACCGCAGTCGAGCAAAACATATTCAAATCCATCCACACTCTTCATCGCCCGCGACAAGGCTTTCTCGCGCCCGACTTCACTGGCGAGTTCGGTTTCGAGCAGTGCGGTGGTGCGGTTCGACGGCAGCAGATAAAGATTTTCCTTAATCCGACCGATACTTTCTTCGGCGCGGCTGATGCCCTTCATCACCGTATAAACGGTCGGTGTCAGATCAGATACCTCGTAACCCAAACCGCGCGTGGCGTTTCCCTGCGGGTCGAGGTCAATAATCAAAACATTTTTTTTCTGCAAAGCTAAAGCGTGTCCGAGGTTGATCGCCGTCGTCGTCTTTCCGACACCACCTTTGAAAACTCCGATCATTATCGCCTTGGTTGAATTATTACTCATACAATTTGTCCCGTTTATTACTTATAAACCAATCGTCTGTTTATTTCAAGTTCTACTTAAGCAATATAGTACAGTTATACAATAAACGTATTCAGCACTATAAGTGCTTATTGTAACTACTGCATTACATTATATTCGCTACATCTTCTAGACAACACCTGAACATCTTCTAATTATTTTTAATGACAGTTCGACTTCCGCGACTGCTGCGGATTGCAGTCGGCGGCTGACGGTTTATCTGAGCTGTCTGAATAACTGGTGTTTGCCGGAATCAATTGACGGCGGCTTTGTGTTTTAAGGAAAGTCGCGGATAATCTGTAATGATTTTAGGGGATAAAAACAGGCGATAAAAATATCGCGGCGTTGTCGGTAAACGAGAAACTTTGAATTTTTCGTTTACTGAAATGTCAGCGAAAACAACAAAGCCGGAAACGGTGAGGGTCGCACTTAAAAGTTCCGGCATAATTGGAGCGATGAATTTTCTATATGGCGAATATCAAACAAACCGGCAGGAATGCCAAATCAGCCAAAGACAGAACGGAGGCGAAACCGACCAGACGGCGCGAAAAGCCGAAGGCGTTTGAAAGATACGAGCAAGATCATCCGATTCAACTAAGCCTTTTCCAGGTTCTCGAACCGGAAAATCAAAGATATTCAAATACCGTCGAAATCTACGACTTCCTGCCGAAAGAATATCTGGGAAAGGCAAGTCGCGTCGCCGATACCTATCTGCCTCGTTTGGAACGCGAGTTCGACTGTCGCGGCAAGCGTTACCGAATGAAACTCGATCCGGCGCGAATCGAAGACAAAGATGGAACCGTGAGAGAGTATTACCCGTCACAACGCGAGGAGGTCATCGAAGATTGTCTGCGGAAATTAATGGTCGAGGGCAGCGGCGTATTTCTTGACGATTTGGCGAGCGTCCGTTTTACGCTTTACCAACTGCAAAAGGAACTCAAGGACAACGGTCATACTTATTCTTACACGCAAATCAAAGAGTCGCTTGAAATTCTAACGAAAACGAATATCGAACTCGAATGCGAAGCCGATAAGGTTCGACTGATTTTCAGCCCGATTGAAACGCTCGGCATTCGGGGCGAAGGCGACGAAATTCAGACTTTCGTGCGTTTTTCGCCGCTCGTCACCAATTCTATTAAGGAAAGAAAATTTCGGCTTATCAATTACAGAAAAATGATGGGCTACCGCACCGCCATTGCCCGCAAACTCCACAAGCGGCTTTCACATTTTTACACTCAAGCCAGTTTCAGCGATAAATACGAGGCACTGCTTTCGACTTTAATCGAATACTTCGGACTGACCAAATATCAGCAAATGAGCAAAAACCTGCGCGATTTTGAAAAAAGCGTGGAAGAGCTGAAAAAATCGAACACCATTTTGACTTTCAGCACTCAGGAAGTCAGACAAGACCGTCCACGCGTGAAGGTCGTAGATTATAAAATCTCGATTATGCCGCACCCGGAATTTATTGCCGAGGTAAAAAAAGGCAATTATCGGAAATCGCTCATTGAGTCGCAAGTCAAAATGGTAATCGAAGACGATCAAATACCGGATGAGTTTATCAGTTAGGTCAGCAGGAGGTAAAACTTTAGTTCTGACTCCTGCCTATACTTAGTTCTGACTCCTACCTATACTTAGTTCTGACTCCTACTTATATATAGCTTTGACTCCTACCAGCCTTTTCAGCAGAGTTTTCCACAGGCAGATGCGCGAAAATTACTTAGTTCTGACTCCTAGACTATATAGTTCTGACTCCTATTTGACAAAAAATTACTTAGTTCTGACTCCTACCATATATAGTTCTGACTCCTAGAAGAGGTTTTTTCGTCAAAATTCGTTCGTGAAAAGGGTAAATAATCAGCTTTTCGGCGATCATTATTTAGTTCTGACTCCTACGAACAGATCCCCAAACTCAGTTTGGTCAACAACTTACGAGAAGTTTTTTGCCCTTAACCCTCTTAACCCTTATTTAACCCTTTATTATCCCCAGTTTATCCCCGCTCGATGCCCAGCGCGCCGGGATTTGCGTTAAAGATTCCGAGCCACGATATAGTTTTCAAGGTTTAGTCGGATAGTCTCTTATAAACCCACGAACTTTCACTTTGTTCGCCTTTCAATTTGGGCATTTCCTTTAGCCTGCATTCGGCGGATTTCGGCGGAGGCGGTTTTCTTTTGTAGAAAGGGTATTTGGACTGCCTATCCTAATCCTTCGGAGCTAAATGGTAATCATTATTAAATACAGGTAGGAGTCAAAACTAGAGTTACCTGAACATATTGGCAGGATTAGTTCATCAGGCACAAACGGTTTGATGAATTAGCAAACTCACCTAAACAACCGAAGTCGGCTTCCCAGTTCGGAAGGCAAGACCGGCACGCCGGAGTAAAGCTGATAATTCAAGTTCAGTAAGTTTTTAGCGGCATCCTAACTGAAAGTCAATTTCCGCCTCAAAAGTTCTGCCCCACGGCAGCGTGAAGTCAAATATTTTTAGCTTATCGCAAACCAGCGTGGACGAACTCACGGTATTTATGGTGTTAAGGTTTTGCCAAACCGTATCTTTTATTTTAGGTGAAGAAAATTCTTCCACCGCTTTGGTCTGCTTATCGTCAAAACGAAAGACGTTCCATCCCTTTTCTCTGGCGAACTTCATCGCCTCTGGACGAATCAGCGAGTGATAGACGTAATCATCGAGCAGACGATTCAGCAGGAACCACGTCTGAGCCTTCTCGACGCGAGCGGAGAGTTGATAGACTTGTCTGCCCTGCACCTTCGGAGCATTTTTCGGGTTTGAGCGAAGCGAATGTGCCGATAAATTGGATAAAACGCCGTGCGGAAGTGCGGTTCCGATTGTATTTCCCGCCGTGTTCCAGGAAGCATACCCCGAAATCACCGTGAAAAGTGCTTTGCTTTTTAACTGTTCCGTAAATCTAATATCAGCCCCCTGAATATCTCCTTTCGGGTCAACGTCCGCCACTATAAACGGTTTTCGAGGCATACAGAGGCCTTTCACAGCTTTTCTACAATCAGCCGGAATTTTATAGAAGCGGTCATAGATTTCCTGAGCGAATTTGTCTGCCGTTCCTGTTTCAAATCTTGATGCAAAAACATAAAACAAAATGTCGGCTTCGGCTTCGCTTCCGACTTCGTTTGCGCCGACCGCTTTGATGTGAAAGCTGACGGTTTGCCGCAGCGCACGGTCTTCGTAAGGCATAAATTGATCGGCGATTTTCTCCGACGAATAGACTACCTTTATTTTCGGGCGATAATCGTATTTGTCGGTCAGGACACGCGCTAGAAGCAGCATCGAAACTTCGTCTGCGCCGGGTTGGACGGCGACTCTTTCCGACAACCTCAAACGCTCGATTTGTGCGATCAGATTTTCGCGGTCGGCGACGTGAACGCCTTTCGGTTTCGCGTCGTCCTGCGATAAGATCAGGTAATCGAAAACTTTGTCTCTGACCAATTCGATTGAGGCGCGGTTAATTTTCAAATCGCGGACGCGGGCGGCGCGGTAATCGGCGAGGGCTTCGGCGGGAATTGATTTTTCGAGTTTTTCAGTCGCCTCTTTCTGCGTCGCGTCAACCGAAATTTCCGCCCATTTCGCCAGCTTCTCCCGATACGCTTCGTTGACGACGCTGCCGGTCGGGGCGAGCCGCATAATCACGCTGGAACCGTAAATTTTCAGTTTCGGGGCGAGCTTCCGCATCTCGCGCACGAACTCGATGCGCCGCGCCGCAGTCGCGTCATCCGTCTCGTGAACGCGCATTGCGACCAGACCGCCGTAAGCGAGCATATCAACCGAGACGATCGCCGCGTCGAAAGATCGCAGGTTTTGCTTTTTAACCCACGCGATAATGTCGTCGGGTTTGCCGAATTCGGTAAATCTGCCTAAAAGTTCACGCGGCGGCGTAACGATTTCCGCGTCGCCGACGGCTCCCATTCGCACCGGAAACTGTAAACACGGCGGGCGGTCGTCGAGTGGAATCAGCAGAATGCGCGAACTCATTTTCGGCGCATTCTGCGCCATCACCAAACCGTACGAAAACAGTAGAACTAAAAGAATTGCTGATAATTTCTTCATAAAAATTTATTCAAACAGGATAGGCGGAATAAATAGGGTTTCTGTCTTTGTCCTGTTTATCCTGTTAATTTTTCGCGGCTAGTTTCTCAATTAAATCGTCGGTCAAGCTCTGCGCCGCAAACAACCCAAAGCCGTCGAAATTGTATTTCTTCTGCACCTGCAGATAACGCAAGTCATATTTTTTTTCTTTCAGGTTGTAAAAATGCCCGATAAAAATCGCCGGATAAATTTTGGTTCGAGGCGCGACATCGCGGCGAAAATCCTTCGCCCAATTCTCGACTTTGGCGTAATCGGTGCTGTAAAGCATCGGCAAGAGCGCATCAACATAACCTTTTTCCGCCCAACTTTTCCAGTCCTGCTGTTTGACGCGCAGATTCTGTTCGATGTCCGGGAAAACCGCCGCCGAAATTTCCCACTGCGGCTGATTCCGGCGGACGATCGCGGCTAATTCTCTAACCGTTTCCGTTACCTGCCGCGTTTTCCAGTCCTGCCAGATTTTCCACTCTTTCGGCGTTTGTTTCGCATCGAGTTTTTTGGCATCGAGTTTTGTTTCTTTCTTAAATGCAGCGAGCGTTAAAGGGTTATAATCAAACGGCGATTCTGGATACTGCAGCGGATAACGGATATAATCCCACTGAATCCCGCCGAGTCGCGGATAATTTGTTGAAATTTCGCCGACCACGTCGCGCAGATATTTTCTGACTTCCGCATTGGAAGGCGACATAAAAACTTTGTAAATATCGCGGTTCGCGCCTTCGGCTTCAGAGATAACGAGCGGCGAACCTTTCACGTCGAGCATCGCCCAATCCGCGTGTTTCGAGAAAATCGGCGACTTTTCCACGCCGCCGAGATTCGTATTCCATTGATGAAAAACGTGCAGCCAGGCGTGAACTTTCAAATCCAGCTTCGCCGCCTCTTCGACGTAAACCTGTAAAACGTCCCAGCCTCTGCCGCGTTCATCCGCCACGCCGTAATTGGTTTTCAAAGGTCTCTGCGGCGCAAACTTTGAAGGGTAAATTGTGTAGCCGTCCCAGAACGATTCGAGATAAATCGTGTTCAAACCGGCGCGTTTGATTTTTCGCAATTCAATTCGGATAAATTCGCGTCCTTTCGCCGAATCTTTGCGCGTTTCCGAACCGGCATCCATAAACGGGCGCACCCAAACCGCCTTGACCTGCGCTTGTGCAATGAAAGGGAAGCCGAAGAAAATCAGCCACAGACTGACACCGACAAACGCAGATATTTTCGGAGAAATGAAGAAGATGGCTTGAGATAAAACAAACGGTTTAAATAGCTTTTTTGTGTTATCCATCCGTGTCGAATTTTCTTTCATAAATCTGTATTCATCCGTGTCAATCTGTGGTTTCATTTTTTCATTTCCTCGGTATTCTCTGCGGCTAAATTATTTCCCGTCCGCTCGCCGATACTCGACGCTGCCGTTATAGGCGATTCGCGCCATTGCCCACGTTCCCGGCGAGAAAATTCCCGTTTCAAATTTAAGCGTGATTTCCGAATCGGGCGAAACGGCGAAACCGATTTCACGCGGAAAAGTCGGCTCGTTCAAAGCCCAAACTTCCGGCGGCGTAATCAGCGCGACTGCACCTTCGATAATCTGACGATGCGGGTTTTTTATTTTAACGCTCACGCCGTCCGCCGTTTTTTCGACTTTCCATTCGAGATCGAACGGTTTTCCCAAATTCAAAACGTCCTGAAGGGTTTGTCCTTCGTGTTCGATCCGCGCTTTGACCAAACCCGAAGCGCGTTCAAACTCTAAACCTTTTTTCACCGGAAACGCGACGACGACGACATCTTTGACAAACGATCCGTTCGGGGCGATGTCAAACGCCAATTTATCCGGCACAATGCGCCAATCTTCCGGGACTTCGAGCGCGACTTCGCCTTTATAATTGCGGTCTTGATAATTGTTGACGACCTGAACGCGCACGGCGACGGTCGTCGTGCCGCCCTGATTATATTTGTCGTCGTATGCGAAACTCGAAAGTTCATTCATCTGCTCGACGGCGCGCAAAGACACTTTCACCGCGTCATTGCCAATCGGAGCCGCGCCGGAATTGTGCAGCCAGTAACGCGAGAAAATCGGCTGAACGATTTCTTTTGTCGCGCCTAAATTCTCTCTGTTGTCTGTATCTTTTTTCTCGACTTGTCCGTCAATGTTTAAGCTGAATGTTTCAATGCCGTAACCTTCAATCGCCGTGCGAAAATTCGCTTGCGATAAGTTTGTGCTGCGCCCGATTTCTGCTTCGGACGTTTCATTTTCAAGCAAATTTGTTCGACGCAGCCGCCAGAAAACATCATAAAAATTGTTATCGTTTTTTAGTGGCGGACGCGGAGAAAACGTAAATAAAAGCGGAGATTTCCGCCCTTGCGTTTCGTTGAATCGCAAAATTATCTTCCGACGATTTTCAAGCGTCTTCGTTTTAAAATCAGCCTGTGGATTTTCACCTAACTTGAAAGCGGAAAGAACAACATTGTCGCGGTTTTCTGAACTAAATTTCAGAAATGAAAATTCGTTAGGCAAATCGCCGCCGTGAACATCGGCTTGCACGGCGATCAGCGGATTGTTGAAATCTTCGCCGACTTTCACCGTATCGGCTTCGCGCCAATCTCCGGTGTGCGGATAAAGCGCGTATTTGAAAACGTGCGTTTTGTGTTCCGGCACAAACTCGAACGGCAGATTAACGCCGGGAAAAATCGCCGTGTGCGTCAGAAACAAAGTCAGCGTATTCGGGTTTTCCAGAGAAACGGCGGGCGTTCCGTTGTTTATCAAAGCCACGCCGTAATCGGCAATTTGCGGCAAATTTTTTACCGGATTCGTCTCGATGGCGAAACTTTCAAACGGCAGATTTACCTCGAAAGTATCGAGTTCTCCGTAACCGTATTCCTTTTCGAGCCGCGTATTCTCCGGTTCGCTCGGCTGTCCGCCGGTTGAGCCTTGACGAATCGGAACGGTGAGTCGTTCAATCGCTTTCTCCAGATTTCCCGCAATCAAAAGCGTCGGCATCGGCGCGAAATCTTTCGGAACGTCTTTGTCATACATAAAAAGATATGCGAAACCGTCGCGCTGTAATCGCGCGTCGAATTTCGCTTTGGTTTCTGCCGAAATTTGTTTGAGCAACTGCGCCGAATATAAATTTTCTTTTTCTTGCCCAAGCGCGATTCGGAAACCGTGATACGCGATGTCGTCGTTTAATTTGCGCGGCATCGTCGAATCTTCGACCGTTAAATTTCTGCGCCGCGCCGCGTCGTTGTCGTCGTAAAACGGCGTAACCGAAACGCCGCGTTTGATAAGATTCGCCACGATTGTTTCGGTCGCCGTTTCGTAGTTTTCGCCGTGCGGACGAACGAGCGCGGTCGGTTTGAACGGTATCGAAGCGATTGATTTGCCGTCCGCGCCGACGAAATTCAAATTAAACGTCGAACCGTATTCCGCCCAGTTATTAACGGCGTAAATCGGCGCACCGGAAACTAATTTGTCGGTGTTCGTTTTGAAATCGAGAGAACCTTTGCTGTTATTGCGAACGACGGTTCCGAAACGATCTTCGGTAACCAACGCGCCGCCCGTTAAATTGAGCGGAAAATTGACGACGAAAAGCTCGTCTTTGCCTTTGTAATCAACGAGTTCGGTTTTGAAATCAATGCGTTTGATGCCTTTGTGCAATTCAATTGTCTGGACAAATTTCTGCATATTCGGCATTTCACCTTCGATTACAATTGCTTTTCCGTCGTTAGCTAACGGATGCGAAACGACTTTCGCGGTTTTTTCGGTTGAAAACCTTTTCTCACCCGTCGTCCAGAACTCCCACGCCGGATAAATGACGTTTTTCTTGGTTAATTCTTCTTTGAGTGCGGCGATTTCATTGGCGAAATGTCCTTCTGCCGGATTGATTACTTCGCGTTTCGCCTGTTTGTCATAAATGCTCGAAACCGCGCCGCCCTTGCTCGAATCAGCGGTAATTCTATAAAACTCATTTTCGATAATATAGCGATTGGAATTTGAAGTTAAACCGCCGAACTCCAGCAGTGCGAATTTGTTCGGCTTAAAGTAGTAAGTTTTGTAACCGAGCGACGGAACATTTTCGGCGATAAATTTTATTTCTCTGACAGTTTCGTTTGAAGGATTCTGACTCGCAGGGTTTTCGGCTTCACCTAATCGAAATTTGACGACCGCGCCTTTTTCGTCAATCAAATCGTAACTGAAATTCGGTTCGCCAAAATCAATCTTTGTTGTAACAACATCGTTTCGATTCCAGTTCAGCGGATTAAAAACGACAACCGGATTCACTTTAAAACCTCGGACTTCGGTTTTTGGATTGGTGTTGATTTGATTGGCGATAAACCTTAAAGAATCATTCAAAGCATCTTTCGATAACTCAAACGCCTCGCGGTAGCCGTGAACCAAATCCAAAAACGCGGAATCCGACGGCGTTCCGGTGATCGCGTCGTGGTGTGAGCCGAAAAAGATTTGCCGCCACGCTTTATCAAGTGCTAAATCGGGATATTTCGCGCCGCGCAGATAAGCAATCGCGCCGAATTTTTCCGCCGTCAGAGTCATGTTTTCCGAAAGCCTCTGCCCGATTTTCAAATCCGAACGCGCCGCCATCACGCCGACGTGGAAAAACAGTTTGTCGCGTGAAGTGATCGGCGGTTTGACTTTGCCGCTTTTTATTTCTTGGTCGAGCGCGTCGAAATATAAATCCTGTGCCTGTCCCGTAACTTTGATCGGCGGCTTATTCGCTTCCAGTCTGCCGACATTTCCGGCGAGATTCGTCCACGGCGGGGTGAAGTCGGCGGCGTTGATTCGCAGATCAACGGCTGAATTGAAAGTCTGCGTCTCAATAAATTTGCGTTCCGTTAATTTGCGGAAATTGTCGAGCGTATAATTTTTGCCGCTGCCGAAACCGGAAAATGAATAAGCGTAATCAACGCGGCGATGCAAAAGACGCGAACCGTCAAGGGCGTAATCGTAAAAGAACGGCTCGAAACCGCCGATTTTTTTTGACCAGGTGATGCCCGTAAAACCCGATTTCGCCGCGATTTGCGAAATTTGCGGTGCGTGTCCGAAAACGTCCCAGAGCGACAAACTTTTTGCCCGTCGTCCGAGCATCGCTTCGTGCATCGCCTGTCCATACAAAATGTTGCGGATGATGCTTTCGCCGCCGATGGTCGTTTCATTAAATTGGTTATACGCGCCGCCGGTTCCGACGCGCCCTTGTTTGACGGTTTCGCGCAGAAAATCGCGGTTTTCCGGGTGCGTGTCGAGATACGGTTTCAAATAATCAATCTCCGACAAATAAACGCCGTATTTCGGGTCGGCGCGAAGGGAATTGACGTATTGATTCGTGTTGGAAAGCGTAATTTTCGAGTAGCCGCGCTGGTCTTGCAGATAAACCGGATCAACGTGAAAACCTTCGAGATAAAAAATCGTTCCCGCCGCGCCGCTCGATTGATATTCGGCGGACTTGATCGCGTCGGCTTCCCGATTCCAAAATCTGATCGAAGCCGTCCACGCGCCATCTTTGCGCCAGTAATCGCCGGAGATTCCACTGGCGCGAACGATTAAAAGATTCTCGCCTTTCCTGAATTTCGCAGGCGCGACTTTTTTGACGTTCAGCGAATAGCCGTCGTAAATCCGTTCGCCGTTCAGCCAAATCGCGCCGGTAAATCCGTCGGTTTCGACAAAGTGAATTTCGTCGTTTGGTGAATTGATGAAACTCGCCGCGTAAACCGTGCCGATTCTTTTGCTGCCGAATAAATTGTAAAAATCCAGACGCGAATCTGTCGCCTTAAATTCGCGCCACGTTATTTCGGTCGCGTCCGCGAAAACTTTCGCGCTCGTCGCCGCCCCGACTTCCGGCAGCGGAGCGTCCGGTTTGGAATTCGGAATCTGGATTTTGGAACTTTCAGCAGGTTGATTTACAACCGCCGCCTGAAAAGTTCCGATTTGCGGTCGGATTTTTTGAACGCCGCCGAACGGCGCGAGCCAATCTTTCTGCGGCAAAGTTTCGATGTTAAAGCGATTGAAGTTTTCCCACATTCCCGCGTCAATTTCCGCCGGAAATTCGTTTGACATTAACCAATTACGCACAAAACCGCCGTCTTCAATCGGCGGCAAAGCGTTCTGCGCCGGGACGGTGAGCAGTGAGCAGTAAGCGGTAAGCAGGACAAATAAAGCCGCCCGCCACAGTTTCTGAACTTTGAATTTTGAATTCTGAATTTTGAATTTCCTCATCCGGCGTTTTTGGTCAGAACGAAGGTCGCCCGGTAACGGTCGGCGCGATAGAATGTGCGAACCGACTCGACCGCCAGGTTCGACTCGGAAAACACGACGCGGTGAACTATCAAAAGCGCGGACTTCGGTTTAATACTCAGCGCGGCGGCGATTTCCTGACTTGCACAGGTCGCCTCCAAAATCTCTTCGGCGCGGCGCATTATCACGCCGTAGTCGGTCTCTAAAATTTTGTAGAGCGATTCGTTTCCGAGATTTTTCGTGTCCAAATCGGGGAAGTGTTTGACCGGCAGGAAAGCGTCTTCAAAAGCGAGCGGCACATCGTCGGCGAGCCGCAAACGCTGGAAATGAAAAACTTCGTCTTCCGGCTCGATGCCGAGTTCCTGTGCGGTCTCCTGCGCCGCGTTTTCGCGCCGCGCCAGCAGGATTTTCGTGCTGGGGGCAAATCCGCGCCCGCGCATCTCTTCGGTAAAACCGACCAGATTTCTGGTGTGAACGTCCAGTTTACGTTTTGAAACGAACGTCCCGATGCCGCGCTCCTGATAAACGAAACCTTCGTTTTTCAGCGCGTTTAATGCCTGCCGAGCGGTCATCCGGCTGACTTTGCAAATCTCCGCCAGTTCGCGTTCGGACGGAACCGCCGCGCCTGCGGGCAACTGGTCGGTTTCGATTTGGCGGCGGATTTCGCCGTGAATCTGGGCGTAGAGCGGGACGCTGCTGATGCGGTCGAGAGTCAAATTCATAGATTTCTCAGCTAAAAATTAACGTGGACTAGACCACTCCAGAAATAACATCAAACATAATTTATTTCAACAAACCACGTTCGAGTCGAGTCGGACGGAACTCCATTTTATGTTTGCCGCCGCGCTTTTTGAAAGTCTAAACAACGACTGATAAACGACTTTTGCGCCGGAACGCGAAATTTGACGAACGATGAAAAATTATATGTTAACTCTTTTTTAATTTTTCGTTTGACAGGGCAAACCGTTTTCTAGTCTAATCTTTTCTATAAGTGGTCTAGTCCACCTGATTCATTCCAAAAAAATTCGCTGCGTTGTTCGGGTAATCTCGATGAGGTTTTCGTTCGTGTCAAATAAGTTTTGTTTTTTCGCGCTTCTGCTGATTTGCGTCGGCTGCCCGTCTGTTTACGGCAGCCGAAAAGCGGATACAGTGCAGATTATACCGGAGCCGAAACGAGTCGAAGCGACGAGCGAAAAATTTCGTTTGAAAGCGGGAACGCAAATCTCTCCGGCGAACGCGAAATCCGAAGCCGACCGTTTCGCCGCCCAGGATTTTATCAACGATGTCAAACAAACGGCGAACGTCGGGATGAAAATCGGCGGCGGCAATATTTTAATCGGGACGCTCGAAAACGCTCGTATCAGAAGGGAATTGGCGAAAGCCGCGCTCGAAATTCCGGCTGATCTGAACGCGGAAGGCTACGTTTTAGTTGTAACGGCGAACAAAATAATCGTCGGCGGCGCGAGCGAGGCGGGAACTTTCTACGGTTTGCAGACTTTGAAACAACTGGTGCGCGGCGAAAAAGCGGACGCTTTTGTGCCGGGCGTGCGAATCGTTGATTATCCGACGATGCGTTACCGGGCTTTTTCCGACGACGTTTCGCGCGGAGTCGTGCCGACGCTCGAATACGTCAAGCGGCAAATCAGGACGTTTGCGATGTTCAAAATGAATATGCACTCGCTCTATATGGAACACACTTTCGCGTCCGCGTCGCATCCGCTGTTTGCGCCCGAAGACGGCAGTTTTTCGGTTGACGAATTAAAGGAAATCGTCGCCTACGCCCGCGACTACCACGTCGAAATCGTGCCGCAGCAGCAGACTTTCGGGCATCTGCACAAAGTTCTGAAATACGAAAAATACAACCGTCTGGCGGAGATTCCATACGGCGATGTTTTAACGCCGCAGGAAGCGGATTCGTATAAGTTCGTCGCCGATTTGTATCAGGAGATTAACGGCATTTTCCCGTCGAGATTTTTCCACATCGGCGCGGACGAAACTTTTGAACTCGGCGAGGGCAGAAGCCGCGAAGAAGCGCAGGCGAAAGGTGTCGGCGCGATTTATTTCGATCACATCAAGCGCGTCCGGGATGTTTTGAAACCTTACGACCGGCAATTGATGATGTGGGGCGACATCGCTCTCAATCACCCGGAGTTGATCGGCGAGATTCCGAAAGAGATGATCGTGATGAACTGGGCTTACGGGGCGCGCGAAACTTACACGCCGCGCATCGAGCCGTTTCAAAAAGCCGGTTTGCGTCAATTCGTCTGTCCTTCGGTCTGGAATTTCAATCATATCTTCCCGAACAACGATTTTGCCGCCGTCAATATCGGAAATTTCGTGCGCGACGGGCAGAAAGCCGGAGCAATCGGCGTGATGAATACCAATTGGGACGACGACGGCGAGACGCTTTTTGAAATGACCTGGTATGGAGTCGGTTTGGGCGCAGCTGCCGGTTGGGAAAACGCGCCGCTCGATGTCGAAAAATTCGATGAGAAATTCGATTGGGTTTTTTTTCGGGCGGAAGGCGGCGATTTGACAAAATCAATCCGCGCACTCGGCGCGGCGAGCAAAACGCTCGGCATCGAAACTATCACGCAGAACGCGCTTTTCTGGCAGAATCCGTTCACCGCTTCGTTTCAGAAACTCGCCCGCGAAAAATCCGTCAACGCCCGCAATCTGCGTTTGAGCGTCGAAGCCGCCGAAGAAAGTTTGATCGTCAACGCGCCGCGTGTCGGGCGAAACAAAGAAATGATTCCGGCGATGCGTTTCGCCGCCCAAAGGCTCGATCATCAAGGTCGCCGCCTGATTCTGATCGAACAATTCAGCGCGGCTTACTGGAACGCTTATTTGAATATGTCCGACAAACAGCGCGTCCGCAAATTAAGCTGGTTCTCCGGCGCGATTTACAATTATCTGCGCGAAATGGCGGAGGAAACCGCCGAGTTGAAAAGAAAATACCGCACGCTTTATCTGGCGGAAAATCGCCCGTCGCATCTCGAAAGCGTTCTGGCGCGTTACGATCAGGCGATTCAGATGTGGCTCGGCAAATCGGCGCAAGTCCGCACCGCGCTGACATTTTACAACGAAAACGGCACGATTCCGCCGCCGGCAGAAATCGGACTCGATTACCGGAGTAAAAATTAAAAAGTAAAAATTGTGGAGACCCGTTTGGTTTGAGGAGAGAATATGAACTGTTTGAAAAAAATTACTTATCTTTTGTCGGCGACGCTCGCCGTCTGCGCGTTTTTTAGCGGCGCGGCTTTCGCCCAGCAAATTACGGCGACCGTGACCGGAACGATTTCCGATCCGAACGGCGCAGTCGTCCCCGGCGCGACCGTTACGGCTCTGTCTATTGAAACCGGGCAAACGAAAACCGCGATTACCGGCGACGGAGGAAATTATACGATCACGTTTCTGCCGCCGGGAACTTATAACGTCACGATTGAAAAAATCGGCTTCGCCAAAACCGTGCGCGAAAACGTCCGGCTCGAAATCGCGCAGACGGCGAGTATAGACATCACGCTCGGAGTCGCCAACGGAACGGTTAATGTTACCGTTGACAGCAGCGAAACGCCGATTCTGCAAAACGAAACCTCGAATCTGGAAACGACCATCGAAGCCAAATTGATCGAAGATTTACCGACGGCGGATCGCAACATTTTCAACTTCGTCAATCTCGTTCCCGG
>JAYVGL010000326.1:0-5473 GCA_043772175.1 Pyrinomonadaceae bacterium | reverse complement strand
GGCGAATACTTTGATTTTAGGAAGTTTTCTGCTCTCGTTTGAAGGAATCCGGCGATTTCGCGGTTTGGCAAATCGTAAATTTTTCAGTTTCGGAATTCTTCTGCTGCAAGCTCCGCTCCTCGGTTATTTCACTTATTCGGACAATCGGGTGATTCTCCGCATTATCGTTGTTTCCGTCATAAATGCGGCGGTTTGTTTGCTTTGCGCTTACGAGTTGCTTCGCAATGTCGCAAAGGAGATACTTTCGGCATACCGGCAGGTTGGTCTAATTTTTGCTCTTTTCGCCGTTGTTTCCATTGCGCGCGCCGTTTTTACATATCTTTATTCGGATATGGGCGACTTATTCGCGCCCGACTGGATTCAGTCTTTAGCTTTTGTGGCGACGATACTTTTCACGATTGCCTGGTCGTTCTGCTACATTATCTTAAACACCGAACGAACGCAGCAGGAATTGCAGGCGACGCAAATCGAATTTGAAAGAATCGCGGCAACGGATTTTCTGACCGGCATCGGCAACAGCCGCCGGTTTTTTGAAATCAGCAAAAACGAAGTCGGACGCGCGATACGTTTTCGCAATGCTCTGAGCGTTATCATATTTGATATTGACCACTTTAAAAAGGTCAATGATACTTACGGTCACGCGGCAGGCGATCAAGTTCTGGTAAAAATCGCTGGAATCGGTAAAAAGGTTTTGCGTAATTCAGACACTTTCGGTCGGCTGGGCGGCGAAGAGTTTGCCGTGCTACTGCCGCACACGAATATGATAGATGGAATAACGGTTGCCGAACATCTGCGTCAGGAAATTGAAAAAACGGAAACCGAATTCGGTGCTGAAACGATCAAAATAACGGCAAGTTTCGGTGTCTCCGAAATGAAGAACAACGAAACTGAAATAAAAACAGCCCTGGATCGGGCGGACGGTTCTCTCTACGAAGCTAAACGAAACGGTCGCAACCAAGTTATCGGAAATTTTTGAGATGTTGACAGCTAAAAGACTGGAAACGAAAGTTGAAATTTTACAATGAGCATCACCAAAGCCAAAGAAATTCTCAAACATCAATTCGGCTTCAATTCGTTTCGGATGAATCAGCAGGCGGCGATTGAGTGCGTTTTGGATAAAAAGGATTGCGTCGTTCTGATGCCGACGGGCGGCGGGAAGTCGCTTTGTTATCAAATTCCCGCGCTGATGGGCGAAGGTTTGACGGTGGTTATTTCGCCGCTCATTGCGCTGATGAAAGATCAGGTTGACGCGCTCCGAAATAACGGTGTCGAAGCCGCGTTTTTGAATTCGACGCAGACTTCGCGCGTGCAGACGGAGGTTTTTCAGGATGTTCGCAGCGGTAAATTGAAACTTTTATACGTCGCGCCCGAACGACTTTTGCAGTCGGGCGACCAGTTTATCGAGTTTCTCAAATCTGTTAAAATTTCGCTGTTTGCGATTGACGAAGCGCATTGTATTTCGAGTTGGGGACACGATTTTCGACCGGAATATATGCAGTTAGCAAAGCTGAAACAGCATTTCCCGAATGTGCCTTTGATCGCGCTGACGGCGACGGCTGATAAGTTGGTTCGCAAAGATATTGTCGAACGGTTGCGGCTGACGAACTACGAACTCTTTGTTTCCAGTTTCAATCGTCCGAATATCTATTACACGGTCGAGCCGAAACGAAATTCTCACGCGCAGTTGCTCGAATATCTCGACAAACGCAAAAACGAGAGCGGAATTATTTATTGTCTGAGCCGCAATTCGACGGAAAATCTCGCCCGCGATCTGCGCGACGAAGGTTTTGACGCGCTCGCCTATCACGCCGGACTCGACAAGGAAAAGCGCGACAAACATCAGGAATTATTTATCAGGGACGAAGTGAAAATCATCGTCGCCACGATTGCTTTCGGGATGGGAATTGACAAATCGAACGTCCGTTTCGTCGTGCATCTGGACTTGCCGAAAAACATCGAAAGTTATTATCAGGAAACCGGACGAGCGGGGCGCGACGGACTTCAGAGCGACGCGCTGCTGTTTTTCAGTTGGGGCGATGTCATTAAATTAAAAGGCTTCGCCGAAGTCGAAGGCAACAAAGCGCAGTCTGAAATAATGCTCAAAAAGCTGAACACGATGGGCGCGTTCGGCGATTTGAAAACCTGTCGGCGAAAATTTTTGCTGAACTATTTTAGCGAAGATGCGATTGAAGAGAAATGCGGCAACTGCGACAACTGCAACAAAACTTTTGAAACCTTCGACGGCACGATTATCGCGCAGAAAGCGTTGAGCGCGGTGGCGCGCACCGGACAGCGATTCGGGCTGAGTTATCTGATTGATTTTCTGCGCGGCTCACAGGCGAAAACGATTCGGGACGAACATAAAAATCTGAAAACTTACGGCATCGGCGCGGACGTTTCCAAAAATAACTGGTTCGATTATTTTAAGGATTTAATCGCGCAGGGATTTTTAGAGCAAACCGAAGGAACTTATCCGACGATTGTTTTGACGGACAAAAGCGAAGCCGTTTTGAAGGGAAACGTGCCGGTCGAACTCTACACGGTAACGATTAAGGAAGACAAAAAAGCCTCGCTCGTCTCTAAACTTTCACAGCCGTATTTACAGGATTTGTTCGACGAACTGAAAAAGGTGCGAACGACTTTTGCCAGAACCGAAAACGTGCCGCCGTATGTCGTTTTCTCCGACGCGACTTTGGTTGAAATGGCGACTTATCTGCCGCTGAACGAAGACGAAATGCGAAGGATTTCCGGTGTCGGCGATTTGAAATTGCAGAAATACGGCGCGGATTTTATCGAAGTCGTCGTAGATTACTGCGACAGGAATAATCTCGAATCGCGCATCGAATTGAAATCGTCGAAACGCGAGCCGAAAAGCCGTCCGAAACGCAACGCCAACGGCATTGATACTTACAACGCGACGCTCGATATGTTCAATTCGGGACTCTCCATCGCCGAAATCGCCGAAGCGCGTGAGTTGGCGAAAAGCACGATTGAAATGCACCTCGTCCGCTTTATTCAAAGCGGAGATGTCAGTCTTGAAGACCTCGTTTCGACCGATAAAGTAGAGCCGATCAAAAACGCAATCACTAAATTTAACGCTGGCGGCGCGATTGCCCCTGTCAAGGAATTTTTGGGCGAAAGTTACAGCTACGGCGAAATTCGCGCGGTGATGGCGACGATGAACTAATCCCAAGTCAACCGAATTTCTTGACTAATCTCTCGTAATCGGCGGGCGTGTCAATATCGAACGCGCGTTCGGGAAACGGAACGGAGACGGTTTCGGCGCAATACTTTTTAATCAGAGTTTTCGCGCCTTCCGACGGTTCGAGCGCGAGCAGTTCGGGGAAAAGTTTTGCAGAGAAAAGCGCGGGAACGCCCGAAATGTTTTCGTATTCGCAAGCGACGATTGTCGCGTTTGTTTTTTGGTATTCGGCGATGATTTTTTCGAGCAGGTCCGCGCTGACGAAAGGCTGGTCGCAAACCATTATGATCGCGTCGCGCAAATCTGCACTATTCTCCAAAAGTCTTTCCAAACCGACTTTGACCGAGCCGCCCATTCCCTTTTCCCAATCTTTATTCTCCGCGATTGAAAGCGGCAAATCTTCGATTTCCCAACGCACAATTTCGCTTCGCGCGCCGAGCGTTACGACGACTTGACGGGAAACTCGCAACGCCGTTTCCGCGCTGCGGCGCAGCAGAGTTTGATGGCGAAACTCGAGCGTTTGTTTGGCTTTGCCCAATCTGCGGGACGCGCCCGCCGCTAATACAACGACTCCGATCAGATTAGACTTCATAATTTGCATTCATAATTTTTTTTTGAAAACATCCGGCGTTATGCTAGATTGAGCCTACAGACAACTATTTTATTCGGGAAAAGCTGAAAAGACAGTTTACAAATCGGAAATCGCGTTTGTAAATCGAAAACTCAGCGCAGCAAGGAGGTTTGGATGAAAGAAGTTTTTGAAGAATTGAACGAAGCCGAATTGACGGCGGATGAAAAAGCGTTGCTCGAAGATTTGCCAGGACTGCCGGAACTGAATGAGTTCGGCGAAGGGCGGCGAAAGTTTTTGACGGGCAAAGCGGCGACCGAAGCCAATTTCAAACTCGCGGCGGACGCGGAAATGAGGGGAGCGAAACCGCTCGAACACAATAAATTCAAAGTCGAATTAGGCAGACGCGCCATCGTTCGCGCTCTTTCAAGCGCGCTGAACGGCGCGTTGGCGTAAGGTTTGTCCGGCGCAATTTTTTTACAACCGGTGAGGGAAGAAAAATGATTAAAACAAATGTGATCGGCAAGCCGATTGACCGCAGAGATGCGCGGCTGAAAGTAACGGGCGCGGCGAAATATGCCGCCGAATTTAATCAAAATCAGATGGCGTATGCGTTTCCGGTGCGCTCGACGATTGGAAACGGTAAGATTACCGCGTTTGATTTGAGCGCGGCGGAGAAATCCGGCGGCGTTTTGCAGATTCTGACGCACGAGAATGCGCTTCGTTTGAAGCCGATAGACGCGCCGGAAGCAGAAAAGACCGGCGGCTTGCTCGGCGAGATGTTTTTGCCGCTGCAAGATAAAAAAGTCAATTACTACGGGCAGTATATCGGACTGGTGATCGCCGAAACTTACGAACAGGCGCGAGCCGCCGCCGAAGTGGTGAAGGTTTCCTACGCCGAACAAATACCGGCGATTGACCTGAAAACCGAATTGTCAAAAGCGGAAAAACCGCAGCAATCGCGCGGCGAACCGATGCAGATCAATGAAGGCAAAGCGGCGGCGGTGATCGCGGCTTCGCCCGTGAAAATCGAGCAAACCTACACGACGCGCACGGAAAATCATCATCCGATGGAGCCGCACGCCACCGTCGCCGTTTGGAAAAGCGCGGACAAACTGCTTGTTTACGAGGCAACGCAGGGTGTCAAAGGAGCGCAGGGAGCGACCGCCTATTTTTTCGGTTTATCGCCGGAAAACGTGCAGGTCGTTTCGCCGTTCGTCGGCGGCGGTTTCGGCTGCAAGGGATCAATGTCAGGAAATATACTGATGTCGGCGATGGCGGCAAAAGCGGTCAGCCGTCCGGTGAAACTGGTTTTAACGCGGCAGATGATGGTCACGAACGTCGGGCGGCGACCGGAAACGATTCAGAAAGTCGCGCTCGCGTCCGACAAATCAGGAAAACTGACGGCGATTCGCCACGAAAATAATTCGTATATGGGTTTTTCCGATTATTTCGAGCAGAGCGGCAAACAGACGAAAGTTTTATACGCCGCACCGATGCGCGAAATCACTTATAAAATCACAAAACTGAACATCAATTCGCCGACTTTTATGCGCGCTCCGGGCGAAGCACCGGGAACTTTCGCGCTGGAATCGGCGATAGACGAACTCGCGCACGAACTCAAGATTGATCCGCTTCAACTGCGAATGATGAATCACACGGCGATTGATCCGAGCGAGAAACTGCCGTTTTCGCTGGAAAAT
>JAYVGL010000325.1:0-6822 GCA_043772175.1 Pyrinomonadaceae bacterium | reverse complement strand
TCTCTCCAGTTGCGGAGACGATACTTGGCTTTCTTTTTCATAGCAGAAAAATTCTACTATCTATCAACTCCGCAACCTATTTATGCAACAACGCCCTTTTAAACTGAGAACACTAATTGATTTTACAGCCATAATTGACTTTTCCAAACCGTATTTTTCTTCACTAATAATTTTCGCCTCTGGAAAGAAATTCTTCATATTGGATTTTTTTAATAAATTAAAATCAGTCTCTGCCTGTTTTATCCAGAAGCGATTGCTAAATTTTAGAATCGGAAGAAAAACTTTTCTTGGTAGGTATCCGACAAATGGCAACCAGGTATGACTCTCAATCGGAAACATTTTGGATGGCGTTTGAACAAAATACTCCTTGCCTAATCGAACAATCTCCTTTGCAAATTGCTCTTGACGTTTTAATGAAGCATTCCTGAATTCTCTCCCATCGCTCCAATTCTAAATATCTGATTTGGGAACTGTCGTGTGTTCAATAACTGATGAACAGTAAACAATGTCGAAGAACTTATCCGGGAACGGTAAATTTTCACTTTCGGAAATTAAAACCGGATTGAATCCATAGAGTTTGTTGCCTTCATTGATTACTTTTTCATCAATATCGGCTATGTAAATTTTGTCAGAACTGTAATTGGTATCTTGTAAAACATTAAAAATATTTGTCCCGTTCTCTGACCCTAAATCTAAAATTTTAGTATTTCGGTCAATATGAAAATAACTCCGAAAAAGTTGCGCTCGTTTCTTGCGAGCTTGAGAAGAAAAGTTCCAAACGATTTTGCTTATTGGATTCATATTTGGCTTATTTTATCCTAATCGCTAACGAAATACTTAACTAAACATTTGAATATTGCGAGTCAGTTTTGCCTTTTTTTAGTGCGCCTTCGCATTAAAACTCGCCAGTGCGACGACGATTTCGTCAATAGTTGATTGACGCAGTGGCGTTTCGTCCACGCCGTTGACGATAATCGAAAAAACGATTCGCTCGCCCGCCGCCGAATTAACGTAACCGGAAAGGCTCGAAACCTGGTCAATCGTGCCGGTTTTGCCGCGCACGTTGGCGGCGGCGGCGGTATTTTTGAAGCGATTTTTTAAGGTTCCGTCAACCGCGCCGATAGTCAGCGCGTCGCGCCAGACATTGACGTAACGGCTTTTCGACATATACGTATAAAGCGCGACGGCGGACGCGGGCGTGATTAAATCGTGGCGCGAAAGTCCTGATCCGTCCCACTGAATCACGCTGTCCGGCGCGATGCCGATTTCATTCAAAAATTTATTGACGACGCTCAAACCTAATTCGGAACTCGTCCGATTCGGCAGTGCGAGACCGTTCGCCGCGTCGAGCAGCATCTGTTTTTTGCCGATTTCCTCGCCGAGCGTCCACAGAATCGTTTCGGTGTAAGTGTTCTGACTCGGCTTCAAAGTTTTCGCGGCGATCAGACTGAACGGCGGCGATTCGAGTTTGGCGATTTCAATCGGCGCAGTCGTCGAAGCGGCGGCTGAAAACTTTTTATCGTCGGCATTGACGACTTTGTTTTGTCCCGTGACGACGACACCTTTCTGTGTTAGAAGTCCGCGCAGCAGTTCAATAAAAATCTGTGCTGGACGCGAGACGGCGATTGAACCTTGATAGCCTTTGTCGCCGAGCGGCATCGTGCCGCCGACTTCGACGATGTTTTGATCGAGTTTTTTGACGACTCGGATTTCACGTTTCGCGCCCGGCGCGGCAGTCGCACAGCGATTGACGATTTTGACGACGGTGTTAATTGGCAGCGTCTGTATAAAACACGGCGCACCGGCTGTGCCGCTCGGTTTGACGCTCAAATCAACCGCGTTGTCGTTGATCGGCAAAGCCGAAACCTCCGCGCCGTAATACCACTGCAAATCGTCCCATTCCCAGCCTGACGGAATCGGACTGCCCGTAAAATAACTTTCGTCGCCGACCAAGTTTCCTTCGATTCGCTTCACGCCCGACTGCGCGATCTTATCGGCGAGCGCGGCTAAACCTTTGTAATAATCGCCGTCGTTAAAAGCGGTCGAAATCGAAACGTCGCCGCGCCCGTAAATCGAAACATCGCTTTTAACTACACCATTTGCGTCCGGCATCGAAGCGGCGTAAACGCTCGTTGCAAACCTGAAATCGGGCGAGAGTTTTTCAATCGCCGCCGCGACCGTGTAGCTTTTCATATTCGAGGCGGGCATCAGATATTTCTCGGCATTCTGTTCGTAAATCGTCTGGTTCGTGTCGAGGGAAACGATTTTCACGCCGATTTGTCCGCGCCGCAATTCGGGGCGCGACAGAACTGTTTGAATTTTTGCCTGCACTTCCGCCAAAGTCGCATACTGCGGCGGCGTTGGAGTCGGTGTCGGAGTCGGCGTAACCAAAGGTGTCGGCGCGGGCGAGGCTTTCGGAGTCGGCGTATTCTTCGGTGTGATTTTCGGTGTCGGTGTCGGCGTGGTGCGCGGGCGAACGGTTTGCGCCGCCGAGTTTGAAAACCCGAAATTGAACCCGAAAGACAAAATGGCGAAAGCGACGACGGCGGCGATATTTAATTGATTTCTTTTCATTAAGGTAAATTTTACGGGAAAACGTCGAGACTTGAAAATCAAAAAAAAGGCTGCCGGAAAACGCTTTCCGACAGCCGCAGTTTTTTCGAGGAGAGAAGCGAAATGAATGCTCACTTCGCGCCAATCAGAATGTTAATATCGGTTTGCGGAACTTGCAAGTCCAACGCGACTTCCAACTGGTTGCGCGTGATTTTCGCGTTTTCAATCATTCGGCTGTAAACCTGTTTATCCGCGCCTTTCGAGCCGCCGATCAGCGATTTGCCGATCAACTGTAAGCCTTGAAGCGTTTCCTGTAACTTCTGCGCTTGATCGGCTTTAGCGGTTTTCGCCGCCATCGAAACTGCCGTGTCGCCGTTGATGAGTTCCATCGCGCCCGACACCTGCCGAATCGAATCGAGCGTCATCCCGAACTCGTCGTTGTCCAAATCAATGTAACTCGATAACCCGCTCGGCAAATTCGCGCCGAACGCGACAATCGCATTCGGTTTGCGGTTGGCTAAATTCAGCAAATCGGCGTTGACGCGCGTTTTGGCTTCGATGGTTTCGCGCACGCGGGCGACCGAACCGAAAGCCAGCGTGTTGCCGTCGTAAGAAGTTACGGCGACTTCTTTCATCAAACCGTCAATCATTCGCTCGAACGCTTTGTCGAACCACGAATCTTTCTTCGGTGATTTGTCCTGTTCGATGGTCGGCGTTTTTGCAGTGTCCGGCGACGCATCTTGTCCGGCGATTGACGTTATTTCGTATTTGGCAATCTTCGATTCGGCGGCACTCTTGCCCGAAAAAATATAAACGCTTCGTTCGCCGACTTTCTCTTCGCGGTATTTTCCCTTCGAGGCTAATTTGGCGAGCGCGATCAGCGCACCGGCGTTGTATTTGCCGCGAGCCAAAACCAGCGGTTCCAAATCGAATTCCTTGGCGGAGACTTGTTTGGTCGTCACGCCGACGGCGACTTGCTCGAACTGGCGCAGATCAAGTCCCGCTTTATCACGGATTTCGTCAATTTTAGCGTTGATGTCGGTTAGTATCTGCGGTTTGCCGGACAGAATCTGCGGCACGGCATCGCTCAAAACGCGCTGCATATCAATCGTCAAAACGCCGTCCGATGCCGGCAGCAGCGCAGCTAAATCGTTGGTTTGTTTGACTTTCTTGTTTTTAGTGTCGGCGGCGAAGGTCGCGCCGAAAGCATTCAGGACGAAAGCGCAGGCGAGAAACGCGGCGGTAAACTTACTTTTCATTTTTTCTACTCCTCTTTGGATATTCTTGCGGAAATTGTTGCAAACTTAAAAGATGATTTATAATCGCTGAATAGTTGGCTGTGATTATAAAGTTTTCACCGCGAAACCGCAAAAAAAGCGGCGATTTCTCAAATATGGTGGCAATCAATTTTCCGAATCCGCGCTTTCACGAGTTCACCGAATGGGTTTCGTTCGGCGATTTTTTCTACAACGCCCGCGACATCATCGGTTTCGGCGGCGAAATGACGATTGAGAATCTGCGAAAATCTTATCGCGCCGGAATCTTTCCCTGGGGAATCGAAGGCTTGCCGCTGCCCTGGTTCTGCCCCGAACACCGCGCCATTCTTGAGTTCTCCGACTTGCACGTGCCGAAATCTTTGCGGAAGGAATTTAGGAAAACCGATTTCACGTTTACGATTGACGAAGATTTTCGCGCTGTCATCGAAAGCTGTTCAAAAGTCGAACGCGCCCGCGAAAAGGGAACGTGGATTACCGAAGAATTCGTCGAGGCCTATTGCCGGTTTCACGCGGCGGGCGACGCGCACAGCGTCGAGGTTCGAGACGCGGACGGAACGCTCGTCGGCGGACTTTACGGCGTGGATGCGGGCGGCGTGTTCTGCGGCGAAAGTATGTTTCATCGCGCCTCGAACGCTTCTAAAATGGCGTTGCTTTTTTTAATCGAACACCTCGAATCGCACGGTGCGGCGTGGCTCGACGTACAGGTGATGACACCGCATTTTGAAGTTTTCGGGGCGCGGGAAATTCACCGCACCAAATTTTTGGATAAACTCGAAGTAACGCAGAAGTTAAACTTAAAACTTTTCTAAACCGAATTTCTTTGGAAATTATTTGGAAGCCTCTCAATTAAAGTCAAAGGCGAATTGTTCAGATTGATTTTATTGACAGCTAACGGTCGAAACGCCTAGACTTTTTGATAGTTCGGAAACTATCAACGGAGAATCAAAATGCAAAAAATGTATCTAACCGTGTCAATTTTCCTGCTCGGTTTTTGTCTGATTATTTCGTCCGGCAGCGGCGTTCGGATTTTCGCGCAGGAAAGCAGCCAACCGGAAAAAAACGCGGTTCGCAGTAAAGCCCTCGATTTCGTCAAGCAAAACCGTTACATTGACGCTTTTCCGCTTTTGGAAAAAGCCGCGCCGATGTTTCCCGAAGACGGGGAAGTTTGGGCGCATTACGGCATCGCTATTCTGACGCGCTCAACGATTCTCGCCGCCGCTGAAGAACGAAAAGCGGAAAGAATTAAAGGCTACAGTGTGCTGGCGAAAGCCAAGAAACTAGGCACGGAGAACGTCCTCGCCCTGAGTTTTTTAGATCAGCTTTCGCCCGACGGCGGCGATGAGGACAATTTCGGAGGCAATCAGGAATTCGAGAAAAATTTGCGGGAAGGCGAAGGATTTTTCGGGCGCGGCGAATACGATAAAGCCTTTGCCGCCTACGAGAAAGCCTGTAAAATCAATCCGAAAAGTTACGAAGCCGCGCCGATTTGAAAACGGGAAAGGTCAAATATTCCGACCAAAATCTGCCCAACCTCGTTAAACTCGACGATGCCGGATTGCTGGAGCCGTATATCCTGCTAGTCCGCGCCGACGAAAGTATCATCGAAGAATACGATGCTTATCGAGCGAAGAACCGCGATAAATTAAAACGATTCGTTTTCGAATATCTGCTGGGACAGAGCAAATAGAATCAGCTTTTGAAACCGATGGAGACGAACGAAAAACTGCGCGAACATCTGCTCGAATTGTTGAAAGGCAAGTCGGCGCACATTGATTTGGAAACGGTTTTGCGCGAATTTCCGCCCGAAGCAATCAATACGCGCCTCGAAAACGCGCCGCACACGGCTTGGGAACTGCTCGAACATCTGCGAATCGCGCAGCAAGACATCGTGGAATTCAGTTACAATGCCAACCACATTTCGCCGGAATTTCCCGAAGGTTACTGGAACAAAACGAAAGCGACCGCCGCCGATTGGAGAAATTCGACCGCGCAGATTCTGAAGGATTTACAGACGATGCGCGATCTGGTGAACGACGAAGAAAATGATTTATCCGCCGAACTGCCGCACGGCAGCGGGCAGACGATTTTGCGCGAAGTCCTTTTGGTTGCCGACCACAACGCTTATCATCTCGGACAAATAGCGTTTCTGATGCGAGTTTTGGAGACCGAATAAAATGCCGAATCGAGAAAGAAAAAACATCCGCGCCGGATTAAAAGTCGCCGTCGTTTTAAAGCAGGATCAGCGAACGGGAAGGCGAACCGTCGGCATCGTCAAAGATTTGCTGACCAATTCGAGCAATCATCCGCACGGCATCAAAGTTCGCCTGACCGACGGACAAGTCGGGCGCGTGCAGGAAATTTTGGCGGATGAAAAATAACAAAACTTTTCTCATCTACGGCGCGAACGGCTACACGGGCGAATTGATTGCGCGTGAAGCGGCGCGGCGCGGATTAAAACCGATCCTTTCCGGGCGCAGTCAAAATAAAATCGAACCGCTGGCGAAAGAGTTAAATTTAACTTACCGCACCTTCTCGCTCGAAGATAAAAAATCCCTTGAATATACGCTGAAGGAAGTTGATTTCGTCATTCACTGCGCCGGACCGTTTTCGCTGACATCGGGTAAAATGGTCGAAGCGTGTCTGCGTTTGGGAAAACATTATCTCGATATTACCGGCGAAATCACCGTTTTTGAAGCGATGGCAAAGCGCGACGAAGTCGCCAAAAAAGCCGGAATTATGATTATGCCGGGAGTCGGTTTCGATGTCGTGCCGTCGGATTGTTTGGCTCTACATCTGAAAAATCTTCTGCCGTCGGCGACCGATTTGACGCTGGCTTTTTGCGGTCTGGGCGGCATCTCGCACGGCACGCGGGCGACGATGACGATCAATGCGGGCGCGGGCGGCGCGATTCGGCGCAACGGTGAAATCGTGGCAGTTCCCGCCGCTTACAAAACGCGAGAAATTGATTTCGGCGAGTTCAAAAAATCCGCCG
>JAYVGL010000324.1:0-10477 GCA_043772175.1 Pyrinomonadaceae bacterium | reverse complement strand
TCTCTCCAGTTGCGGAGACGATACTTGGCTTTCTTTTTCATAGCAGAAAAATTCTACTATCTATCAACTCCGCAACCTATTTATGCAACAACGCCGTTATCAGTTATCAGCTTTGTTGACTGATAACTGATAACTGTTCTATTCTTCGCCCATCGCGCTTTTTTCAAGCTGCGTTTTCAAAGTGAAACTGCCTTTGGTAACTACCTTTTCGCCTAACTGCAATCCGCTGATAATGCGCGTGTAACCGTCAGACGCGCCGCCCGCTTCGATTTGGCGGACTTCAAATGCGCCCGGTTCATTTTCACGCGGCACGAAGACGATTGCTTTATCGCCCGTGCGCTGAACCGCGTCGGAAGCGACGACCAATTCCTCGCCGCCCGCGTCGTTCGTTCCCGTTTGGAATCCGACTTCAGTGAACATTCCGGCGCGAAGTTTGCCGTTTCCGTTCGGAACTTCCAGACGAACGCGAGCCGTTCTGGTCGTTTCGTCAAGGCGCGGGTCAATATAAGCGACGCGCCCGTTTATCGTGCCGATTGACGCGGACTTGATTTCGGCAATCGAGCCGACGGAAAGTTTGCCCACACTCGCTTCCGGCACGTTGGCGATGACATAGACGGTCGAAAGATTCGAGATGGAGAAAATCGGTGCAGCCGCTTCAACGCCCGCTCCCGAATTAAACTTTCTTTCAGTAATCACGCCCGAAAGTGGGGCGCGAACGGCGACCAGCGACGTGTCTTTCGAGTGGTCGTCGGGTTCGGTGAGGCTGACCGCCACGCCGAGCGAGCGCATTTCGTCCTGTATGTGGCGAAGGTCAACGGCGGAAGTTTCGACATCAGCGCGCGCTTCCTGCAATTCTTTGTTAAGGGCGATGTTCGATTGAAAATCGTAATCGGCTTTCGCGGTTCGGTAATTTGTTTCGGCGGCGATTAAATCTTTGCCCGCGCCCGCGCCGAGTTCGATAAGTCGCTTCGTGCGTTTTAAGGTCGCGTCAAATTCATCCAATTTCGCTTTGGCTTGTAGAACGCCGACTCGATTCTCCGATTTTTGCACGCGGACGAGATTTCTCTCGGCGAGTTCGTAGCGCGTTTTGGCTTCGTGCATTTTGCCGTGCAACTGCGCCATCTGCGGGCTGGAAATAACCGCCAAAACCGCGCCTTGCCGGACGTTATCGCCGACACCGAAAAAGACGTTCTCGATTCTGCCGCCGACCAAGGGCGTTGCCATTTCCGTCTTTTCGGGATTAAGTTCGACCGCACCCGTAACATACATTTTGGCGATTGCCGGACGCTGCGTAACGGTTTCCATTGCCAGGTTCGCCGAAGCCAGAGTTTCCGGTTCAAGTTTGACTTCTTTGCCGGTTTCGCCTTCGGCGTGTTCGTCGGTTTTTGCCGCTTCGGTTTCCACATTCACGGTCGTCGCGTTTCTTTTGCTTGCCATCCAAGCAAAACCGATGATGCCGATTAGCGCGATAATCGCGGCGGTCAAAATCCACGCGAACATCGTTTTCGGTTTCGACGAATCGGTTTCGACAACTTCAGTTTCGATAATTTCGGTTTCGCGTCTTTCCGAATTCGTTTCCAAACGGTCGAGTTCGGCATCATCCTTTTCGTGATGAACGGTTTCTTCGGTAATAATTTTTTCTGACATATAATTTCCTTAATTCTCCAATTCAATTCCGAGCGCGATAAATAAGTCGGCTTGGGCGCGGTAACGCTCGGTCAAGGTTTCGGTCAAATCGCGGTTCGCGTCGAGCAGTCTTCTTTGTTCGGCGATTAAATCCGTGATTTTCAGTTCGCCGATTTCATAAACTTTACGGATGGTTTCGATGTTTTGGCGGGAGCGCGGAAGAACGGCATTCTCCAAAATTCTTAAAGCGCGGTTCGCTGCTTCAACGCGCTGGAATGCAATGGCGATTTCGCTGCGGATGATTCTTTCGGCAAAGAGGCGGCGCTCCTGCGCCTGTCGGATGGCGATTTCGGCTTCGGCTTTCGCGCCCTGATTTTTATTAAAAACGGGCAGTCCAATTGTCACGCCGAAAGTCAAACTGCGGTTGCGGTCTTGCGGAAACGCGCCGGTCGGCAAATCAATCGAAGAACGCCCCTGAGAGTAGCGCGTAAAAGCGGTCAAATCGGGACGCGCCTGAGCGCGAACCAGGCGCAAACCCGCCGACGCGACTTGTTCTTCGAGTTCGGCGACGCGGATTTCAGGACGACTTTTGAGCGCGACGGCGATGCCCGTTTCGATGCCGGAGGGAAGCTGCGGCAAAGTCGCCGTCGAGATTTCCTCGCGCAGCTTAAACGGTTCTTCAACCGGCACACCGGCAAAGAATTTCAGACGCGACATCGCGGTTTGCATTCTGCCCTCGACCAGTTGGCGGCGGGCGCGAAGGCGTTCGACTTCGGTTTGCAGAAGGTTGAGTTCGAGCGGCGGCGTTTCGCCTTCATTAACGCGAATCTGCACGAATCGGACGGTTTGAGTATCAAGTTCAAGCAGTTCCTCTAATACTTGCAACTCGCGCAACGCCGCCAATGCTTCGGCATAATTGACGAAAATCTGACTCGCTAACACTCTCTGCCGCGCTGTGATTTCAGCTTCGCGCAAAATGATTTCCGCCTGCGCGACATCTATGCGACGGCGACGCTGATTGTAAACGTCGAAAGGCAGCGCAACGCCGACGCTCAACGAACCGTCGCCGGGCGAGCCGACCAAGCGACCGGAAGTTTGCTCGACTTCGAGAGTCGGATTTGCCCGCAGTCCGGCTTGCAGCAGACGCGCCCGCGCCCTTTCGACTTCGAGGCGCGCGATTTTTATATCGCCATTATTTTCAAAGGCGCGTTTGACGATTTCCGCCAGCGAGATGCCTTCGTCCTGGTTATAGTAATTCGGCAAAACGGACGCAACCAAAGGCTTCGGCGCGTTTGCCGATTCCATTTTGCCGACGGTTGAAGTTTCTTCTTTCTTTGTTTGATTTTCGGCAATCTCGATTTGCGCGTTTGCCGCTTGAATCGGAAACGCGATTAAGAGAAAGCCTGCGCCGAGACGGGCGCGAGCATTTTTTACAAGTTTCATTGCTTAATTTCTTTCGCACAATCGAATACACGGATGGTGTTCACACCGACCTTCGGCAAAATTGCCAAAGGTCGGTATCAACACAAGTTAAAGTTTGCGTTTAAAAAATTAAGCCGTTTGCGGCGGGCGGAAAAAGCCTGACGGGTCAGAGTTGGGATGTTTATTCTCGTAGATAGCCGTAGAAAGAGTTTTCGGCAATTCGGGCAACAGCGTCGAATCAAAAAGGAAAGATTCGACAATTACCTTGTGCCAGCAGAAACATTCGTGAGGATGGTCGTAATCCTGATTACCCGGCGACTGGCGGCAACCGGCTTTTTCTGTTTCGGTGCAGTTTTCTTGATGACTTTGAACGGAATCGTCCGCAGTTTCGACCGAATGATGCGCGGGCGGAATTCCAACCATTTCATTTCCGCAGTAGGCTTGCAGAACGCTCACATCGGCGAGCGCATACAGCACGAAAAAAGCGGCAAGTAATCTTATCGCCCGTCGCCTGACTGTTGCTGTAAAATTTTTTCCGGTTATTCTCACGTAATTTAATAAGTAAGGTAAGGTTTAGCATAAACGACCCGATGCGGTCAAACAAGTTATGAAAATGGATGCTTCATTACAAATCCGGCTGCATTTCGCGGCGCGGGCAGAGCCATATTTCTTTGCGGATTAATCTTCCGTTTATCTTTCTTTTGCTAAACTGGTGTTTATTATGAGAGTTCTGCTGGTCGAAGACGAGAAAAGGATAGCGAGTTTTGTCGTCAAAGGTTTGCGCGAAAACGCTTTCGCCGTTGACGTGGCGGAAACGGGCGAGGACGCGCTTTATCAAGCCGAGATAAACACTTATGATGCGATAATTCTGGACGTGATGATTCCCGAAAAAGACGGTTTCGAGGTGTGCCGCGAATTGCGCGAAAAAGGCTCACAAATTCCGATTTTGATGCTGACGGCGCGGGATACGGTCGAGGATAGAATTGCGGGACTCAACACGGGAGCGGACGATTATCTAACTAAGCCGTTCGCTTTCGGAGAGTTGGTTGCCCGACTGCGGGCGATTCTGCGCCGCCGGGAAAAATCTTTTCTGCCGGCGCGCATCACAGTTGACGATTTGGAAATTGACACCCAATCACAACGCATCTGGCGCGGCAGACAGGAAATACATTTGACGACCAAAGAATTCACCGTGCTTGAATATCTGGCGCGAAATGCGGGAAAAGTCGTCGGACGCGAGGAAATTTCCGAGCATTGCTGGGACGAAACTTACGACCCGTTTACCAACACGATTGAAGTTTTCATCAATCGCCTGCGAAAGAAAATTGACGCTTGGGAGGGCAAAACGACTTTGCTGCACACGAAACGCGGCGCGGGTTATGTGCTGGGCGATTTGACGGCGGAGGGAAATGTTTAACTCGGCGAAAATGCAGCTTACACTTTGGTATGCGGGCGTTCTCGCGCTGGTTCTCGCGCTGTTCGCCGTTTTGACTTATCTGCTTTTCGCTTACACTTTGCAAAATCAGACGAATCAAACATTAAGCGAAATCGCCGGTGTTTTCGAGACGACCGCCAATCGTGAATTAGAGGACGAAGACAGATTTGTTGATTCGACGATAAGCGACGAAGCAACACGCGAGGCGGCAACGGAACTCGGTTTTAAGGATTATCAGGTGTTTGTTTTCTCCGCTGAAAATCGCTTGATTGCGGCGACCAAAGCCGCCGACAGCGACACGCAAATTTCTTCCGAAACCGCCGAAATTCAACTCGGTCATTTTTTATCAAAAACGCTTGGCGATTTTTTGGATTTTGAAAGCTCGGGCGAATCTTTCCGCCTCTTTTTCTATCCGTTCAAATTGGAAAATCAAAACTATACTTTGCTCGTCGTTCACTCGCTCGACGACCAGCACGAACTGCTCGCACGGATTAGCTACGCCTTTCTGATTTCCGTGCCGCTCGCGCTCTTTGCGGCGAGTTTCGGCGGTTATTTTCTGGCTAAAAAATCGCTCGCGCCGATTGCGGAGATGAGCCGTTCAGCCGAAGCGATTACGGCAAAGAATCTGCACGAACGGCTGCCCGTTAAAAACGAGCGCGACGAACTTGGAAGTCTGGCGGGTAAATTCAACGAACTGCTTTCGCGTCTCGATAAATCTTTCGAGCAGCAACGCAGATTTATGGCGGACGCTTCGCACGAACTTCGCACGCCGGTGGCGATTGTGCGCGGCGAATCCGATGTGATTTTGGGCAAAGAAAAACGCCGCGAGACGGAATACCGCGAGTCTTTCACGATTGTCCAATCGGAAGCCGAGCGAATGACACGCATCATCGAAGATTTATTCACGCTGGCGCGGGTTGATGCCGGACAGCAGCCTTCGCAAAAGAGTGTGATTTATCTGGACGAAATTCTAGGCGAGGCGGTCAAATCGTTCCGCACGGTGGCGACCAAGCGCAACATTACGCTCGAATTCAAAACACTGGAAGAAATGAAATTTTACGGCGACGCGCAGCTTTTGCGAAGGCTTTTCTCGAACTTGATTGACAACGCGCTCAAACACACAAAATCGAGCGTTATAATCACTGCCGAACGCCGAGCGGGTTCTTACGAAATCAGTATTTCAGATGACGGCACGGGAATTCCGACGGACGCGCAGCCGCACATTTTCGAGCGTTTTTACCGCGCTAAAGATGCTCGCCTGCGCGAAGAAATTGTATCAACCGGAAGCGGCGCAGGGCTTGGATTGGCGATTTCCAAATTCATCGCCGAAGCCCACGACGGAAAGCTCGCCCTGCAAAATTCCGACGAAAACGGCTCGACATTTATCGTTAAACTTCCGTTTATCGAAATCGGTTAGTGCCGTCCACGATTCAAATCAACTTTTGAAAATCGCGCTCTGAGTTGCCAGACGCGCTTTCAAGCTCGCGCACACAACATCGCACAACGCGAAAACCGTTTCGTCGGCAATCTGGTAATAAACCGTATTTCCTTCCTGGCGACGCGACAGTAGCCCCGCATCCTGCAAAGTTTTCAGGTGTTTGCTGACGTTCGGTTGAGTTGATTCGACCGAGTTGGTAATCTCCGTGACGCTGCGCTCGCCGTCTTCGAGCGACTGCAAAATCCGCAACCGCAAGGGTTCGGCTAGAATCTTAAATCTCTCCGCCACCAAATTTAACGCTTCGGGCGGCATTTCCCATTTTTTCCGTTTTCTCATACTTGACAATATAACTACATAAGAATATAGTTGATTTTGAAATTGATTATACAGCCAAGCGAGAGAAATTGGCAAGAAAGGAACAATGATAAAACAAACGAGCGTTCAGCAAATAAACGAATTGATAAACGGCGGCGCGTGTCAGGTGATTGACGTGCGCGAATACGGCGAGTTTGAGGCGGAGAAAATTCAGCAGGCGAAACTCGTTCCGCTTTCAAATTTTGAACGGCAAACAGGAGAAATTGATTGTTCCCAGCCGGTTTATCTGATGTGCCGTTCGGGAAATCGGGCGAAACAGGCGGCTGAAAAATTGGTCAAAAGAGGTTTCAGCGACGTTCACGTTATCGAAGGCGGAATGCTGGCTTGGGAAGGCGCGAACTTGCCGACAATAAAAGGCGCGTCGAAAGTTTGGTCTCTGGAACGGCAGGTTCGATTTGCGGCGGGTTCGATGGTCGTTCTCGGTGTGGTTTCATCGCTACTGATTCATCCGTATTTTATCGCTCTGTCGGCGTTTGTCGGCGCGGGTCTTGTTTTCGCGGCGGTGACGGACACCTGCGGAATGGCGATGATGCTGGCAAAAATGCCCTGGAATAAGGCAAACGGCGCGACTAGCGAAACGAACGCGCAAAAAGCATAAGGAAATAAACGTGGATTCGTTTCTGATTTTAGGTTTGGTTTTGAGCGGTTTGATTGGCTTGTCGCTCGGACTCATCGGCGGCGGCGGTTCAATAATTACCGTTCCCGTGCTGGTTTATGTGCTTGGCGTGGAAGCGCACGATGCGGTTGGAATGTCGCTGGCGGTTGTCGGCGCAACAAGTTCGGTTGGTGCTGGTTTGAATTACCGGCGCGGCAACTTGCAATTGAAAACGGGTTTGACTTTCGGCGCGGCGGGCGTGGTCGGCGCGTTTGTCGGCTCTCCTCTGACGCGCCTTTTATCGCCGTGCGTTTTGATGATGACTTTTGCAATGCTGATGTTAGTAGTTGCCGTTTTGATGCTGCGCCGAAAATCAAACGATGTTGAAGTCGAGTCGGACGAACAAGTTTTAAGCGTTTGGAAAGCACTTTCGGCAGGATTCGGAGTCGGCGTTTTAACTGGATTTTTGGGCGTTGGCGGCGGATTTTTGATAGTTCCTGCGCTGGTGATGTTTGGCGGATTAGGAATGAAAGACGCAATCGGGACTTCGCTGTTTGTGATTTTCTTAAACTGCGTCGCCGGATTCGTCGGACACGCCAGCCAGAATAATTTCGATTGGTCTTTGACGGCGAAAGTTACAAGTTTAGCGGTCGCGGGAACGATTATCGGAACGCTTTTGTCGCATCGCGTAACGGCAAACAAACTGCAAAAAGGCTTTGCGGTATTCGTTTTGGCAATCGCCGTTTTTTTGATGGTGAAAAATTATTCAGTATTTTTTGGAGGATAAATCTATGCAATTCAAACAATTTTATTTAGGATGTCTGGCGCACGCTTCTTACTACCTCGGTTCTGAAAAAGAAGCGGCGGTGATTGACCCGCAGCGCGATGTGCAGCAATATCTGGACGAAGCGAAAGCGAACGGACAAAAAATCAAATACGTTATCGAAACGCATTCGCACGCCGATTTTGTCAGCGGACACATCGAGCTTGCCGAAAAAACCGGCGCGGAAATCGTTTTCGGGCAGAAAGCGATGACACAGTTTCCGACTTTGAAAGTCAATGACGGCGATGAACTAACCGTCGGCAATGTAAAATTAAAATTCCTCGAAACGCCCGGACACACGCCCGACGGCATCACGATTCTGGCAGAAAATACGGAAGACCGGAGCGAACCCGTTAAAATGCTGACGGGCGACACGCTTTTCGTCGGCGATGTCGGGCGACCGGATTTAGTCGGCTCGCGCGGCTTTACCGCCGAACAGATGGGCGCGCTGCTTTACGATTCGATTCACGAAAAAATTCTGCCGCTATCAGACGACACGGAAATTTATCCGGCGCACGGCGCAGGCTCTTTGTGCGGCAAATCTTTGTCGAAAGAAACCTGGTCAACTCTGGGCGAACAGCGCAGAGTGAATTACGCTTTGCAGCCGATGTCGAAGGAAGAATTTATTAAAATCGTCGCGGCTGACCAGCCGGAAGTTCCCGCCTATTTTCCGAAAAGCGCATTGAAAAATTTGCAGGGCGCGGCGGCTTTGGATGATTTGCCGAAGCCAAAACAACTTTCATCCGAGGAAACAAAAGATTTCGACGGCGTTGTTTTGGACGTGCGGGTTGATACGGAATTCAGCGCGGCGCACGTTCCCGATGCGCTCAACATCGGACTCGACGGACAGTTTGCATCGTGGGCGGGAACGGTCGTTACAGTCGGAACGCCGATTGCGATAGCCGCCAAAAATCAGGAGCAAGTTGACGAAGCGGTGATGCGGCTCGCTCGCGTCGGCATCGAAACCGTCACAGGGTTTATTTTGATGAAGAATTACACGGGCGAAACCAAGACAATCGAACAGGTTTCCGTATCGCAAGTCAAAGAAAAATTAACGGACGACATTCAATTCGTTGACGTGCGCCGTCCCTCCGAACACGCCGCCGGTCACGCGCCGAAGACGATAAATCTGCCGCTCGACATTCTGGCGAAAGAGGTCGGCAAACTCAATTCCGACGAGCCGACTTATGTTTTATGTCAGGGCGGTTATCGTTCGAGTCTGGGAACGAGCATTTTGGAAAAAGCCGGATTTAGGAAAATCTATAATGTGACGGGCGGCACGAAAGCGTGGACGGACGCGGGTTTCGACACGGAAGTTTCGGTTGGGGCGGCTTGCGCCAATTGAAGATAGTTTTTACCGGAAGACGGCGCGAGTATTTTTTCAATCAAACGCTGTCTTTCTATCTATGGAGATTTTATGAAAATGACAATACTTTTAACTTTGGTTCTTTCAATCGCCGCTTTTTCCGCTTGCCAGACGGCATCTACTGAAAAAGCGTTAGATACACAAGTAAATACACAGGAAAATGCTATGCAAAACGAAATAAAACAAATTTCCGTCGAACAAGCGAAAAATGCCGTCGGTGCAAAAAACACGCAGTTTATAGATGTTCGCACAACTGAAGAATACGCGGGCGGTCACGCGCCGAAAGCGGCAAATTTCCCGCTCGACGCGCTCGAAAAAGATTTGGCAAAACTCGATAAAGACCAGCCGGTTTATGTTATTTGCCAGACCGGACGGCGTTCGCAGAAGGGGACGGAAATTTTGCAAAAAGCCGGTTTCAAAAATATTTATAATATCAACGGCGGAACTTCGGCTTGGGAAAGCGCAGGTTTTCCGGTTGATAAGTAGTCGTTTAACCGTCTGTTCTGATTGAACATTAGGAAGGTATAAATGGAAGAACTTTATTATTTAATCGGATTTGTCGTGATTTGGCTTTTATTGCAGCTCGTGATTCTGCCGAAGCTCGGCATAAATACCTGACTGCGCGGCGCGTGTCGAGTCGAGTTCGACGCTAAAAAGGAAAAACAATTACCGAGTAATCAAGGTAAAATTACGGAAAACATACGATGAAAAATCGAAGAATTATAATTCTTTTCAGTCTTTCGGCACTCCTTACTATTAATCTTGTTTCGGGGCTTTCGGCTCAAACCAAGACATTGCCGAAAGCGAAAGACAAGCCGCTGCCGGATTTGATTTTAACAAGCGTCGCGGGAGAGAAATGGAGTTTGCACGAGCGGCGCGGGCGCGTCGTGCTGCTGAATTTCTGGGCGACGTGGTGCGCTCCGTGCCGCGCCGAAGTGCCGTATCTCGTCAGCCTTTCTAATAAATATAAAGCGCGCGGACTGGAAATCGTCGGTATCAACATTGACAGCGAAAACATCGAGCAAATTAATAATTTCATCAAAGAGTTTAAGATGGACTATCCGGTTCTGTTGACTGTTCCCGGCTCAACTCTGTCTCAACAGAAAGCCGTCCCGCTCTCTTTGCTTATCAATGAAAAAGGCGTTCTGGCTAAAAAATATGTCGGTGCGATTAAAGAAAGCGTATTTGAAAAAGACATCGAAGTTTTGTTGAGCAGGAAATCCGCCGGGAAGAAAGTTACCCGAACCGGCAAAAAGGGCAAACTTCCCAAAAAAGTTATCGGAAATGAATGAAGAGAATAAGAGTCTGTTTAAATTTTAAGATTTGACCTAAACCAATAAGATTTGTCTGGCAAAAGCGATTAGTTTTTGCATTTTTGTCCCTTGAAATTAAAAATT
>JAYVGL010000323.1:0-3994 GCA_043772175.1 Pyrinomonadaceae bacterium | reverse complement strand
CGGCGAAAGCGTCTCCTTCATTTCCTTCGGAGCCATCCAGTTATTAGTCGGTCCGGCATCGCCTTTGGCGAGACTGCAAATATAAGTTCGATCTTCGACGCGGGCGACATCCGACGGATGCGAACGCGCCAGAAACGAATTCGGACGCTTTTCCGGGTTCAGACGAATGAAGGTTCCGGCTTCGACCATTTCTTCGCACAAACGGTCGTATTCGCTTTGCGAACCGTCGCACCAGACGACTTCGTTCGGCTGACAGAGCGCGACCATTTTCGTCACCCAATTGATCAATTCCGGGTTTTTAACCGTTTCGGGGATATTTAAGTTTTCCATAATGTTTCTCCGTATATGATTGCTGTTTTTATAAAACTTAGTTGAAAATATCGGCTGATTTACCGCCGAAAAAAGCGTTTGTTCGACAAAGGAACAAAAAAGAATTTCGATAGTTTAACATACGAGATTTCAGAATCCGAATCAAGCGTTTTGCCGTCGGCGTTCGTAATGTCGGCGCAAAGTGTGCGAAATCACCGCCAGGATGATAATCGCGCCGCCGACCAAAGCCCAAACGCCCGGACGCTCGCCGACGAAGAGAAAAACCCAAACCGGATTCAAAAGCGGCTCGACGAAACCGATGATGCTCGCGTCGAGCGACCGCACGCCTTCGGAAATTCCCTTCGTAAATAAAATATAAGCCGTGCCGATTTGAAAAACGCCGAGAAATAAGACGGCGATGATGTCCGAACCGTTCGGCTGCGGCGGATTTTTTATCAGAAACGGCAGCATCAGCAAAACGATCAGCAGATTGCCGTAGAAAACCGAGAGAGCCGGATTTTTACGCAGCGAACGCGGATGCCGCAGAAAAACCATATACAAACCGAAAAAGATTCCCGAAGCGAGAGCGGCGATGTTGCCCGTAAAAACATCGGCGGCGAGTCTGTTTGCCGCATTCTGCGGTTCGAGAAAAAAGAAACTCATTCCCGCCAGACAAACGGCGACCGTTATCAAATCGGCGACGCGAAACTTTTCTTTCAACACGAACGGCGCGAGCATCAGAATGTAAATCGGCGCGGTGTATTGCAGAAAAATGGCGTTCGCGGCGGTCGTGTTTTTGTTGGCGTAAACGAAACAGGAGAGCGTTCCGGCGTAGAAAAACGAATTTAAAAGTGTAAATCTATCCAGTTTCAGACCCTTGCGATAAGTAAAAATCGCCACCGTCGCCGCCGCCAAAAACGAACGTCCGGCGTTAACGGCGAAGGCATCGAGCGTCGTCATTTTGATAAAAAGTCCGCCGGTTGACCAGAGCAGAACGGCGAACAAAATCAAAATGATCGGCGGAAATTTGGACGGAAGGTTTTCGGTCGGCATAAAAAATCAAACTGAAATCGGCATTCATTCGCATCAGGCGACGGAGAAACTATTTTGCCGGTCGAAGAAAATCGGCAATCGCTTTCTCGAATCTATCCGGCGTTTGAATGTGCGGAATATGTCCGACGTTTTCCAATTCGACGAGTTGCGAATTTCTGATTTTAAATTTCGTCAGTTTTCCGAGCTGCGGATACTGCCCGTATTTTTCGGCGTTTTCCTTCGACAGACGATTTTTGCCGACCACTGTTCGGTCAAGTTGACCGATGATTAAAAGCGTCGGAATGCGAATGTTTTCCAGTTCGTAAACAATCGGCTGCTCGTATATCATCTGCGTCGTCAGGGCGTTGACGAAAGCGATTTCCGGGAAATTTTTCAATTTCAAATCGGCGGCTTGCGCTTCGACGTATGGCTCGTATTCGAGTTTGAATTCCGGGTAGTAAGTTTTCTGATAATTTTTATAAGATTCGGCGGTCGCTTTTAATTCGGTTTGCTCCAAAACGTCAATCGGAGCGTAAGGCACGAAAATTCGATAATCTTCCAAACCAATCGGATTTTCCAAGATCAGATTGGCAACGCCTTCGGGAAACATCAGCGCAAACCGCGCCGCCAGCATTCCGCCCATCGAATGACCGAGAACATTAACGCGCCTGATGTTCAGCGACAGCAGCAATTTTTTATTATTTTCCGCCAGTTGATGAAAACTGTAATGCAGATTCGGACGGTCGGATTTGCCCCAGCCGATCTGGTCTGGAACGATCACGCGATAGCCTTTTGACGTGAGCATCGGAATTACGTTTTTCCAGTAAAACCCGTTGAAATTTTTCCCGTGAAAAAGAATAAAAGCCTCGCCGTTCGGTTTCTCCGGCGCGATGTCCATATACGCCATTTTGACGTTTTGTTTTTCCAACGTCAGCGGCAAATACCTGACCTCAAAAGGATATTTGACATCGGTCGGCGTTTGCGCCGACAAAGGAAGCACGAACAAGAAGCACAAAAAAAAGTATTTCATCAGAGAGATTCTATCAAATGAAATCTTCGGGATAAATTTGCCGGGAAATTGTTTCGACACTCGCCGACTCGATTGCCGCGAACAATCGAGTCGGCGGCAAAAATAAAAGAGAGACTGTTGTGCAAGTCTCTCTTTTATTTAGTTTCAGATTTTGAATACACTCGGCAAGATTCGAACTTGCGACCCCTTGATTCGTAGTCAAGTACTCTATCCAGCTGAGCTACGAGTGCGTAAAGCGAATGATAAGACTACAAATCCTGCGCTTTGGTGTCAAGTTTAACCGCTCGAAAATTACTTGGCGAAATAGCCCTGCCGCGTTCTGGAAATCAAATCGGGGTTATTGACTTCGATTTTTATTTCGCGCCATTTGCCGTCGCGCTTGGCGTTGGCGGATTGATATTCGACCGTGTAAAGCGCACGCAGATCGGCGGCGACGGCGGCGTAAAGCCTGCCCATCTCTTCGAGACGGTTGATCGTGTTAAGGGTTCCGCCGGTGCGACTGGCGAGAATTTCCAGACGACTGCGGGCGGCGGAAAACATCGCAATCTGCGCCGGTGTCGGATCGGCGAGTTTGAACGGATCGCCGGTCGGCAGGGCGAGCGGATAGACGGTTACGCCCTGCGCGTCGGCGCGGTTCAGAACGCCGTTTAAGATTTCGCTGGTTTCCGGTTTGAGGGCGACAGCGATTTCCGTCTCTTTGACTTTCGCCAGAAAATCGCGGTCAATGTTGCGCGTCGCCGTGTCCACGCCGTCGGTCAAAACGATAATCGCTTTGCGGCGTTTGCCTTCACCGGAAAGTTTTTCGAGCGCGAAATTTAAGGCTTTATACAACTGCGTTTTGCCGCGTCCGTTGGCGGCGACGATGGAATTGCCGATTTTTCTGCGGTCGGTCGTAAAATCGTTTCGCAAATTCACTTTGTCGTAGAATTCGACGACCGCCACGCGGTCTGCCGGGGCGAGCGCGTCAACAAATCGAAACGCGGACTGCCGAATCGTCTCCCGAAAACCAAGCGTCGAACCAGACATATCGAGAATCATCACAACGGAAAACGGGGCGACGGTCGGCTCGAAACTCAGGATATTCTGTTTTACGCCGTCTTCGTAAACGACGAAATTCTCTTTGCTCAAATTCGTGATCGGTCGTCCTTTGCCGTCCGCCACGCCGACGTTCAGACGGACAATCGTCGTGTCAACTTTGATCGGATCGTCGTCCTGCGCGAAAACGCTGGAAAGTCCGCCGGTTGATAACAAAACGAACATCAAAAATTTTAAAAATCGCATAATAAACCGTTCATCAGTCAAACGCTGCAAAATGTAGGGCGGTTGCACCTGGCCCTGGTTGCGAGTTTTATCTTAACATTAGTAAGATTATGGTTTATAATTCTCCAGTATCAAAAAAACGTCCGGGACAAATGTTTGTCAGTCTTTTTTAACAAAAAAATTTATGTCTTATAAACCGAAATACTGCTGTCAGTGTGGGGAAAAGATTGAAAGAATTGACTGGAAACTTTGGAACAGCCGCCGGTTCTGCGAACTTTGCGAAACCGAATATCAAATTTACGACTGGATTCCGCAGTTGACGGGAATCGGAGTTCTATTAACAGTTTTCGTTATTGGTATTTA
>JAYVGL010000322.1:0-4082 GCA_043772175.1 Pyrinomonadaceae bacterium | reverse complement strand
CGCGGATGCGCTTCGCTGTCCGCGATGAGTGCGGGACGCACTCTCGACAGCCGTCGGGACGACGGCGTTACGCGCTCCGCGAATCTTTAATCAACTTCTATTTATAAATGTTTTGCCTTTTAACTGTTGTCAAAAGGATGCGGGGCGAGAACCGTTCGCATATTAACCTGCCCGAAAAGCGTTTCTAGATAAGCTCCGAAACGATGCAGAATCGGCACGAGGTCTTTTTTATCGGACGTTACCAGCACTTCCTCGATAAAGCGTTCGACCGTTTCCATATCTTTGTAAAACAAAAATTTAAGCGTCGTGTCGGTAAAATCGTTGAGATTTTTATACAAAGCGTTGAGTTTCGCTTTTTCGGGATTCTTTTCGGATTCCTGCACGGCTTGAAAAGTCTGCCATAAATTCCGCCGCAGAATCTGCGACTGCTGAAATTTGCTCTGAAAATTCGGAAACAATTTCGTCGGCTCGACGGTCGGCTCGATTAATTGGGCGAAAGTTACCAAAGTCTGTTGAAAACTATCGTTGAGCAGCGAGTAAGCCGTCTCGATTTTGGCGTAAATCAAAGGCGTTTGGCGGATTTCGATGAGTCCGGCGAGTTCGTGCTGGTAAACTTTACGAAGCTCAATCGAAGCCGTGTAAGCCGCGCCGTCGAGCAGACTGAACAAATCGTCATCTTCGTCGGAAAAACGCAAAAGGCGATTGTTGACGAATCCCATCAATTCCTGAATCTGCTCGTAAATCCGCGAAAAAAGCAGCAGCGCGGGTTTCAACGGTTCGTCGTTTTTGAGCATTCGTTCGATTTCGTTGAGCCAGCACAAAATCTTTCCGAAATGCGGCAGAACCAGCCGCAAATCCGTTTTCGTCGCCAGTGAGAGCGGTTTGCTTTCAAGCAAATTTCGCAGAATTTCCGGCAGCCATTGTTCGCCTTTCTTTTCGGCAAATTCGATGATTCTGCAGAAGACCTGCGCCGTGCGGAGTTTGCCGACAAGCAGATGGCTCCACGCCGTCCACTCGCCGAATTTGAGCGGCGCGGCTCGCATCAGGGCTTCATTCAACTGCACCGAATCCCGGACGATTTGGGAGAATTCGTAAAGTTCGTCGGCAGAGAATTCGACGGATTTGGAAGCGGAATCTTGATCGAAATCGAAATCGAATTCTTCAATCGAGTCATCTTCCTTCATCGTTTTGCCGAGTTGAAACAGCAGTCTCGAACACAGCAGAAGCGTCGAATGCGTCAAACGAAATTCCCGTGTCCAGTCGCGTGAGGCGGCTTTGGCGCGGTGTTCTTCGGCGAACAAATAATTATGGACGTTCAAGAAACTTTCCAAACCCGACAGCCACACGCCAAGCTCGAACGCCGTCTCGTCGGCATCCGGCACGGGCATCATCGGCGCGCTCTCGTCAGGAACGGCATCGGTCGCGGACAAGCTCATCGGATTTGAAATAATGGTGGCGGTTGCGGCAATATTCAAGGCAGGATTTCCTCACAGAAACATTCGTCGGTCAAAACGGGAAGCGCGGGAATTTTTCGCCCGCTATATAATTTATACATTGTCGAGACTTGTTTTGGCAACAAAAAAGTCTGCCGATGGAAATTTTGCCGCGCAAATCAGAAAACAGATTATTTTCAGGCAGCTTTCAATTGCGATTTAATTCCGATGTTTGTTTTCCGTGTCGCGTAAAATTTGCGATGATTATTTAGTATTTATACGTCATAAGCGTTCGATTCCGGTGTTTTATGAAAATAATTTCCTTATTTTTATTAAGTTTTCTTTTGCTGGCGGCGAACGGTAATGTTTCGGCGCAGTATCGCAGGCTGACGGTGATTTTGCTGCGCCACGCCGAAAAAGATTTGACGATTGAGGACGAAATAAATCCCGCTTTGTCGGCGGTAGGAAAATTGCAGGCGGAAAAATTGATTGAAGTAGCGAACAAATATCAACCGGACGCGATTTTTTCGACCGATTACGAGCGCACCAGAGCGACCGTTCGCCCGCTGGCGCGAAAAAGAAGGGCGTTAACCGTAATTTACGACGAGCGCAATCTCTCGGCGATGAAAGATTTGATTTTGTCCGGGAGATACAAACGCCTCGTTATCGTCGGGCATAACAATACCACGCCGGAACTCGTCAATATGCTTTTGAACCGGGAAAAATATCAGCCGCTCGGCGAGAACGAATACGATAAAATCTGGATCGTCAAAATAAAAAGAAACCGCTCGCAGCCGAATGCGGTGCGGGAAAAAATGATCAGATACTAAAATCGGTTTGAAAAAACCGACGGCAATTTACAGAGTCGGTAAATTGCCGTCGGCTAAAATCTCGCCCCTGCAAAAAAATCATCGAATATTACTCCGCTTGCGCTGCTTTCGATGTTGCGTCTTCCGGTTTATCGGGAACGGCACGGACATCTTCGAGATTTTTGGTTTTCTCGAAGGTTTTATCGGCTTTTTCGGCTCCTTCGGAATGCGCCGCGCTTTTTTGGTTGGAACGCCAGAGGTTCGACAAAAGCAGTTCGCGGATGAACGTCATTTCTTTCGGCAGACGGTCGTAAAGTTTAAAAAACAACTCGTCGTGCATCGCAATCTCCTTGATCCACAAATCGCGGTTGATGCTCATCACGTTGTTAAAATCGGCTTCGGTGAAATCTTCCATTCCGCGCCAGTCCATATCCGAATAACGCGGCATCCAGCCGAGCGGCATTTCGACACCTTTCGATTGTCCGCGAGCGCGTTCGACGACCCATTTCAAGACGCGCATATTTTCGCCGAAGCCTGCCCAGAGAAAATTGCCGTCTTCGTCTTTGCGAAACCAGTTGACCGAAAAGATGCGCGGCGGTTCGGGGATTTGCCGACCGAAGTTGAGCCAGTGTCCGAAATAATCGCCCATGTGATAGCCGCAGAAAGGCAGCATCGCAAACGGATCGCGGCGGACTTCGCCGATGTTGCCGAACGCGGCGGCGGTCATCTCCGAACCCATCGTCGCCGCCATATACACGCCGAACGCCCAGTTAAACGACTGCATAATCAAAGGCACAACGCTGTTTCGTCGTCCGCCGAAGATGAACGCCGACACGGGAACGCCTTTCGGATCGTCGAATCGGTCGTCAATCACCGGACATTGGATCGAAGGCGCGGTGAAACGCGAGTTCGGATGCGCGGCTTTCACGTCGGACTGCGGTGTCCAGTCGTTGCCCTGCCAGTCAATCGCGTGGGCGGGCGCGTCGCCGTCCATTCCTTCCCACCAGACATCGTTGTCGTCAGTCAGCGCGACGTTGGTGAAAATCGTGTTGGATTTAATCGTCTCCATCGCGTTCGGATTCGTTTTGTAATTGGTTCCGGGCGCGACACCGAAAAATCCGGCTTCGGGATTGATGGCGTGAAGTCTGCCGTTTTCGTCCGGCTTAATCCACGCGATGTCGTCGCCGACGGTCGTAACTTTCCAGCCTTCGTCCTGAAACGTCTGCGGCGGAATCAGCATCGCAAAATTGGTTTTGCCGCACGCCGACGGAAACGCCGCGCAAACGTAATCTTTTTTGCCGTCGGGCGATTCGACACCGACGATCAACATATGTTCGGCGAGCCAGCCCTGCTCGCGTCCGAGCGTCGAAGCGATTCTTAAAGCGAGACATTTTTTGCCCAGAAGCGCGTTGCCGCCGTAACCCGAACCGTAACTCCAAATCAGCCGTTCTTCCGGGAAATGCACGATATATTTATCTTTCGGGTCGGGCGAACACGCCCACTCGACATCTTTTTCGCCTTCCGCCAAAGGCATTCCGACCGAATGCAGACAGTGAACAAATTCGCCGTCGCCCAACGCTTCCAACGCCAGATTTCCCATTCGCGTCATCAATTTCATATTGACGACGACATACGGCGAATCGGAAAGCTGCACGCCGAACTGCGAAATCGGCGAGCCAATCGGTCCCATACAAAACGGCACGACATACATCGTTCTGCCTTTCATCGAACCGTCGAATTTCGGCGAAAGCGTCTCCTTCATTTCCTTCGGAGCCATCCAGTTATTAGTCGGTCCGGCATCGCCTTTGGCGAGACTGCAAATATAAGTTCGATCTTCGAC
>JAYVGL010000321.1:0-7052 GCA_043772175.1 Pyrinomonadaceae bacterium | reverse complement strand
CCACTGCGCCAAAGACGTGCATAATCTTTCGGCGATGACGCGCAAACGGGCGCGAAAACTCGTCGCTCAATCGAACGGCGGCATCTGCGTTCAATATCTGCGCCGTCCCGACGGCAGAATTCAAACGATAAAAAACACCCTGCATCGAATCACGCGGCAAACCGGCATCGCGGCGGGCGTTTTGGGAACTTCGCTGACGCTTTCGACGCTGGCTTACGCGCAGACCTCGACCAACAACAATCAAAACGAAGCAGTTCAAATCGTCCAGAAGGCGGGCGAAAGAAACGACAACCCGAACGGCACGATTTCCGGCACGATCACCGATCCGAACGGTGCGGTCATTCCGTTTGCATTCGTCACCATCACGAATGAGCAAACCAATTTTTACCAAAGCGCGAACGGCAGTCAGGAAGGTTTCTACGAATTCAAAGATGTGCCGCGTGGAAGTTATAAATTAAAATTCGAGGCGGGCGGCTTTGCCTCCAAAGAATTGGCGGCGGTTTCCGTCAACGGCGACGGCGAAGAAACGCAGAACGCACAGCTTGCCGTGCAGACTTTTCAGGAAGTCGTAACAGTCGGTAATGATTTGCCGCAGCTTGAATACGGGATGATGGGCGGTGCGATGATTTCGATTGAGCGAACCAACCTAATGGTCATCGCGGTTGAAAACGACAATCTCGAAGAAATAAAAGTCCGCGTGGCGATGGGCGAGCGCGTCAACGCCAAAGATAAAAGCTACGGCGGAAATTCGCCGCTGCACGTCGCGGTCGAACACGGCAATCTCGAAATCGTGCAGTTTCTCCTGAGCGCGGGCGCGAAAATAAATTCTAAAAACGTCGAAAAACAAACGCCTCTGATGATGCTCGACGACGATGCCGCGCCGGAACTCGTCTATCTGCTGCTCGGTTACGGCGCGAAAATAAATCTCGCCGACAAACAAGGCAACACGGCTCTGATACTCGCCGCCGAATACGCCAAACCGGAAGTTCTACAGTCTTTGATTTCGGCGGGCGCAAACGTCAATGCCGTCAATAAACAAGGTCGCACGGCTCTGATGGCGGCGGCGGACAACGGCGAACCGGAAAACGTCAAGCTCCTGCTCGGCGCGGGCGCTAACGCGCAAATAATTGACAAAACGGGCGAAACGGCTTTGTCGGCGACCGGCAGTGAAGAAGTCAAACAAATGTTAATCGCTTACGGCGCGGTTCGTTAGAATTCCGCACAGAAAAAACTAAACGATCAAAGTTTGCTGCGCGACGATTTCGCTGATTTTGTCGCCGACTTTGGTTAAGCCTTCAAAACCGGGCAAGGTTTGGATTTTGTCGGAAACCTGACGATCAATCCACTTCATTCCGCCTTCGCCGCCGAACAGAGTCGCAATCGTATAATTTAATTCATCGGCAGGCTTTGCGCCGCCGCCGACCGGCGTATAGAAATGTTTGATCAGAAAGCGCGAAAGTTTGCGGGAGATTTCCGATTTCTGCAGTTCGAGGCGGGCGACGCTGCGGTAAAACGTCGTGTGCGCCGATTCTTCGCGGATAATTCCCGTCAAAATTTGCGACAAAACCGGATGGTCGGCGAGTTTCGCTAAACGCCGGTAACCCTGCGTCGTGGACATTTCGTGAATCGCGCCGAACGCCATATGAGTTGCCGTAAACCGTTTGCCGATCAGACTTGCCAGCGTCGTGATTAGGTAATTTGTTATCGTATAAGAAGTCGAAACCGAACTTATGACATTTTTCTGCCACTTGTCTTCGGTCGGAATTCCGGCTTCGTTCAAAAAGCGGTTGATGAGTTCGCCGTGCGTCTGTTCTTCGACACTCCAGCGTTCCATAAATTTGCGAATAATCGGGTCTCTGCCGGTCGGCGTGCGGCGCAGCTCTTCATAATAAACGTCGGTCAGCGTTTCGACATCGCGCATATAAAGCAGGACGGGAATAAATTTTTCATCAATCGAGTATTTGCCGACCGAACTCCAATCAATTGCGCCGATAAATTCTTTCGTTAAGGTGCGCGGCTGTTTTTCATACCAATTCAGCACGTCGCGGTTCGTTTCAAAGTTCATTCTTTAGCAACCTTCCAAACATTTTATTCGCCGGAACGCGCTTTTCGGATGCGCCGAAGTGTGTGATGAACCTGGTTTTACTTGTGAAATGCGCCGGATTTACGTTTAATAAATATAACCTTAAATTACCGGCTGAGAATTTTCGCGCCGAGGTTTTGAACGAATTTCCGAAAGCAAGTTATGAAGTTAACACTCGAAAGACAAATTCCGCTGGCTTTCAGCATCGCTATTCTGCTGCTGATCATCATCGCCTTTTTCGCCATTCGCAACACAAGTTCTTTGACCGACTCGCTCAAGTGGGAAAAGCACACCCAGGAAGTGCTTTTGCAGCTTGATGAAACGCTGATTCTGATGATTGATGTCGAAACCGGCGGGCGCGGTTTTCTGCTGACGGGCGAAGAACAATATCTCGGACCTTACACTAACGGCAGTCAAAAAATGGGCGGCAGTCTGGCGAAACTGCGCGCTCTGCTCGCCGATAATCCGGTGCAGACGGAAAGGCTGGCGCGGCTCGAAACGCTTATCGGCGAGCGCGTCGGCGTAACTAGGCAATCCATCGAACTGCGGCGCACGAAAACCTTCGAGGAAGTCAGAGCGCAGGTCGGCAGAAATCGCGGCAAGGAATTGATGGACGAGATTCGCGCCGCCGTCGGCGTTTTGAAAACCGAGGAGCAGAATCTTCTGACGAAACGCGAAGCCGATCTGAACCGGAATTTGACCGACACTTACCGGACGCTTCTGTTCAGCAGCATCGGCGGGATTTTCGCGCTCGGCTTGGCGAATTTCGCCGTTTATCGGGAAGCCGGCAAACGCGCCGCCGCCGAAGACGATTTGAAAACGGCGAACGCCGACTTGGAAAAGCGCGTCGAGGAAAGAACGCACGAATTATCGGCGAAAAACGACGAACTCGAACAACAGATCAATCGGCGCGAACAAGCCGAAGACCGCCGCCGAGTCGCGCTCGAAGTCGGAAATTTGGGAACCTGGAAACTGAATATAGACGGCAGCGACGGCGAGATGGATGAACGAACGCTGTCGGTTTTCGGCTTGACGAGCGAAGACTTCGACGGTTCGAGCAAAAAAGCGTTCAGCCGCGTGATCGAAGAAGACGCGCCGAAAGTTGACGAAGAATTTCGGAAAGCCGTTACCGAAAAAACCAATTTCGATGCCGAATTTCGCATTCGGGATTCAAAAGGCGGAATCCGCTGGAACAACTGCACCGGACAGCCGCAGTTGGACGAAAACTGCAATGTTACGCACGTCGTCGGCTTCTGCCGCGACATTACGGAAATCAAGCGTAACGAGACGGCACTGCGCGAGAGCGAAAGTTTCGTCCGCACCATTCTCGATTCTCTGCCAGCGCATATTTTGGTTCTCGACAAAGCGGGCGTAATCGTCGCCGTCAATCAGGCGTGGCAGAATTTCGCCCGTGAAAACTGCGCGATAGAACAAATCGCGGCGACCGGCATCGGACAAAATTATCTGAAAGTCTGCGAAACGTCCGCCGCTTTTGAGGAAGCGACCGAAAATGTCGTCAAAAAACTGCGGGCGATTTTGAGCGGCGAGCTGCAAGAATTTTCGGTCGAATATCCGTGTCATTCGCCGCGCGAAGAACGCTGGTTTATCTTACAGGCAAGCGCGATGCAGAACGGCGCGGTCATTTCGCACATTGATATTTCCGCCCGCAAACACGCCGAAACCGAACTGCGAAACAGCGAAGAATTCAGCCGCAGTATTTTTGAAAACAGTCCCGACTGCGTGAAGGTTTTGAATCTTGACGGAACTCTGCACACGATGAACGTGAACGGTTTGTGCATTCTGGAAATCGGCGACTTCTCGACCGTTGCCGGCAACCGGTGGATTGATTTTTGGGACGGCGGCGAACACGAAAAAGCGCGGGAAGCAGTCGCGGCGGCGCGCGGCGGCAAAGCGGCGCGGTTTGAAGGATTTTGCAAAACGATGAAGGGCAATCTTAAATACTGGGATGTAACGGTCGCGCCGGTGTTCGACGCGGCGGGCAAACCGACGCGCCTGATTTCGACTTCACGCGACATCACCGAACGGCAGGAAGTCGAAGTCGAACGCGAGCGTCTGCTCGATAACGAAAAATCCGCCCGCCGCGACGCGGAAATTGCCAATCGTCTGCGCGATGAATTTCTCGCCACCGTTTCGCACGAACTGCGCGCTCCGCTCAACTCGATTCTCGGCTGGGGCAGGCTTTTGCAGAAAGGACAACTCGATGAACCGACGAGCGAAAAGGCGATTTCGACCATCGTCCGCAACGCCGAATCGCAGAATCGTCTGATCGAAGATTTGCTCGATGTCTCAAGGATTATTTCCGGCAAACTGCGGCTCGAAGTGATGACGATCAAACCGATCAACATCGTCGAATCCGCGCTTGAAACCGTGCGCCCGGCGGCGGATGCCAAAGGCATCACCATTCAAATCAAAGACGATTCGGATGTCAGCCACATCTCCGGCGACCCAAACCGGCTTCAGCAAGTCGTCTGGAATTTGCTCTCGAACGCCATTAAATTTACGCCGCCGGACGGCGAAGTCAACCTGGAAATCGAACGCGATGAAAATTTTGTGGAAATTCGCGTGAAAGACAGCGGCATCGGCTTGAAAGAGAATTTTCTGCCGTATGTCTTCGACCGTTTTCGCCAAGCCGACGCTTCGAGCATCCGAAAATTCGGCGGGTTGGGACTCGGTTTGGCGATTGTCCGCCACATCACCGAAATGCACGGCGGCACGGTTCACGCCGAGAGCGCGGGCGAAAATCAAGGCTCGACCTTTATCGTGCGCCTGCCTTTAGTCATTCAAAATGAAGGCGAGGCGAATGCGGCGGACGCGAGAAATAAAATTCAAACCATCGAACCCGATAGAGAACTGCACTTGAGCGGAATGCTGATTCTAGTGGTTGACGACGAAGAAGACACGCGCCAGCTGCTCGTCCAATCGCTGACTTTCTACGGCGCGACCGTGATCACGGCGGACTCGGCGAAACGGGCGATGACGGAAATTTTAGACAAAAATCCAGACTTGATGGTGTCCGATATAGGAATGCCGGACGAAGACGGTTATTCGCTGATTCGCCGCATTCGCGCGTTGCCCGACAAACAGCATAATGCAATTCCGGCGGTCGCGCTGACGGCATTCACCCGCGCTCAAGACCGAATGCGGGCGTTAACCAGCGGCTATCAAAATCACGTTTCCAAGCCGGTCGAACCCGACGAATTGGCAACCGTCATCGCCAGCTTAACAGGGCGGTTACAGTGAGTAATGGAAAACTGAAAGCCAAAGATTAAAAATAGATAATTATGACTCCTTAAAACTATCCATTTTTAATTTTTGGCTTTCAGTTTTCCTCACTCTTCGTTGTCGCCGACTCGTTTGTCTGTTTTGTCGTTTTCGGGAATGTTGTATTGCGCGTGAGTGATAAATCCGATGTTTGCCGGACTCCAATAGCGGAAAAACGCTTTGCCGTAGATATATTTTTCGGGAACCAAACCCCAGTAACGCGAATCCGAAGAGTTGTCGCGGTTGTCGCCCATCACGAAATAGAAATGTTCGTCCACCCGTTTCGGCGGAAAGCTCGGCAGCGATTGGTTGTGTTCGGCTTCCAGATATGTTTCGGAAAGTTCCGCCCCGTTGATTAAAACTTTGCCGTCGCTGACTTCAACCATTTCGCCGGGCAAGCCGATGACGCGCTTGACGTAGCTTTTTTCCGGGTCTCTCGGATACCAGAAAACGATCACGTCGCCGCGTTCGATGTGTCCCCAACCGACGCTTTTGAACTTATAATAAACCAGTTTATTAACCAGCAGACGTTCACCGTCGTGCAGCTGCGGCAGCATCGAAGTGCCTTCGACGACGACCGGTTGGGCGACGAACACGCCTAACAAAACGAAAACGGCGATGATTAAAACGATGTCGCGCAGGAGTTTGAGACTCTCCGACCAAAGTCCCTGCCGGGATTCTTTTTTAACGCGGTAAACTTCGATGTCGCGGTCGTCGCCGGGTGCGTGCGAGCCGAAATCGAACTGGTTTTTCTTTTGTAAATCGAACATATTCTGAATTCTTTGGATGCCGGTTTGAGGCTGCACGACGATGAAAAATCCTTCGCCGTCATTGAAATTATCGGCTTTTTTCGCCGTTTGTCAAAATAATCAACCAATTTCCCGCGCCACGTTAAATCAACGGTCGTCAAAAGAGTTTAAGCGATAATATATTCGGATTCGATCATTGAAAAACTCAATGCGCTCGTTCCTAAACTCGATACAGCAACGGTTAAACTCGATTTAAGAATGGCTAAATTCGATTCAGTCGCAGCTCAAACCGGCTGAATCCTAATAAAAAAGCCCGTCATCGCCGTCTAATCGCAAATTGTAGTAAAATTACCGCTATGAACCCCGAAATCCGCGAATTATTTCCCGCCGCTCGAAAATACGCTTACTTAAACAGCGCGGCGTGTGCGCCTCTGCCGACGATTGCGGTCGAGGCGGTTAACAAACAACTGCTTGATGTCAGCGAAAACGGCACGATCAATTTTATGGATTGGGTGGCGACGAAAAATCGCGCCCGCGAAATCATCGCCTCGATGCTTAAAGTCGGGACGGAACAAATCGCCTTTATGCGAAACACTTCCGACGGCTTTGCGACGGTGGCGAACGGTTTGAAATGGCGCAAAGGCGACAACATCGTAACTTTCGCCAAAGAATTTCCCGCCAATTTCTATGCGTGGCGCAGAATCCGCGACGAGTTCGGCGTGGAAATTCGCGCTTGCCGCGAACGCAGCGGACGGATTGATTTGGAAGAATTCGTCGGCTTGATTGACGGAAATACCAAACTCGTTTCAATCAGCGCGGTGCAATACGCATCGGGCTTCCGTGCCGATTTGGAGCGCATCGGCGCGGCGGCGCGAAAGGTTGACGCGCTGTTTGCCGCCGACATTATTCAGGCGTTCGGGGTGATACCGTTCGATCTG
>JAYVGL010000320.1:0-9320 GCA_043772175.1 Pyrinomonadaceae bacterium | reverse complement strand
ATTAGAATAAGTGAACAAAATTGAAATAATACCGCTCGGCGGCATCGGCGAATTCGGGATGAATTGTATGGGCATCCGTTACGGCGATGAGATGATAATCGTGGATGCGGGAATGGGTTTTCCCGAAGAAACGCCTTACGGAGTTGATATTTCCATACCGAACTTCGACTTTTTAGACAAATACAAAGGCGATTTGACCGCGCTGATTCTAACGCACGGACACGAAGACCACATCGGCGCACTGCCGTATTTTCTGAAGCGGTTCAACCTGCCGGTTTATGCTTCGCGCTTCACTCTGGCACTCGCCGAAAAGCGTTTGGGCGAACATAAATTGCTGAACGACGTTTTGCTGCACCGCGTCGAAGCCAACGATGTCAGCAAAATCGGCGTGTTTGAAATCGAATATATTCACGCCTCGCATTCGCTGATTGACTGTTTTTCACTGGCGATTAAAACGCCGGTCGGCACGATTATTCACACGGGCGATTATAAGATTGACGAAACGCCGGTGATCGGCAAGCCGTATGATCTGAAAACTCTGAAACGCTACGGCGACGAAGGCGTGCTGGCATTGCTCGCTGATTCGACAAACGCGACCGTTCCCGGCAGAACGCCTTCGGAGCGCGAAGTGATTCCCGCGTTTGAGGAAATTTTCGCCGAAGCGCACGGCAGAATCATCGTCTCGACTTTTTCGTCGTCGCTTCACCGCTTGCAGGTCGTTCTCGATGTCGCGCATTCTTTCGACCGCAAAGTCTGCGTCCTGGGGCGTTCGATGATGAAAAACGTCGAGATTGCGACGAATTTGGGATTACTAAAAATTCCGCATAATACTTTGATCGAATTAGGAGAATCGCGTTCGCTCGACGCGGACGAAATCGTCTATTTAGTTACCGGATCGCAGGGCGAACCACGCGCTGCCCTGATGAATATGGCGACCGGCAATTATAAAGGTTTGGGCATCGAGAAAGGCGACACGGTGATTCTTTCCGCCCGCATTATTCCCGGCAACGACCGCCAGATTTCGAGACTCATCGGCGAGATTTACAAACACGGCGGCAACATCATCGAAGAAAAACGCCGTCTGATTCACGTCTCCGGTCACGCTTCGCAGGAAGACATCAAAATTATGGTCGAAACCGTTCAGCCCAAGTTCGTCGTCCCGATCCACGGCGAATATCGAATGCTTTTCCGTCATAAGGAATTCATCAAAAATCACATCGAAGGCTACACGGAAGACAACATCATCCTGATCGAAAACGGTGACGTTCTGGAACTCGACGAAAACCGCGCATCGGTCGCCGAACACAACGACATCGGCAAATCGTTTATAGACGAAGCGCACCTCGGCGAAATTGACTACGACATCATCCGCGAACGCAAAAAACTCGGCTTCAGCGGTTTAATTACCTTGACGGTCGCCGTTGACAAAGAAACGAAAAAGCTGAAAAGCGAACCGCAAATCACCGTTCAGGGCGTTGCCGGCATTGACCCGCTGAACGGACTTCTGCAAAACGCCCGCCAATCAGTTTCCGAAATTATCAACGAAACAAGACGCGATAAATATCAGGACAAAAGATTTATGGCGGAAACCCTGCGCGTTCATTTGAAGCAGATGATTCAGCGCGAAACCGGCACGAAACCCGTGATTCTTTCGACGATTGTCGAAGTATAAAGAATGAGTAAATATTTTTATCTGCCGATTTTTATTAGTGCTTTCTTACTTGGTTCGTCTGTTAAAGCCGACACTTACAACACTTTTGAAACTAGCAATTATTATTCGGCAAATCGAAAAGTTTTTGTCAAAGTTACTCCGAATAAAAAAGCCGTTTTATACAAGAACGGTAGAAAAGTTTGGGCTAAAGTCCTTCCCGAATTGCCGATGAATCTATTAGTTAAAAACGACGGAAAAAGAGTTGTAATGATTGAAAATTATTACGGCAATCAAAACGAGAGAAAAAAGGAAGTAGTAATTTTCTTTGACGAAAATGGAAATAGATTGTCAGGTTTTGATTTGGGAAGTTTGGCTGATTATCAAAATGTTTTGCATACCATCTCAAATGCAGATTGGTTAGACAAATACGAATTCAATCAAGAAGAAAATCAGCTAATAGTTGATACAGTTGTTCTTTCCTGCCCTTTGCTTGAAAAAGTTCCCAATGATGAAGATATGAAAAAAGTTGATGAATGTATAAAACCCAAACCAAAGGAAAATATCACGTTCTCGTTAATTGACGGCACTTTAATATCTCGAACAGAAATTGAAGCCAATGAAAAATGAAGTCTCGGAATTACTAATTAAAACCCGCGTCGAGGTCGCGCCCGAAACTTTCACACTCGTTTCTTTGCGCCACGATGACTGGCTAAAGTTGCTTGAAAATCCTGAACTTTCGCCGCGAATGACTGCGCCGTTTATGATTTTTAAGGATAAGTTTGAAACAACGCTTTTGCTCGATGAGATTGATTTTGACAAGGTTCGTTACGCGGTTTTAAACGCGAAAACGGAAGGCAGTTTTCGATTGCTGACTTTTGATATTGAATTAGATTTCAGCGTCGTCGGCTTTACGGCGGAAGTTTCAAAAATTTTCGCCGCCGCAAATATCCCAATTGTCGCGCTGTCGGCTTTTTCACGCGATCATCTGCTGATAAAACAGACGGATTTGGCGAAAGCGTTAAAAATTCTCGGTCAATATGTGGCGGAAGCGTGTTAACTATCGCGTAAAACTACGCCGAATTCACCTTTGAATTTTATCGAGAAAAGTTAAGATTTCCGCCGCCGCCTCTTTCGCTGCAATGCCAAGTTTGCGTTTTTGAGTTAAACTAATCCGCGAACTCGGCATTTTCTATTTTTAATGAACTGGAAAAACAAAGTGGTTTTTTTAACGGGCGCATCGAGCGGCATCGGCGCGGCGTTAGCGTTGGAGTTGGCAAAGCGCGGGGCAAAGTTGGGTTTGCTGGCGCGGCGCGAAGATTTGTTAAAAGAACTTGCTTCAAAGTGCGAATCGGTCGGCGGCAAGGCAAAAGTTTTGGTCGGCGATGTCGTTGATGCAAAAGCGGTTCAGGAATCAGCGGACATTCTGCGAAACGAATTCGGCGCGATTGATATTTTGATCGCCAACGCCGGAATCGGCGGCAATAATCAGGAGACGCGAGAATTAAACCCCGAAGCCGTCAAAAAAGTCATTGACATCAATTTAATCGGCGCGGTCAACGCGGTCGCCGCCGTTTTGCCGCCGATGTTGGAAAGGAAAAGCGGACAATTAGTGGCGATTTCGAGCCTTGCCGGTGTTCGCGGACTACCGAAATCGGCGGCTTATTCGGCATCAAAAGCCGGAATGACGGCGTTTTTTGAAAGCGTGCGGCTCGACGTTCAGGACAAAGGCGTGAGCGTAACGATCATTCAGCCGGGATTTATTAGAACGCCGCTGACATCGGGACGCGCCGCCAAAATGCCGTTTTTGATGGAACTCGAAGACTCGCTGCCGCACTTTATCAAAGCCATCGAACGGCGCGTCAAGTTCGCGGCGTTTCCCTGGCAACTGGCGGCGTTGGTCGGTTTGGGCAGAATTTTTCCGGCGCGGCTTTACGATATAATTGCCGGACGCGCTTCATTCAGGGAATGATCTTTAATTACGAATTTCAAATTACGAATTACGAGTGATTATTTTTTTCATTCGTAATTTGTAATCCGCAATTTAAAACAATTATGGATTTTATACAGGCGATAATTCTCGGCATCGTGCAGGGATTGACCGAATTTATACCGATTTCTTCGACGGCGCATTTAGTTTTCGCCAGCCGTCTGACGCGCATCTACGAAGGCAATCCCGAACAAATCACGGCGACGATTGCGGTTTTGCAGCTCGGAACCCTGCTCGCCGTTTTGATTTATTTTGCGCCGGATATTCTGAGCATCACCGCCGCTTTCATCCGCGACCACTGGAATCTGGTGACGAACAAACGCCGAATGCGGTTTTCGGGAACGCACGGCAAACGTCCGATTTGGCTTTCGGAAGAAGCGTGGCTCGGCTGGCTGATAATTATCGCTTCGATTCCAATCGGTGCGGCAGGGCTGTTTTTCAAGAAAATCATCGTCGGGGAAGCGACCAAAAATCTGTGGGTGATCGGAATTATGATGATCTCCATCGCGGTTCTGCTGGCATTCGCCGAAATCGTCGGTAGCCGCCGCAAAGAACTCGCCGATTTCGGTTTGCTCGATTCTTTAGCGCAAGGTTTCGCGCAGGTTTTAGCTTTGATTCCGGGCGCGTCGCGTTCCGGTTCGACCATTATGGGCGGATTGCTCGCCGGACAAAAGCGCGAAGCCGCCGCCCGCTTTTCGTTTCTGCTTTCGATTCCCGCCGTCGCCGCCAGCGGCTTGCTCGAACTCAAAGAAGCGTGGACGCTTTTGCCTGAGACGAGCTTCGCGCCGCTGCTCGTCGGAACCGTTGTTTCGGGCATCGTCGGTTATCTTTCGATCTGGTTTCTGCTCTCCTTTCTTCGGAAAAACTCGACGGCGATTTTTATCGTATACCGCATCGTCGTCGGCGCGGCTATTTTGATTCTGCTTTGGCGCGGCATTATCAGTCCGCAGATTTAAATGAAAATCCGGCAAATTATTTTAGATACAAATGTTTTGGTGTCCGCACTGCGCTCGAATCAGGGAGCGTCGTTTAAACTGCTTTCGCTATTACGCGGCGGAAAATTCAAGATTCATCTTTCCGTCGCATTAGTTTGCGAGTTTGAAGATGTTTTGAAACGGGAAAATATTGGGATAAACTTGAGCCGAAAGGATGTTGACCGGCTGCTCGATATTTTGTGTTTGTCGGGTGAGAAGCATAAAATCTGGTATCAGTGGAGACCTTTGCTAAATGACGCGAAAGACGAATTTGTCGCTGAACTCGCTGTTAACGCACAGGTTGACGCGATTGCTACGCACAACATTAAACACTTTCAAAATGTCCGTCAATTTGGTGTCGAAGTATTAACTCCGAGCGAGTTTTTACGTTTGATCGGAGAAATAAAATGAGCGTCATAAAGGTAAATTTGCCCGATTCGGTTTCGGAAAAATTAGGGAAAGTGGCAAGAAACAAAGTTGAAGTGGAAAGGTTCGTTGCCATCGCCGTTGCTGAAAAACTGGGCTATCTCGAAGAAAGAGCCGAACGCGCCGACTTCGATGATTTTGAAAAGATACTCGCCAAAATTCCCGCCGTGAAAGCTGAAGAGTTCGATAAACTTTAATGAAAAGATGGAACATTCAAAAACATAATCACGAAACGGTAAAACTTCTGGCTCAAACGCTGAAAGTTTCGTCGATTGTCGCCGCTCTGCTCATCACACGCGGCTATGAAACCGCCGAATCCGCTGAAAAATTCCTAAATCCTTCCATCGAACACCTGCACGAACCGTATCTTTTGAAAGATATGGAAAAAGCCGTCCAACGCATTCTGCAAGCCGTCGAAAATGAAGAAAAGATTTTGGTTTGGGGCGATTACGACGTTGACGGCACGACGGGAACGGTGGTGGTTCGTAAGGCTTTGGAATTGCTCGGCGCGAAATCCGGTTTTCATATTCCGCATCGCTTCACCGAAGGCTACGGTGTCAATATCCCGATGCTCGAAAAAGCGAAGGAGCGCGGTTATTCGCTGATAATCAGCGTTGACTGCGGCATTCGCAGTTTCGAGCCGATTGCGTGGGCGAAGGAAAACGGTATGGATTTTATCGCCACCGATCATCATCTGCCGGACGCAGAACACGGTTTGCCCGACGCTTTCGCCGTCGTCAATCCGAACCAAAAAGATTGTCAATATCCCGACAAAAATCTTGCCGGTGTCGGAGTCGCGTTCAAACTCGCGCACGCGCTTCTGCGGGAAAAAGATAAAGAAAAACTCGTCAGAGGATTTTTGAAAATTGTCGCCATCGGCACGATTGCCGACGTGATGAGCTTGACCGGAGAGAATCGGGCGATTGTCTCGCTCGGATTAAAAGATTTGCCGAAAGCGGTTAATTACGGCTTGAAAGCGTTGATGGAAGTCGCCGACTGCACGAACGAGATGACGAGTTACGACATCGGTTTTCGCATCGCCCCGCGCATCAACGCGGCGGGCAGAATGGACGCGGCGCGGACGATTGTTGATCTGCTGGAGACGACCGATTTTGACGAAGCGCGGAGACTCGCGGAAACTCTCAACAGCCACAACCGCGAACGTCAGAAAGTTCAGCAAAAAATTACCGAACTGGCGATTTCCGAGACGACGAATTTGGCGGATAAAAAGTTTATCGTCGTCGCCGGAGAAGGCTGGCATCGCGGCGTGATCGGTTTGGCGGCATCGCGCATCGCCGACAAACTCTATCGTCCGACGATTGTCTTATCAATCGAAGACGGCTTCGCGCACGGCAGCGCGCGAAGCATCAAAGATTACCATTTACTAAACGGTCTGGATTCGTGCAAAGACCTTTTCGAGCAATACGGCGGACACGCGGCGGCGGCGGGAATGAAAATCAAGCGCGAAAACATCGAACTTCTTCAGGCAAGATTAAACGAACACGCGACCGCCGTTTTGAGCGCAGAAGATTTGATTCCCGAATTGAAAATTGACGCGGTTGTTTCGTCGAAATCTCTCAACCTCGACTTGGTGCAGCAATTAAAACGCTTCGAGCCGTTCGGAACGGGCAATCCGAAACCACGATTTTTGACGAAAGACTTAGTTTTGACCGGCGCACCGTTCGTGATGAAGGAAAAGCATCTGAAATTGAAACTCGCCGACGCGGACGGCAAAGCGTTTGAAGCTGTTTGGTGGGACGGCGTGGACAAATCAAAAGGGCAAACCTTGAACGCCAAAACGCGCATCGAATTGGCTTACACGCCCGAAGCAAACACTTGGAACGGCAATACTCGCCTTCAGTTGGTGGTTGAAGATTTGCAAACAAACGATTAAACGGAGGAGATACGAAATGGATTTAACGGCGAAATGGCAAGAATTGATCGAAAATCCTTTTTTTTGGGATATGCCGTATAAAATCGAACTTAACAAATTCGGGCAGATTTTGATGAGTCCGGCTTCCAATCGGCACGGGATTTTGCAGAACAGAGTCGCTAGAGAAATCGAATTTGACAAACAGATCGGCGTAGTTGTTACAGAATGCTCGATTTTAACGAGCGAAGGTGTGCGAGTCGCCGGTGTTGCTTGGTTATCTGATGAGTTTTATGCTGAATTCGGAGAGAGAACGCCGTTTCCAAAAGCACCGGAAATTTGCGTCGAAATAAAATCTCCCGGCAACAGCCGCGCTGAAATGGATGGAAAAATTCGCCTTTACTTGGAAAAAGGCGCGTTGGAAGCCTGGATTGTTGACGAATCAGCCAAAATAAATCTTCACACGCACACGGGGAAAATGAGAACCTCGAAACTCGCTCCTAATACGAAATTATAATGTCCGAAACTCCGCACCAAAATCTAAAAAAATATCAGCTTCGTGCCAACCTCCCGAAGTATTTCGGAGTTGGCGCGGTCTTCGCTCTGGCGATCACCGTTATCGTCATCGGAATTGCTTTTTATCGCTCGCGGAACAATCAGGAATTTCGCCTTAAAAGTGCCGACGCGCAGCTTTCTAAAGACGTGATGGCGGAAGTCAACGGTTACGAACGCACCGAAACCGAAGGTGATTTGAAGAAGTATTACATCAGAGCCGACCACGCCAAAACTTATACGGACAATCATCAGGAACTCGAAAATGTTTTCTTGCAGGTTTTCGACGAGACCGGCGAAAGATACGATCAAATGACGGCGCAGAAGGCGATCTATATTCCCGAAGCGAATAAGAATTTCAAGGCTTATTTTGCCGGAGCGGTCAACATTGAGACACGCGACGCGCTGAAAGTTAAAACCGAACATCTTTATTACAAAAAAGAAACCGAAACCGCCGAAGCCGAAGAAGCGATTGAGTTTTCACGCGAAAATATCACGGGCAAATCGTTCGGCGCGATTGTCAAGACGAAGGAGAAAACGCTTGAATTATTAAGAGATGTCGAGATTTTTGCCGAGGGTAAAGGCGAAGGCGAGTTTGCCGACAAAAGTTTTCAGCAGGCAAAGATTGCGGCGGGACACGCTTTTTTGAATCAGACGAAAGGAGAAATCGAATTTGAAAACTCCGTCGTTATCAACATCACGCCGAACGAATCCAAAGGAAACGGACAGCCGACCGACATTAAATCCGACAAAGCGACGGCGTATTTCGTGGAAAAAGAAATCAAGAAAATTGACTTGAACGGGAATGTTGACGTTAATCAAAAAGCGACGAACGCTAACCCGAAATGGACGAAAACGCGGGCGAATCGCGCCGTCGTCGTTATCGAAAAAGAAGTCAAGCAATTAGAATTGTTTGAAAACGTCTTGATCGAAACCGCGTCCGGCAGCGAAAAACCGACGACGATTAAAACGAAATACGCGCTTTACGACAAAGATGCCGACCGTTTTGAGTTGAAGAACGGTGTCGAAATCACGACCAATCAAGATAATAAACAAACATTTATCAAATCGAACGAAGCGATTTACGAGCAGAAAAACGGCAAAATCTTTTTGTCCGGCGGCGCAGAAATCACTCAAAACTCGGATTATTTAAAAGGCGACAATTTGACGGCGGAACTTTTCCCGAATAAAAATCTCAAAAATGCTCTGGTCAAAGGCAACGCTTATCTAAAACAAACCGCGCCCGACCGCACGACGGAAGTTTCGGGCAGCGAATTGAACGCGGCATTCGGCGACGATCAGCAACTGCAAACGGCGAACGTCGTCGGCGCGGGAAACGCCAATTTGATTCCGGCGAATGCGGGCGATTATTCAAAAGTTTCGCTGTCTGCGCCAAACGCGATTCGATTAAATTTTAACAACGGTTTGCTGAACGAAATGAACACCGAAGGGCGCACGACGGTTTCGATGTTCGCCCCCGACAATAAACCGGACGCGGCGAACAAAAAAATCACGGCGGACGCGGTGAAAACCGTTTTGAACGTCGACGGCAAAACCTTGACGCGCACCGAAGCCGTCGGCAACGCGGAGTTATTTATTGAGCCGCTGAGAAATTCGGCGGAAAATTACAAAACGACGATCAACGCGCCGCGTTTCGACTGCGACTTTTACGAAAAGGGCAATAATCCGCGCAACTGCGTCGCCGCCACAAAAACGAAAACCGTGCGCGTCCCGACCGTCAAAGATGAAAATCGCGGAACGCAGATTTTGTTCGCCGATAAATTGAACGCCGATTTTAACCGGCAGACGAGCGATGTCTCGCAATTAGACGCGCTGGGAAACGCGAAATTCTCCGAACTC
>JAYVGL010000319.1:0-8283 GCA_043772175.1 Pyrinomonadaceae bacterium | reverse complement strand
TTCATTTTCGCCGGTGCAAATTATATCGAAAAACTGCGCCACAATCGTAAACTTTCATCCGGGCTTTCCGGCGTGATGGCAGCAGTCGTCGGCGTGATTTTGAATCTCGCTCTGACCTTCGGCGCAACCGTGCTTTTTCCGCAAATGCAGATTGATGTTTTTGCTGTTTTATTGGCTTTGATTTCCTTCCTCACGCTCTACTTTTTGAAGGCGGACGTTTTGCTAATCGTCATCGGCGGCGGACTTTGCGGGTTATTGAAATACTTTTTGACGTGGTTTTTCGAGCGAAACCGATTGTGGTAAAGTCGCGTTCGAGGTTAGCGATATGGAAACGATAACACTGACAATTCAAGTTTCGCAAAACGTCGGCGCGATTTTAGAAGAAACCGCGAAAAATAAAGACAAGGGCGCTGCCGAATACGTCGGCGATTTGATCGAGAAAGACATTGATCGGCGAAGAACGCTTGACGAAATTCTTGCGCCGCTCAGAAAAGATTACGCCGAAAGCGGAATGAGCGAGGAAGATTTGGACGCACTAATCGAAAGCGAAAGACAGGCGATGTGGGAAGAAAAAAATGCCCTTTGAAATCATCCTCGCGGTTTTCGACTGCAATGTTTACATTCAAGCCTCGCTTAATCCGAACAGTATTGCCGCCAAATGTTTTGATGTCGTCCGAAAGGGTAAAGTAAAACTATTCATTTTAAAAGACACGCTCGCCGAAATCAGAGATTGTCGTTTCAAGACCGAACATTCTTGCGCGTCTGCCGAATTTTAATATCAAACAAATCGAAGCCTTTATCGAAGACGTTTTAGACGTTTCAACCCTCGCTCGTTCCGTGCCGAAAAGTTTTAGATTAGAACGCGACCCGAAAGATGAAATAATTATAGACCTCGCTGTCGAAGCGGAAGCCGATTATATCGTCAGTCGTGATAAAGATTTACTTGATTTAATGAACGGATTCACCGATGACTGCAAAGAATTTCGGCAAAGATTCAGGTTTTTAACAGCTGTCGAACCGCTCGAATTTTTGCGAATCGTCGAAGCAAAAGGATTGTCTTTGAATCCGTAAAATATTTGAGCCATCGTAAGAGATTTGAACCTATCTCCCTGGCAAGGCAAGCTATAGCATTACAATGACTAAGTTTTTAGAAACGAACTATTTCAATTTTTTAAACAATTACTCATTGAATATGTCAACCGTTTTAATCTTCTCTCTAATTTCAATACAAATATTTTCGAGTCCTAAACTTTCGTATTGACTACGGATAGATATTAATTCGTTCAAATACTTTGAAGAAGATACAGTAACTAAAGCTGCTTGCTTGCCGATAGGCAATCTTGGATTAATGTCATAATCGTTAAAACGATCACGATAAACTCTTAAGCCTATAAATCCTCCGTGTGCCGCCGATGATAATCCCTTGTATGCATCTTGGAGTTTTGAAGAACCAAACTTGCTAATGACTTCAGACGGATTTTTCCATTCTTCCCAAAACCAATAAGCGCGGTCTTTTTCCTTTAAAAATTGGAAAGCTAAAGTTCTATCTTCTAAAGGCAGCAACCCAATTTGCTCTCTGACCAAACCGCGTACTCCGCGCCTGAACTCTGAACTGTAATAATTATCTCTTGAAAGCTGACGAAAACTCGAATTAAAGTATTTAAAAGCCGAAAGAGTAGGATTTTGGCTGTTCAAGATAGCCATCATCGAAACGGTTAAATCAAGCATAGTTCTAACAATAATTGCCCCTGCGCTTGACCAGCCTCCGAAAACTAAATCACCCACAGCACGATGAAGAATTATTGCATCGTGAAATATATTAAACAAAGCATTTCTTACAATGTCCTGTGGATGATTTTTGAAAGTTTCATAATGTTTTCTTTGAAACTCATCAGCGAAATCTAATACAAGTAGGTGAAAATCTTCCGCTGTCATTAATTTTTTTGATTCCATAATTTTTATCCTTTAACGCAAACGACTTGCTTCAACTGCGCGACGACTTCCATTAAATCGGTTTGATTTTTCAGCACCTCGTCAATGTTCTTACACGCGCCGGGAATTTCGTCAACTGCGCCGGAGTCTTTTCTGCATTCCACGCTTTTGGTTTGGCTTCTCAAATTTGCTTGCGTGAAGCGTTTTTCGCCGTCGTGCGCGACCATTTCGCCGGAAAACACTCAGCAGTTATCGGAACATAATAACTGCTGGCGGCTGACCGTGCGAATCGGGCAGCGAGAGTGGAAACGACTTTTGTTTTCATTCAAGAAATATATTTATCGCGGCAGTTGCCCGCAAATGATCGTCTGCGCCGACCGGCGTTTTCTTTGACGGTTTACGCTCGTTTGAAAGTCGGTGTATATTATTTTTATCCGAAGTAAGATAAAATTCTGAAGGCGATTCAATCGCAGAACCCGAATTCAAATAAAGTTTATGGAACAGTTTGACGCGCCCGTCGGCGGCGAAAATACGGCAATCCCGCAGTTGATCGGCAGCAATTTGCGCGTCGAAGAAGAACTCGGACGCGGCGGAATGGGAACGGTTTATCGCGCCACGCACCTCGGTTTAGACCGCGTGGTCGCCGTCAAAATTCTCAATCAGGAAGTCGCCGCCAACACCAACGTCTCGCAAAGATTCGCCCGCGAAGCCAAATTGATGGCGAAGCTGCGGCATCCCAGAGCCGCGATGATTTACGATTCGGGAACGCTCCCCGACGGACGGCTTTTTATCGTGATGGAATACGTCGAAGGCGTGACGCTCGCCGACGTTTTGAAAAAAACGGGCAGAATGCCGTATCGCCAGGCGGTCGAAATCGCCATTAGCATCTGCGATGTTTTGAGCGAAGCGCACTCGCTCGGCATCATTCACCGCGATTTGAAACCGGCGAATATAATGCTCAACGGGCGCGACGTTTTCGTACTGGATTTCGGCATCGCCAAACTTCTCAACAGCGACAGCGCGGAAACTCTGAAACTTTCGATGACCGGCAGCGGCGCGTTAATCGGCACGCCGCATTATATGTCGCCCGAACAATGTCTGGGCGAACCCGTCGAAGCCCGCAGCGATTTGTATAGTTTGGGCGCACTGCTCTATGAAACTTTGTCGGGTCGCCCGCCGTTCGACGAAGAAGTTTTTTCTGCGATCATCATCAAACACGCGATGGTCGAACCGCCGCCGCTCGACGATTTAGACGGCGAAATTCCGGCGGCACTTGTTCAAGTCGTCAATCAATTGCTGGCGAAAAAACCGGCTGATCGTCCGGTGAACGCCGAGGCGACGAAGATTTCGTTATTGGACAGCCTTACGGCGGCGGCGGCGGCGGACGTGCAAACAGTCAGTTCTGCCGCGCCGGTCAGTAATGAGACGAACAATCTCGCCGCGCCGACCAACACCCGAACGGGCGATTTCGCCGCGCCGATCAATAGTCAAACCAACGATTTCACTGCGTCAAGCGGGAATCACGCGACGCAAGCCGACGCGATTGTCGAACCTGCTCGGCTCGCCGCCGCAACTCAAAACACGAATCAATTCGCCGCGCCGCAGACGCTTCACGACGCGATGAATACTCCGCCGCCCGCCGCCGGAAACCGCAAATTTCTCTACGCGGGCGGCGCGTTGTCGGCGTTGATTGCTGTCGCCGTCGCCGTCGGCTTTATGAGAATGTCGCCGCCGTCGAATGTTGTCGCGTCGAATCCGCTGTCGCCGGCGGCAAATACTTCGACGGCAGATTATCCGTCGAATCCCGATTATCCGATAAAAATGGATTCGATGAATCACGGCGGAATGGTGATGGGCGACGATTACGCTGCGGCGAAAACCGACGACAAACAAAACGCGCCGTCCGCCCCGCTGTTGTCGAGCGAAGAAGCCGATAAAGTCATCCTGCGAATCACGCAGACGACCGAACACCGCTCCGACGGGATGCAGATTATCAAAACGCCGAAAGATTCCGCCCTTGTCTGCATCCACAATATGATCGAGATGGGCAAAACCCACCTGTTCGCCGTCGAACGCCCGAATGTCAACAGCCAGTGGGAAATCACGGCGCGGGTGTCATTGGATAATGAAAGTTTTCACGGCTCGAACTGGACTTTCGAGCCGCAGGACGTTGACGACGACGGCTTTGAAGAAGTGATTTTTAAGGGTGTCAGCGCGGAAAATAACGCCCGCAAAGTGCTGATTTACGTTCCGCGCACACGCCAGAATTACTGGCTGATTGCGACCAGAGACGCAAACGATAAAGTCACCAATACGACGCTTTCGCCGAACGCGCAATCAAATAACGCGGCAAAAATTCGCCAATCTCTCGAACGAAACGCGCAGTCGAATTAATTTTTTTGTAACCGACTTCGTTTGCCGAAAAACTATTTTGTAAAAATTATTTCTGTGCTATGATTCCCGGCAAAGAGGGAAAATTTATGAATTTGAAACAAAAACTTTTCTATGCAGTCGGCGGATTTTTGATTGGTAATATGATTCTCGCTTCAATGATTTTCGGCATTTCATATTCGACGAAAATTCAGACAGCGAAAGATGAAATACCTTTTGACGAAGCCCTTCGACGCATTCGCTCGAAGCAAATCAAAGAGATACGCATCAAAGATGACAATGTGAATCTTTCAACTGATACGGACAACCAGCTAAACTTATCCGAGCTTTCATCGAATCAAAAAGATAAACTTTTATCTGAAGCCGGCAGCATAACAAACATACAAATAGCTTTTGAATCGGCATCTTCCAATGGATTTGAAAGGTTGTTTCAAATAATGTTCATCCTGTTTTTCATCAGCCCGCCGATCATTGCGCTGATGCTGTTTTTGATCTGGAAAGAATTAAAAAAACGCAATGAATTGAAATAATTTAAGCGAATTCGATTATTACTTGGAGATGCCGCCGGATCAGGCAAAATCTCAGATTGATAAAATCTCGCTCAAATCCAACACGAAACCTCTCAACGTATTTTCGTCGGAAAGAGTTTTCGGATTCTCTATTATCTCGACATTCGCGTTTTGACGATAGATGTAAACTTTCTTTTTGTTAGGATCAATCAGCCAGCCGAGTTTCGCGCCGTTTTCGAGATATTCGAGCATTTTCGCCTTTAATTTCGTTAGCGAATCGGATGTCGAGCGCAGTTCGATCACGAAGTCGGGACAGATATTGATAAAACCCTGCCGTTCCTTTTCGCTCAATTTTTCCAGTCGTTCCTTCAGTATCCAACACGCATCAGGCGAGCGCACCGCGCCGTTCGGCAGCACGAAACCGCCCGAAGATTCATACACTTTTCCGCGCTTGTCTTTCTTCGCCCAGTTTCCGAGTTGGATTATAATATCGGCATTTTTCTCGCTCGTATCGGCGTAAACAGGCGGCATAGCGGAAATTTCTCCTTTTTCGTTCATTTCAAACCGTAAATCGCGGTTCTGCCGGCAAATTTTATCGAACTCTTCAATGCTCGGTTTCCGACGGTTTCCGAAGTAAAACGTAAATTGATTGCGCGGAAAATAAATCGTCGTGCGTTCAAGCGTTATTTGTGCGTCCATTTAATTCATCTCCTGTAGCCGGAATCGGAAACTCAGTCTCACCCGTTATCGAGATTTTATCATAAACCTTCGCCGCGCTTCGTCCGTCTGATAAACGCAGGCGACTGCGTAGTATTTCGGCAACAAAATTGCCGGGACTTTCGCTTGAAAAAATTTATAAGATTAAAAAATCGGCGCGAGCAGCCGGATTTGAAACGGTGATTGACGGTTTCGCAAACCGTTGCCTTTGTCCGCTTGGGCGATATTCGCAAAAAAAGATTGAATGTTTGAAAATCGTGCCGCCGAATAAAGTCTCAGCGGAATAAGAAATCGCGTTGTTTAGCGGCGCGTTTCGTCAAACGGGAGAAACGCGATCAGGTTTCCGTCGCCGTCGTAGAATCGTAAAATCAGATTTTCCGGCGGCGGCAATTCGGTTTGATTTGAAGCGGGCAAAGTCAATTCGTAACTCGACGGCGCGGCGGCGTTTGCGGCAATCGTCAGCGGCAGTGATTCGGTTTGCGCGTTTTCATCGGAGATCGAAACGGCAGCGTCGCGGCTGTCGGCGAGAACACGCTTTTGCTGCCAATCGAAAATCTGAACGCGGGCGATTTGCCAGTCGCGGCGGTTGGGAAAGGTAAATTCGATATTGCGGTTCGGCAGAATTTTTGCCAGATAAATCGGCTTTGCCGCCGCATTGCGGGCGATCATCAGACGATGTTCGCCGGCGGTCGCCGCGATTTTAAAATCGTTTAAGATGTAACGCGCCAGCGGAAAAGATTCGACTTGTCTGTTTCGCAGCCCGTCGGTCGTCAGTTTCGGATAATAGACGGCGCACGGACGCGGATAAGTTTTTAATTTCTCGATGATCGCCCGCTGTTGCGCGTCGTCGAGCAGCGTCAGCCAGGCGGTCGCGTTATAAGTGGTCGGCGGTTCGCTATTCGCCCAGAAGTTGAGACTGAAAAGACCGGGCATCGAAACGAAACTGTCGCAGTCGGCGCGCAGGTTTTCGACCAGAAACGTGTAAAGCGCGGCTTTTTCAATCGGAATCCGCAATCGCGTCGTGCCGACGAATTCGACCGGCGTTTGGTCGCGGTAGGCGACGTAATTTTTATTCGACCGATACGCGCCAAGTCCGATGAGAAAAACTATTGCGGCGGTCGTCAAACCGTAACGCCCGATAAAATTTTCCGCCAATCGCGGAAACAACCGCGCCGCGCCGACCGAACCTTCAAACAGACAAACGACACCGACAATGATTATTAAATAACAGGCATACGCCATCTGCGTTCCGGCAATCGGAAAAATTTGCAGAGTCAGCGTAATCGCCGAGAAAAACAAGACGATGCGGGCGAAATAGTTTTCGTCGCCATTTTCGATTTCTTCAAACTCCGCACCGTTTTTAACGCCCGGCGTTTTGACCAGCAAAAGCCACAAAAACGGCGGCGCGAAACTCAGCAGCGCAAAATTATTGAGGAAAAGCTCGTAACCCCAGAGCGAAGACGCGATTACTCCGAGTCCGAACGCCGACTTTAAAACAACCAAAATCGTTTCCGCCGTGCGCGGCTGACGCTGTTTCAAAAAGGCGATGCCGAACGCCAGCGCGAACGCCAGCAACGACCAGTAAATCACGAAACGCTGAATCGGAGCCGCCTGAAAAAAATTGTCGCCGAACTTCAAATGCTGTATGAACGTGCCGTAAATCAGCGCGGACAGAGACGTGCCTTGCAGCAGAAAAGCGAGAATTATCAAAACCGAAACACCCGCGAAAGCCGCCGCCAACGCCAGACAAAACTTTATCGAAACGAACGGCTTCGACGGTTTAAGCGAACCGTTCAGCACGATGGCGGAGACGGAAACGGCAAGCGCGATACAGAGTTTGATCCAGCCGAGGGCGAGATATTTTCTGAGAATAATAAACGGCAAGGCGACGGCGAGCGCGGTCAGCGCAAACAACGCAATGCGCTGCCAGCCGTTCGGCTTGATAAAACTCAAGAGCGCGACGGCGAACGCCAGACCGAGGAAAATACCGAGATTGACTTTCGTCAGAAACAAAAAAGCCAGACAAACCGCCGCGAGTGTGGCGGAGACTCGAAACTTTTTCTCGTCTCCGCTGTTCGTCAGCAGCAACAAAATCAAAATGACGAGCAAACCGCACAATTCCTGCGGATGTCCCGGCTCGTAAACGGTGCGAAACAAAATCAGAAAAGTCAGCACGTAAGCCATCGCGCCGAACAAAGTCGAGCGCGTCAAACGAAACGTAAAAACGCCGCCGAGCAAACTAATCAGTGTCCACACCGCCAAAGTCATCAGCCGCGTGAAGTCGTGCGTTACCGGCATTCCCGAAACGGCGTAAATTATTTGTTCGTAGAGATAATAAGCCGGACCGTATTGCGTGTAGATTTGGTCGTATAAAGTCTTCCCGTCAAGAAGCTGTTTGACGGTAATCATCAGATAGCCTTCGTCCTGATGAAACGGAAAAAAGCTGAACACTTGAAAATAGCCGGTGAACAACGCCCAGACCGTTACGCCGAGCATCGCCGCGATGAATTTTATTTTCATTCCCGAACGCGAGTTCATCATTTGCCCGACGGCGTTTTGCGCCAGATGCCGATGATGGTTTTGCCCGCCAGATAGCCGATCAACGGATCAATGAAAGTCGAAACGGGAACGATTTTTTTGTCCCACAACAAAATTTGTTTTAAGGTCGGCATTGACTGTCGAAGCGCGACTTTGTTGGCGATTGAAGCGAACGCCCCGATGCTGTCCAGGTAAA
>JAYVGL010000318.1:0-8089 GCA_043772175.1 Pyrinomonadaceae bacterium | reverse complement strand
ACCGGGAATTTTATCTTATACACGCGGCGGCACAAACGAGCGAATGGTTATCGCGGGCGGCTTTCTCGAAGTCAGCGAAAATAATGTTTCGGTTCTCGCTGACATCGCGGAGACGGCGAATGATATTGATGTCGAAGCGGCGCGAAGCGAACGCGAAAAGCTGGAGAAAGAACTCGGCGCGTGGAAGGGAACCGAGGAAGAATTTGAAACGCGCCGCGAACAACTCGAAAAAGCGCAGGCGCGATTGCAGCTTACTGCGGGAAAATAGTATTTCGTTCGGACGCAAAACTAAAAAGGCGGTTGAGAATAAACTTCTCAATCGCCTTTCGCCATTTAAAGTTTTAGGATTCTGAAAAGTCTTTGAAATTTTCGGTTTTGATGAAAATTTAATTTGTCTTGAGGCACTGTTGTCTTGACAACAAAACGAATATGAACATACTTTTCAAACACTAGTCTCGAACATTAAAAACGAAGACTAAAATTCTATTTGCCGTCTTCGGCTGAATGCTTTCGCCTGAAATCCCAAACTGAGAGCGTTCGCCCGAAATTGCGGCTGAAACAAAAAATTCAAGCGATTGACACGCATTCCGTATGACGGAAATCAACGGCAGAGCCAAAGTGTGAGAACGCGCAGATTTTTCGAGGGGAAATCCGTGTGCGTTCGGTTCCGTCTGTTCGGATGAAAATTTGACCGTCATTTTAAAGCGCAAGTGTGTCGTCTATACAAAGTATCAAAAATTCAGAGGAGAGAAGTTCTATGCAGATTTTGAAAAAAATCACGATGCTGGCATTTTTATTGTCGGCGTTCGCCGTCGGTGCAATGGCGCAATTGACGGGAACGAAAACTATTCCGGGGACTTATGCGACGGTCGCGGCTGCCGTTACCGATCTGAACACAAACGGTGTCGGCGCGGGCGGCGTAACATTCGTCGTCGCCGACGGCTATACGGAAACCGCTCCGGTGGGCGGCTATACGATTACCAATCCGACCGGCAACGGCGCGGGCAATCCGATTGTCTTCCGCCGTGCGACCGCGACCGGAACGCGACCGGCTTTCACGACGAACGCGGCATTGACTTCCGGTTCATTGACCGACGCGATTTTCAAAATCGTCGGCGCGGACAATTTAACGATTGACGGATTTTCGATGTTGGTCCCCGCCGCCAACACGACGACAGCGGCGGGGACCAACAATATGACCGAGTTCGGCGTGGCGTTATTTTACGCGACGACGACCAACGGTTCGCAAAATGTAACAATTCAAAACTGCATCATAGACCTCGACCGCACTTATCAGAATACGTTCGGCGTTTACAGCAATTCGACGCACAGCGCGACTTCGATTTCGACGACTGCTTCGGCAACGACAACCGACGGCGGCAACAGCGGGTTGAAGTTATACGTCAACAGCCTCACCGATGCCAATATCGGCATCGTCGTCGTCGGTGCGACCGCGGCGGCTGACCAGAAACGACGGACTGGACATCGGCGGAACGGTAACGGTCTTCAAGACGAACGCCTCTTCGGTTGCCGGAACAACGGTTACGAACAATAACAACAATTTTTCAAACATTACGGGGACGGGCGCGACGGCGATCACCGGCTGGAGCAGCAACGACGGCGGCTTGCCGACGAAAACGGTAACGGGCAACACTTTTACCAATTGGACGGGCGGCACGAGCGCGATTATCGGAACGGTCGTCAGCTTCAGCGGCGCGGCGAATGTTTCCAACAACGTCGTCAGCAACATCACCGGTGCCGGACAAATCACCGGCATCTCGTCCGCTTCGGGCGGTTCGACGGCGGCGGATAATTTCTCGCAGAACACGGTTCACACTTTATCGAGTTCAGGCGCGAGCGTCGTTACCGGAATCGTCAGTTCCTCGGCGACGCTCCGAAATATATTCCGCAACAAAATCTACAACTTTGAAAACACCAACGCCGCCGGAACCGTCAGCGGCATCACCGTTTCGGGCGGCACAACGACCAATGTTTACAACAACTTGATCGGCGACCTTCGCGCCCCGGCTCTAAACGCGACGAACTCTTTGTTCGGCATCAATATCTCTGGCGGCACGACCGTTAATGCCGACTTCAACACGGTTTATCTGAACGCGACCAGCACGGGCGCGAACTTTGGTTCGAGTGCGTTGAACGCATCGTCCACGCCGACGTTCACGATGCGGAATAATGTTTTGGTGAACACTTCGACCGCCGCCGGAACCGGCTTGACGGTCGCGTATCGTCGCAGTTCGACGACGCTTTCGACCTACGCCAACGCCTCGAACAACAACGATTTCTTTGCCGGAACACCTTCGGCGACCAACGCAATTTACAACGACGGCACGAATTCCGATCAAACATTAGCAGCTTATAAATCGCGGGTCACGCCGCGTGATTCGGCTTCGATTACGGAAAATCCGAACTTTGTCAGCACGACCGGCGCGAACACCAATTTTCTGCATATCAGCACGGCGACTCCGACGCAACTCGAATCGGGCGGCATTCCAGTTTCGGGAATTACAAACGACTTCGACGGACAGACGCGCAATGTGCCGATGCCGGACATCGGCGCGGATGAATTCACCGGAACGGCGATTGATTTGAATCCGCCGGCGATTTCATACACGGCGGTCGGCAACACGACTTCGACGACGAACCGCGTGATTACGGCAACCATTACCGATCTTTCGGGCGTAGCAACCGGCGCAAATTCGCCGCGAATTTACTTCCGCAAAAACGGCGGCGCGTATTTCTCGACGCAATGCGGGGGCAGCAGTCCGACTTACACCTGCACGATTGATTATTCGTTATTCGGCGGTGTCGTAACCAGCGACGTAATTAACTATTTTATCGTCGCGCAGGACACCAACGGCAACGTCGGAGCTAATCCGGGCGGCGGCTTTGTGGCAACGAGCATCAATAACGTCACTTCGCCTCTGACCACGCCGAACGCTTATGCGGTGGTCGCGGCATTCGCTTCATCGGTGAACGTCGGCGCGGGCGAAACTTATACTTCGCTGACCAACACGGACGGTATTTCGAGGCAATCAATACTTTGGGCGCGACGGCAAATATCACCATTAACATCACCAGCGATTTGACGGCGGAAACCGGCACAGTCGCTTTGAACGAAGTCGCGGGCGGATTTACCGTTACCGTCAACCGCACCGGCGGCACGGACGGCGCGGTTTCGGCGGTTTACGCTTTGACCAACGGCACGACAACGGCGGGCAGCGATTACACGGCAGTTACCGGCGTGTTGAATTTCGGGGTGAACGAGACGACCAAAACGATTACCGTCGTCGTCATCGGCGATACGCTCAAAGAACTGAACGAAACATTCTTCGTTAATTTGAGCAGTCCGTCGAACGCGACGATTAGCCGAAGTCAGGGCATCGGCGTAATCGTTGACGACGACCGCGCCGTTATCGCCGAATTCGACAACGACGGCAAAACCGATTTCAGCGTTTTCCGTCCGTCGAACGGCACTTGGTATATTCAGCGCAGTTCGGACTTCGGAACCATTCAGCAGCAGTTCGGCTTGGGAACCGACAAGCCGGCGCAGGGCGATTATAACGGCGACGGCAGAACCGACATCGCCGTTTGGAGACCGTCCAACGGAACCTGGTATGTTCTGACGAGCGGTGCTTCCAGTCAATTTACGGCGGTCAGCTTCGGAATCAGCACGGACGTTCCGGTGCAGGGCGACTACGACGGCGACGAGCGCACCGATTACGCGGTTTATCGCAGCGGCATTTGGTATGTTCTGAATAGCGCGAACAGCGTAGTAACGGCGATCAACTTCGGTCTGTCGAACGACAAACCGCTGGTCGGCGACTTTGACGGCGACGGCAAAAGCGATTTCACGGTTTATCGTTCGGGCGTTTGGTATATTTTCCAAACGCAGACGAACACGAGTCGGGCGATTGCCTTCGGCACGACGACCGATATTCCGACGGTCGGCGATTACGACGGTGACGGAACTGCGGACATCGCCGTTTTCCGTCCGTCAACAGGCGTGTGGTATGTCCTGCAAAGCTCCAACGGCGCATTCACAGGTCAGCGCAGTTCGGAACCAACGGCGACATCCCGATTCCGGCGGGCTATCAATCGCTTCAATAAACACCAAAGTAAGCGTCAAACTTGACGACTGAATAAAAAAATCCGCCGATTGTCAAAAAGCAATCGGCGGATTTTTCATTCGGCAAATATCAAATCTATTAATTATTCACTATCAACTATTCGTTGCTCACACAGAACAATTTCCCGCTTGACGGTGAATAATGAACGGTTGAATCTTCGTTTCCCTTGTTCTGCCTTTTCCAAACTCAGATTTTCGTTTTTTACGCGCTCAACACCAAATTTACTTTTTCGTTCAAAACATCAAACACCTGAAGCGCGTATTTGACGTTGCCGAACGGTGCGGAAACCTGCACGCCTTGAATCAAATCGCGCACTTCCATAAGCGATTCGCGGGCGATTGCCAAACCTTCGTCGCGGGCGGCTTCTTTAGAAATGTCCGAGGCTTTTCGCATTCGGTCGAGAATTTCCTGCGTTACGACCACGCCGGGAACTTCATTGTGCATAAATTCGGCGTTGCGAATCGAGACGAACGGGAAAATTCCGGCGACAATCGGGATGCGGCAATGCTCGACTCTTTTGAGAAAATCGCGCAACTGTTTCGTGTCGTAAACCGGCTGCGTAATCGCGTATTCGGCTCCGGCTTCGACCTTCCATTCAAAGCGTTTGATTTCCTCTTCCAAATTAATCGCGCCCGGATTAACGCCGACACCGATGGAAAATCTGGTCGGACAGCCAATCGGATTGTTGCCCAAATCGAGTCCGTGATTCAGACGGTTGACCATATTCGTCAAGCCGATGGAATCAATATCGAAAACGGCGGTCGCATCGGGAAACGGTCCCATTTTCGGCGGATCGCCCGTAATCAAAAGCAGATTGTGAACGCCGAGTGCCGACGCGCCGAGCAAATCCGACATCATTCCCAAAAGATTTCGGTCGCGGCAGCAGTAATGCAGGACGGCTTCGATGCCGACTTTTTCCTGCACCAGAATCGCCGTCGCCTGCGCCGACATTCGCGTCTGCGCTCTGGGTCCGTCGGGAATGTTCACCGCATCAACGCCCGCGTCAACCAAAAGCCGAATCGAGTCGAGCGTTTTCGCCGCGTCGCAGCCTTTCGGCGGCAGAACTTCAACCGACGTGACGAATTCGCCCAAAGCGATTTTCCGCGCCCATTTCGAGCGCATCTCCGGCGGCACGATTTCGACATCGGACGGCATCAAATCAACGACTTTCGCCGATCCGAGCGGTGTCACGGAATTCGTCTGACGCGGCGAAACGGCGCGCACCGAATCGGCGATTAATTTGATATGTTGCGGAGTCGTGCCGCAGCAGCCGCCGATAAACGACGCGCCCGCCTTGATAAAACGCTTGGCGAACTTCGACATATATTCGGGCGAACACATATAAAATTGTCGCCCCTGAACATCGCGCGGCAGTCCGGCGTTCGGCTGCGCGGAAAGTTTTTTCGTCGTTACATTTCGCATTTTTTCGAGCGCGGTCAAAACGTGCGTCGGACCGACACCGCAGTTCAAACCGATGACATCCGCGCCGTATTCGTCGAGCCGCTGCGTGATGACTTCCGCGCTCGCGCCGAAAATCGTGTTGCCGTCCGTCTGAATCGTCATCTGCGCGACAATCGGCAAATCCGACAACTCTTTGACGGCATTGATCGCCTGTTTGACTTCGGACAAATCCGAAAAAGTTTCGAGAACGAAAAGATCAACGCCGCCTTCCAAAAGCGCGGAAATTTGTTCTTTGAACATCTCTTTAGCTTCGTCAAAAGAGGTCGGACCGTAAGGCTCGATTCGCAAGTCGAGCGGACCGACTGCGCCCGCGACAAAAGCGTTTTCGCCCGCCGCTTCTCTGGCTAATTTCACGCCCGCGACGTTGATTTCGTGCAGTTTGCTTTCCAATCCGTAGGCTTGCAGCCGATAGCGCGTCGCCCCGAAAGTGTTCGTTTCGATAATATCCGCCCCGGCTTTGACGTATTCGGCGTGAACTTCGCGCACCAAATCCGGCGCGGTCAAATTCAATTCGTCATAACTGCGGTTGATGTAAACGCCTTTGTCGTAAAGCATCGTCCCGACCGCGCCGTCGAAAACAAACACGCCGCCGGATTCTAAAATTTCCCGAAAGTTTTTCATATTAATAATTTATATGACCGCCAACCAAACAAAAAATCCCGCCTGTCAAAACAGCGCGAGACTTTTCTGTTAAAATCTTTTTCCGAAACGCTGTTTAGCAGATTATTTAACGTGGTCGCAAGTTGCTGTAACTCACCACAAAACTTGAACTTCAATGATGCGATTTTCGATTAAAAGTGTCAAGAACGCTCAAAAAATTAGGTTATATCCTGCTTATCTGTTGATCAGATTCCTTAACAAGCCTAATCAATCTTTTTATTACCGCTCCGACAATCAGCCATTGAAAGACAACAAATAAAATGCTCAAGCCAATTCGCTCTTGATAGAAAATGCTGTAATTCCAGCGCAGATCAACGGTCGGAACACAATCCAGCGTTCCGGCAAAAAGCACATCAGACAAAAAGTTGCTTAACGCTATCGCCGGTAAATTGAACATTAAAACAAAACCGGATGCCATATCCGATAAAACACCGATGACTCCCTCCCGATAATAGCGAAATGTTGAAATGAGTGTAAATTTACCTTCAACACAGCCGATTGCTGCCGGATGATGCAGCCCACCTTCCAAATACCAGACAAAGAAATGAAGTGCCGTTAGATTTATTACTGCGAGCAGCCAACCCAAGCCATTCTGAACGAAAAAACAATAAGCTAATCGTGCAACTTTCTTTATCATCTTAAACCTTCCTCGCTAATGCCCTAGCTCCAGCGCGAGTTTTGTCGAATACCGTAAGATATTCGATATTTCCCGTGCCTTTTATGGTTTAAGAATCGTTCTTTTTTCGCGCTCCTGACGAATACGTTTTCGTTCTTCGTTTTTCTTTTTAGTTTCAACTAATTTCCTGCGGTTTATTTTTTCAGCTTCTGCGATTGTATCAATTAACGTAACGCTTGGCAGGTCTAAATATCCAGGTCTGCTTACCTCTTCACCTGTTGAAACTCTTACCTGAAAGTTACTGCATTTCAACACTCCGTGATATTTGTCTTCAGTTGTCCAACCTTCTTTTGGAAGCGTTGTTTTTTCCGTTAGCTGATCTATAAAACCTTTTAAGTTTTGAGGTTCAAACCCTCTGTATATGATTGATAAGTAAATCACTTTGTCATCAAGAAAATGCAAAGTAACAACAACATCTTTTAACTCTGGATTTGAAAAGTCCATATCACCGAAGTTCATATAAGACCATCCTATCTCCTTATCATTTATATTAGAATCTGATTCTTTTTCTTCTTCATACTTGGTTTTGAAAGAGGACATCATAACATCAATTTCATTGACTGTTTGATTGAGAAAGAAGCCTCGCAAAGATGGGGCTTCCGTCAACAGACATTTTGACAAAATCTTTCTAGGCATTTTTTTTGTTTGTGCATAGGTTGGCACAAACGATAGTAAGAGTGCTAAAAGTATTAGAAAACGAAACATAAAAATCTCTCCAAAATGTTTACTTATACATAGTTTCATTCCAACCCCAAGCAAGAACACCTACAAATACACCGCTAATTAGAAAGAAGGGAAGAAGAACAAAAAGCAAGTCTCCAATTTGAATTTTTGAATGAAAAGCTCCCAAATAATTTCCTGCAAATATAGCCAAAAAACTAGGAAGTAACCCTTTTAATACCCACTTTACTAAAACATACCGCCAAATACCTTTGGCTCTAGTCAATTCCCATTCTGCCTTTTGCTTTTCATTCATACAGTGATTCCTTTTCTAAAGTATTCGGTATAACCTTGCTTTGCGAAAATTCTTTTGCTAACGGATATATGGGTTAACCTGAGTCTTGAGTTGAGATTTATGTAATCTCCCAAAAATGAGTAGAATAATTTTACAGAAAAAACTGCTCAGAAAAAGGAGATTACACGATGA
>JAYVGL010000317.1:0-4981 GCA_043772175.1 Pyrinomonadaceae bacterium | reverse complement strand
ATAGGAAATTAACATCACTCGTCAAACGGCGAACCTGATCCGAGCAAGCCTTCCGGCACAAGGAGTTCGGCGGTTTCCGGGTTAATAATGCCGTTGACTTCATCTTCGATACTCGTCGCCTGCGTATAAATGTCGCCGGCGACGGCGCGGCGGCGCATTTCGTGTTTGAACAATTTTATCAGGCGGTGTTTGCCTTCGGCTTCGTCCGCCGGTCCGCCGTAGTTGGAAAACCCGAAACCGCCCCATTCACTGATGACGAGCGGAGCCTGTCCGCGATAGAAATACTCGTCGCCGACGATCAGCGGCCGATACGTTACGCCGCGCGTCTCACCCGCGACGAGACGGTCGAGACTCGAAACCCATTCGGACGGCGACGGCGTGTAAACGTGCGCCGTCAACAGATGCGAACTCAATCTGCCTTTGTTGGAAACGTGATTCCAGCCGTCGTTGTCCACCACCAAAATTTGCGGATAATTGAGCCGCAGATAATCGAAAGTGTTGGAAATATACCGCCGCGTTTCGATGTTCGTCGTGATGTCTTCCACGCCCCAGTCTTCGTTATACAAACTGAGCAGCACGATGGACGGATGCGACGCGATGAAAACCAGCATTCGCTGTAATTCCGCCCAGTGATTATCGCGGCTGTTCTGGTTTGAACTGTGCGGCGAAGGGATTTCGACCCACAGCATCAGCCCGATTTCGTCGGCTAAATCGTAAATTCGCGGATCAATTCCGGCGATGTGAACCCGCGCCAGATTGCAGCCGAGTTTTTTGATCGCGTGAAAATGGCGGCGCATCTCTTCGTGTGTCGAAATTCCCGGCTGATATAGAATGCCGTCCAGATAAATCGCTTCGTTGTTCAGATAAACACGCGGTCCGCGCGCCTCGATTTTTCGCAGCCCGAAGCGCGTTTCGATGCCCGTTACCGTGCCGTCCGGCGCGACCAGTTCCGCCCACAAATGATATAGATGCGGCGCGTCGGGCGACCAGATTTTCGCGTCCGGCATCGAAAAGGGAACTCGCTGAACGCATTCGCCGATCTCCAGAGATAAATCGAACTGCGCCGTTAGCGGTGTCGTCCGTGCTTCCCGGTTGCCGTGCGGCGTAACCGTTAAGCGCAAAACGTATTCGCCCGCTTCGTGCGACAGCGTTGTAAAATCGAACTCGACCAGACGGTCGCGCAAACTAACGGTTACGCCGAGCCTTGAGCGCAGACGGTTGCGTCCGACCGGCTCGATCCAGACCGAACGCACCGCCCCGGAAATCGTCTGATACCAGATGCCGCCCTGTTTATAAACTCTCGAAGCCTGTTTGCCGCGCGGAATGTCCGAATCAATCGTGTCAACGACGCGCACCGTCAGACGATTGTTTTCACTTAATAATTCCGGCGGCAGTTCATACGAAAACGAACTGTATTCGCCGAAGTGAACCGCTTCGCCCTCGATGGTTTCCAGCGGCACGCCGTTCAGCCAGACGCGCGTTTCGTAGCCGCACGCGCCGAAAGTCAATTGGGTGATTTTATTCGATATGTTCCACTCGGCGGGAACCGAGAAATCGCATTCATACCACGCGATTACTTCGTCGTCCGTTTGATATAAAGACGACTCGGCGCGGAAATCTTTGACGGCGGCGAGATACGACTCGATTGAGCCGGGAAATGCCGCCGTAACCGTATAAGTGTGCTGCAAATACCAACGCTCTTCGAGTCCGCGATTGTCCGAATCGAGCGCGAATCGCCATTCGCCGTCAAGCAGTTGGAAGGAATCGCGCCGCAGAACCGAACGCGGCAGCCGGTTGGCTTCATCGGCGATAACGTGAAAAAGATCGTGTTGGAAAAGTTCGTGATTCGAGTCGGCGACTTTCATTGGTGTAATTTTATTTGATTTGGGATTGTGTTGTAAATTGCAGTGCTAAATCTACTGATGCAGCAAAACGAGAACGATTTGTCCACAAAAACGAATCTAAAATACTGAAACGCTAAACTGCGCGGCGTAAGTGCGGCGTTTTGCTGCCGGACGACGCTGGCTTCGATTAACTGAACTAATGTCGCTTTCGCCCGATTACCGCCGGTTAAAATTTGCTTTGAAGTCGGAAGCGCAGAACCCGCCGCGTAAATTTTTGTTGCAATCATAAGATTTTCTGTGTTAAATTTTGTTGACGAGAGTTTATCTCTCCGCCGATCTGCATTGACTAGCTTATTCCCAAACCTTCCATAATATGTTTGATGCTTTTGAAAACGGAAAAAATCTGTTGATTGTCGAGTCCGACACGGGAAAACGGAAGCTGATGGCTTTATATTTCTCAGCCGGATACAAATGCGAAGAAGCCGCCGACATCGAATCGGCGGTGGAAAGAATCAGCGCGAAAGAATATGCCGTCGTGCTGACGGCGATCAACCTTTTGCGGCAGAACGGATTGGAACTGCTGCCATATCTGCACACGCTCGCCCCGCGCACGATACCGATTTTTATCAGCGACACCGCAGCCGAAGGCAACACGGTCAGAGCCTTTCGCGCCGGCGCGTTTGAGGTAATTCAAAAACCGTTTTCGCTGAAAAAGGTCGAAGACGCGATTGAGAAGGCTTTCGGCAAATACGAACTCGCGTTTTTGAAAGACCATTACCAGTATCATCTGGAAGAACTCGTCTCCGAACGCACCGCCGAACTCGACAAGGCTTTGGAAGCGGTTGAAACTTCTTATCACAGCACCTTAAAAGCGTTAGTGCAGGCACTCGAAACCCGCGATTCGGAAACGCACGGGCATTCGGAACGGGTCGTTACATTCAGTCTGCGGCTCGGCTACGAACTCGGATTAGACCGCGATGCCCTGCGAAACCTCGAACTCGGAGCTTTGCTGCACGACATCGGCAAAATCGGCGTTCCCGACGCAATTCTGCGAAAACCCGCCGCGCTCAATCAGGACGAATGGGACAAAATGAAACTGCACCCGCATCACGGGCAAAACATTCTGCGAAACATTCCGTTTCTTTCGACGGCGGCGCAGTTGGTCGCCCAGCATCATGAAAAATGGGACGGAACCGGCTATCCATTCGGTTTGCGCGGCGAAGATATTGATATGAACGCGCGAATTTTCGCCGTCGCCGATGCCTTCGACGCGATGGTCAGCGACCGCGTTTACCGCAAAGGTCGCCCTTACGAAGAAGCCCTCGCCGAACTGGAAAAATGCGCCGGAACGCAGTTCGATCCGCTGGTCATCGAAGCCTTCAAAGTCATCCCGAAAGACGATTGGGAAATCCTTCGCCGCCGCTCCGTAACCGATGAACACGAAGTTTATTCATTCCAGACCGTCGTCGCCGAACTCGTTTTTTCGCGCCAGCAATATGAAATGATTCACTGAAAATCGTCAGTCGAATTTTCAACGAAAGTAAAAAACGAGAGGCGAAATATTTTGGTGATATTTCGCCTCTCGTTTTTTACTTTCGCTTTTCAGCTTAAATTCCCGCGCCGTGGCACTTTTTAAACTTCTTGCCCGAACCGCAATAGCACGGATCGTTTGCCTTGACCTTCGGCTGTTCGCGGACGAACGGTGTCGCTTTGCGAGCCTCTTCGCCCGCCATCGTCGCGCCTTCCATCGCGCCGGTAAAAGCCATTCCCGCCGCCTGCCGACGGGCGCGTTGGCGTTCCAGCTTTTCTAATCTTTCCATTTCCTCCTGCTCGTCTTTGACGACGACTTCGAGATTGAATAACGCCCGCGTCGTCTGCGTGTCAACGCGGTCGAGCAAATCCTGAAACATATCGAACGACTGCTTTTTATATTCGACGAGCGGGTCTTTCTGCCCGTAGCCGACCAGCCCGATACCCTGTTTCAAATGGTCAATCGAAAGCAAATGATCTTTCCACTGCGCGTCAATAATGTTCAGCATTATGTATCGCTCATACGCCCGAAGCTGTTCCGCGCCAATGGCTTTTTCCTTTTCGTCGTAGTTTACAACCGCCTTTTTCCAAATCGCGTCTTCGGTTTCCTGAGCGTTCATTCGCTTGAAATCAACATTCGCGTCAACCGCCGGATCAATCGCGTAAATGCTCTGAATTTCCGCCGCGTAAGTATCAATGTCCCAATTGTCGGGCGTAATTTGCGGATTCAAATACTGGTAAGTTAAATCCGCCAATAAATCCCGCGCCACGCCTTTTTCGCCCAGCAGATACTCGCGGTGTTCGGGCGACATCATCAACTGACGGCGAAGCCCGTAAACCGTCTCGCGCTGCTTGTTCATCACGTCGTCGTATTTCAAAACGTGCTTCCTGGTTTCAAAATTACGCGCTTCGACCGCCTTTTGAGCGCGTTCGATTTGCTTGGAAACGGTTTTCGATTCGATTGCCACGCCTTCTTCCATTCCGAGCCATTCCATCATCGAGCGAACTTTATCGCCGGCGAAAATCCGCATCAAATCGTCTTCCAAAGACAACGCGAATCGAGTTGCGCCCGGATCGCCCTGCCGTCCGGCGCGTCCGCGAAGCTGGTTGTCAATGCGGCGCGATTCGTGGCGTTCGGTCGCTAAAATCTGCAAGCCGCCCGCCGCGACAACGGCTTTATGCTCGTCGTCAACAATGCGTTTCGCCTTTACCAGTTCTTCTTCAAATTGTTCGGGCGTGGCTTCGTCCGGGTTGATTTCACGCTTTTTCAGAAAGTCGTGAGCGAGAAATTCAGGGTTGCCGCCGAGGATAATATCGGTTCCGCGTCCCGCCATATTCGTCGCAATCGTGACCGCGCCTTTGCGCCCGGCTTGCGCGACGATTTCGGCTTCGCGCTCGTGATATTTGGCGTTCAAAACATTGTGCGGAATGCCGATTTTTTTCAGACGTTCGGCGACGAGTTCCGAGTTTTCAACCGACACCGTGCCGACTAAAACCGGTTGACCGCACTCGTGCAAAGTCTTGATTTCTTCAGTGACGGCGTTCCATTTCTCCGGCAGCGTTCGATAAATCGTATCGGAATTATCTTTGCGAACCATCGGGCGATT
>JAYVGL010000316.1:0-3271 GCA_043772175.1 Pyrinomonadaceae bacterium | reverse complement strand
CGTCACTTCATTTGCCATAATTTTTTTTGAGCTGATTTTATCACAAAACTCGCGTAGTGCTGTGAACCGAAAATACGAGAGGTTGCTTATGAAAAAAATTATTAACTTATTTTCAATGATTTTAATCGCTGTTTTAACCAATTCCGCATTGTTCGCCGATGTCAAAATCAAGCAAAAAGTGACGGTCGAAGGTCAGGGAATGGAGCAGACGCGAATGATTAAAGGCGCGCGCGAACGCCGTGAAACTAAAATCGTCGTCAGCGAAGAAGCGGGCGATTTTATGCCGAATATCGCCACGATTACGCAGTGCGATCTGCGCCGGACTTTGCAGGTCAACGACAAGAAAAAACTTTACACGATTGACCCGTTCAGCGACGACCCGACTGCGCCCGCCGCGCCGAAGACCGTAACGAAGATTATTAAAGGCGGAACGGTAACGATCACTTTTACCATCACCGACACGGGCGAACGCCGACCGATGTTCGGCTTAACGGCGCGGCATTTAAAGATTTTGCAGTCGGTCGAATCATCCGCCGATTCGTGCGGCGGCGCGGGCAAATCGAAGATGGAAACCGACGGCTGGTATGCCGATTTTTCGGCAGATTTTAATTGCCCGATTGACACGCCCGACGCGCCGCCGTCAAAATCCGATTGCCGCGACCGCGTGATTTTCAAGCGCAGCGGGACGATGAAACTCGGCTTTCTGCTCGACGGGACGATGAAAATGTTTGATGACAAAGGCAAAGTTGTTTCGAGCGTTCGCACTGAAACGCTCGAAATTTCGCGCTCGCCGTTGAGCGTCGCTTTTTTCGATGTCGGCAAAGATTACAAATTGGTCAATGATTCGCAGGCACTTTACGCGATGCCTTCGATGTCGGAAATGGTGGAGATGGCGAACGGCGATTCGCCGAAAACTTCGACGGGAACAACTTCCGCAAACAGCAAATCTACCGGCAAAAAACACGTCGGACTCGATTTCTTTTCGGGCAATTCTTCCAAAGTCAGTCAGGACGTAATTCGTCAGACGATGATGGAAAGTCTTAATTCAAAAGGTTTTGCGACGAGTTTCGTGACATCGCCGAATGAGATTACCAACGGCAGATTCGATTACGTCGTCGGTGTGGAAATCGTCAGCGCGAAGCAATCAAAGGCGGGAAAAATCGGCGGACTTTTCGGCAAAGTGACGGGCAACACGGACGCGGCTAAAGTCGGCGATTCGGAAGCGGAGGTCATCGTCACGGTTTATCAGAAGGACGGGAAAACCGTCGTCGGACAACAGTCGGCAAAACAGAAAATCGCGGGAACGCCGGATGATGCGGCAAAATCGGCAATCGAAAACGCTTTGAATCAGCTAATCGGAAAAATCAAATAATCAGGTAAGCAAAGGTTTTAAAGGATTTCACTTCGGGTTCTGAATCTCGACTGAAGGCGGAATTCGGAACCTTTAGAATGCGTTGAAATTCTTGATTGAAAAAGTGGCGGCAAGATTGACGAAATTTAATGTGTTGCCGTCGCCGGATGAGTTTGAAGGCGACCGTTTGGGTGAACGATTCTTCGGCGAGAGGGGCGAGATAAACCACGCCCATTCCGCCCTGCCGATTTCCTCATAAAATTCTATAACCGTCAATTTGTTTCCCGATGTAGAAATCGGCTTCCGCTTCGTCAATCAATCCGACATCAACGAACGCCGATTCGACGATAAAATCGTCGGCTTCTTCGTGCGCTTTCAACAGTTTGGCGACTTCTCCGCGCAGATTCGCCGCGCAATTTTCCAGAATCGCCGCCCGTTCCCCGGCGGGCGACTCGATTGCCGCGTTGAAAATCTCTTTTATTTTTTGCCAGTCGTCGGTGTTCATTTTTCACTCGTCAGCTAACTCTTGATTCCAACCAAAACTCCGATGCCGAACAACATCAACCCCAATGCCAAAAATCCGAACCCCATCAATAACGTGCAGCCGGGAACAAACCATAAAGCCGTCGAAGAATTTATTTCGGCTTGCGGCGGATGGTTGATTTGATAAACGACCGGCACAGTTTGTCCGACTTTGTAAGCCGGCGGCTGAGTGCCGAATGCCGATTGGAAATTGAAGGTTTGTCCGCCCGGAATCCGAAACGTCACTTGCGGGCAATAAAGCCAGCCGCTTTTTCCCGCTATCGTTCCAAAAGCGATGACCGTTCCCGACGCTTTGGCTGAACCGGCGAGCTGCCGTCGAACTTTGAAAACGGCGAGGATGCCGCTGACCAAAACTCCGAGTCCGATCAAAAAAAATATTAAACCGACGAAAATCATCATTTTGCTAAGCCTCGAACGGATTGAAATGAATCCGTCTTATTTGATTACGCGCAAAAGAATCTCGATTCGGCTCAATTATTTATCTTTTGGTAAAGCCAAGCCCGCGCCATCGTCCATTCGCGTTTGACGGTGGCGGGCGAAGTCTTCAGAACTTCCGCCGTTTCCTCAATCGTCAGACCGCCGAAATAGCGCAGTTCGACGATTTTCGCCTGTTTCGCGTCGAATGCTTCGAGTTCCCGCAAAGCCGCATCGAGTTCGATCAAATCGGCGTTCACCGCAACCGAAATTTGTCCCGCGTCTTCGAGCGCGACTTTTAAACCACTGCCGCGTTTGGCGGCGAGATGCCGACGCGCATTATCGAGCAGAATCCGGCGCATCGCCTGCGCCGACAACGCGAAGAATTAGGCGCGGTTTTGAAAGTTAACCGAACGCCGGTCAATCAATTTCAGATAGGCTTCATGAACGAGCGCGGTCGTTTGCAGAGTGTGTTCGCGGCGTTCGCGGCGCAGATAACTGTGCGCGAGACGGCACAATTCATCATAGACGAGCGGAAGAAGTTCGTCTAAAACTTCGCGGTTTGCCGTTGGTATATTGTTCAAGCAATGTGATTACTTCGCTCATAAATTACGGCGGTCGGATTTACAAACCAATTTTTTGCAGCAGCGTCTGAAAACGCGGATTGCTTCGGAGAAAGACGAATTCCTTGTCAACATTCAGCCACGTCAGAAACGGATCGCGCTCGACCAACGCTTTTTCGAGCCAGTCGAGAGATTCGTTTTCCTCGCCCAAAACCGCGTAAACTCCGGCGATATTGACCGCGCCGATATATTTCGTGGTTCTGGTTTTTAATAGTTGGTCGAGGATTTCGACGGCGGTTGATTTTTCACCGCTGACGGCGTGCAGCACGGCGGTCAGCGATAAAGTCATAGAAATTTCTTTTGACAATCGAAGTGCCGTCTGCGCGGCTTCGCGGGCTTC
>JAYVGL010000315.1:0-2768 GCA_043772175.1 Pyrinomonadaceae bacterium | reverse complement strand
TCGGAAACGTCGGGCAGAATCAGCGCGTCGAGCGCGTTCATTTCCGCGCCGCTTCTGCCCGCAATCAAGTGGACGTGATTCAGCGCGTTCAGGGTTCCGATGGCTTCACCCGCACGAAATTTCGCGCCGCGAGGAACGCGGACGTTTTTCAATTTGCCGCGCTCGTCGCGTGAAAATTGAAAGCGTCGGTCGTCAAATAATTTATCGTTTTGGTCGCGCCCAAGACGAATGTGAATGTAACCGAGCGTCGGCATTCGGATCAGTTCGCGCAAGGTCGCGTAGTTTTCGGTCGAAGTCGGGCGCAAAACCTTTTCGTTTCTGATAAACCGCGCTGTTTCGCCGTAGCCGCCGACAATATCCAAGCCGTTGTGAAACCACGCTTGCGAATCGGCATCAACGATTTCGCCGCGAATTTCGCCGAGAGTTCCGGCGATTTCGCGCTTTCGTTCGGGCGGATTATAAGTCCAGCGCGGCGGTTGGAGATTTCTAAACTCTTCGGGCGCGAAGCGTGAATTTACAACGTCTTCCGCCTTTGTTTCTTTGCCGATTTCCGCTCCGGTTAAAACTCGAACCGTTTGATTTTCAGCATCGCTGATGTAAAGATTGCCGTTTTCATCACCTGCCAAACCGCTCGGACGATTAAATTTCGACTGTCGCAAACCGCCGTCGGCGTAACCGCGTTTCGTGTCCGTAATAGTTTCAACCGACGCAAAAAGTCGTCTCCCGATTGCGCGAATCGAATTCCCGTCGGCAACGTAAATCGTGCCGAACGAATCAACCGCCAATGCCGTCGGCGCAGCGAAACTCGCTTGATTTAAAAATCCGTCGGTCGAATCTTCCACATCGTTTCCGGCAAGCGTCCACGTTTTGCCGTTCATTTCGACCACGCGAATTCGATGATTTTCCGAATCGGCGACGAGCAGTTTATCGCCCCAAACAGCCAAACCGCACGGCGTATCGAATTTTGCTGAAAATCCTTGCTCCGAATCGGCGAAACCTTGCTCGCTGCCCGCCAGAGTGATAACTTTTCCGTTGGCGATGACGCGAATTTTATCGTTATAAGTGTCGGCGACGAAAATTTTGTTTTCCAGAATGGCAACGCTGATCGGGGCATTAAAAAGCGCGGCTTTCGCTTCGCCGTCGGCATCGCCTTTTTGATTCTCAACGCCCGCGATAATTTCCGTCGCGCCGTTTGAAACATTGACTCTTTTTATCGTATGAGTTCCCGAATCGGCGACGATCAAATCGCCGTTACCATCAAAGGCGATTCCCGAAGGCGTGTCGAATTTATCGGAAACGGGCGTGAAATTACGATTGTCTGAAACGCGCCGGATTTTGCCGGTTTCGCCGTCCGATACATAGATTTCACCGTCTTTAACGGCAATGCCGAACGGCTCACCGAACTTTTCCTTGTCGTTCGCAATCGTCCGCGTTTTATCGAATGGAACAAACTTCGGTTTGCTGATTCGGGAACACGAAGCGGCAAAAAACAACGCTGAAAAAGCACTCGCAATGGTCAGGAAAATTAAATTTTTGCCGATCAAGCCGTTCGGGTTATTAGTCATTTCGCTCTCTCAAATTTAGCAGGAAAATCGCAAACGACAAATCAAAACCTATCTGTTATTATTACGAAACGGCAACAAAGTTAGCAAAAAAAGGAGAAACAGATATGTTTTCATTAGAAGATTTATTAGGACAACAGCAGGGAAGTCAGGCTGTCAATCAAATCAGCAACACGCTCGGCGCGAATCCGACGATGACGAATATGGCGATTCAGATGGCTTTGCCGATGCTTTTAAACGGTTTGGCGAATAACGTCAAAGACCCGCAGGGCGCGGAAAATTTGAACAGCGCATTACAGCAGCACGACGGCGGAATTCTCGATAATCTCGGCAGCTTTCTCGGCGGCGGAAACCAAACTCCGAGCGATGACGGACTGGGAATTTTAGGTCATATTTTCGGCGGCAATCAGGGCGCGGTCGCCCAGCAGGTCAGCCAGAAAAGCGGAATGGACATCGGTCAGGTCGCCACGCTTTTAATCACGCTCGCACCGATTGTTATGGGTTTTTTAGGCAAGAAAAAGCAGGAACAAAATTTGGATGCAACCGGCTTACAGAATATGCTCGGCGAACAGCAGCAGACGATGCAGGCTTCCGGCAATCCGATGATGGATATGGTTTCGGGAATGCTCGACCGCGACAAAGACGGCAGTTCGATGGACGATCTGGCTTCGATGGCGATGAGCTATCTCAGAAAATAAACGCATAAATCGAATTTTCAGATAAAAAGAGCATCGCCAGTTGATGCTCTTTTTTCCTTTGTAATATTTCTTGAAAGTCCAGGTGGCGCAGCCTCAACGAAATTTAATCAACCTTTTTCGGCAAGGCGCAGCCGTCGCCGCACATCAGGCGGCAAAGCCCGAAAACCAATTTTTACGATACTTATCTTTAGAGAACATAAACGCTAAACTCAAAAATCGCTCGTGCGATAAAAAACATCAAAGAGGTCAAGCCGTCGAGTGCGGTAAAATACTGATTGAACGGAAAAAGAAAAGAGGCATTTTTCAACGCCCCCTTTCTCAGAAATGGTACACCCGGCAGGATTCGAACCTGCGACCCTCTGGTTCGAAGCCAGATACTCTATCCAGCTGAGCTACAGGTGCAAAGTAATTTTGATTCTAAATTGACAACGGTTTATTTGCAAATCGGATAAATACGAACGCGTTTATTTCTTCTGAAAATCTTTACGAATCAATTTTACCAAATCTT
>JAYVGL010000314.1:0-11027 GCA_043772175.1 Pyrinomonadaceae bacterium | reverse complement strand
TCCTCCTATTTAGGCTTCGAGCCTGTTTAGTTTTTAATCAAAACAAGGATACGCTGTTTCTATCTTTTTTCTATTTCCACAACTTTTGATACTACCTCTTGCGTTTCTGCCGCAGTTTGAGGGCAAAGGCTACGCGCTCGAATCAGCGGTCGGCGTGATGAAATACGGCGCGGAGGTGCTGAATTTTAAGCGCGTTCTCGCCATCGCTTCACAGGACAACGAAAAATCGGGCAGGTTGCTGGAGAAAATCGGACTGCGCTTTGAACGGCTGATAACTGTCGGCGGCGAGACGGAAAAGCTCAAGCTGTTTTCAACTTCGCCCGCCGTTTAGAAAATGCCGCGAGAATTCAGAACGAAGAATGAAGAATTATCCGCGCCCGGCAGGGAATTTTCAAGACGCTCGAAAATTCCTGCCGGGCGCGGATTTTGCCATCTGAAACGAAAATAATCTATGCTACAATTTCGACGGCGGAGGCGTGCATTACCGGCGATGGAGACGAACGAAAACGACAGGTTGATGAAAATTTACGGCAAGCGCGTGCAGCGTTGCTACGGCTGTTTTATTCCGTATCATTTGAAGGATATGTATCTCGGCGAAGAGGTCAGCTACTACTGCGAAAACTGCCGGGACGAGACGATGTTTCACTTCGACGTCTTTTCAAAGATTCTCGACCGGAGCAAGCGGCGCGAAGTAACCGAACAGGATCATCAACACTAAATTTTCACGATGAAAAACATCACGCTGCACATCGAAAACTACGACGGGAGAAAAACCGTCGCGCTCGAAGACGAAACGTCGTTCGGGCGCACCGATGCGGCGCGAATCGTTTTGAGCGACGGCGGTTTGTCGCGCTTGAACACGAGTTTTTTCCGCGACGAAGATGCCGTGTTCGTCGTTGACGAAAACTCGACTAACGGAACGTATCTCAACGGCGAAAAGATTTCCGGCGCACCGCGTCAAATCTTCGATGGCGACCGGATAAAAATCGGCAGCGAAACCACCATCCGCGTCGAAATGCGGGAAGCGGGATTCAGGGAACAGGCTTCCAAACCTCAAATTCCAGATTCCAAATCCCAAACTTCAAATTCGGAGATTCAAAAACCGGCATCGCCCGCCGTCAACCCCCAGCCCAAGATTCAAAACAGAAAGAACAACTCGCAGATGTTGATTCTGACCGCCGTCGGTTCGACGCTGTTGCTGCTTTTTTTAGGCATCGCCGGTTTTTTGGTTCTCGGCAGCTGGGAAGGCGCGGCGGCGGGCAAGAAACCGAATCCGAACCGGAAAATCATCAAATCCGCCGTCATCCCGATTCGCGTCGTTGATCCGCTCGGCGGCGGCGAAATCAAATCGGTGGACGATGTTTTGGAAGCGTGGGAAGTGCAGGACGCGGAGTTTGAGGCGAAGGATTTGGAAGCGGTGAAAGTTTCGACCGACGCGCCGCAGCTCGCCGTCTCGGTCGCCGATTGGGAGACGCAGCGGAATTTGGCGATGGCGAAACGCGGACCCGTCGGTCTGGTTTCGGGCGTGCAGATTCCGCCGGAACTGATCGTCGGCGGCATCAGCAAACAGTTGGCGAAATTTAAGGAACTCGGCATTACGCCCGATAAACTGCCGAAGGATTTCGCCGCGCTCGCCCGTTTGCGGGCGGCGAATGAATTGGTCGAACTGCCGCTCGCCACGAAATTTTATTATCTGGACAACATCGGCACGAGCGCGGACGGCTCGCCGTTCGACTCGTTCGATCCGGCGGTGCGGCTCAAATCGCCGCTGATTGCGAACCCGACGGATTATTCGATAATTCAGACTTTAGCCGCCAACTACAACGGTCAAAAATACAATCTCGACGACCCCGCCAGCCGTCTGCAAATGAAGCGGCGGCTTTTGCGAATGTTTCACCCGCGAGCCAAAGCGTTTCTGGAAGAATTCGGCGCGGCGTATCAGGCGAGGTTCAATCGCCCTTTGAAAATAACGTCGCTGACGCGCTCGCTCGAATATCAATTCGATTTGTCGAAAGACACGCGCAACGCCTATCGCGGCACGACACCGCCGCATTCGACCGGCGCGACGTTCGATATGGCGTATATGCAGATGACCGCCGAGGAGCAAACTTTTATAATGGCGAAGCTCGCCGAATACGAACGCGCCGGACGCATTGACGCGCTCCGCGAAGTCGCGCAAACGCCGTGCATTCACATCTTCGTTTTTCCATAGAACATCAGACCCGATTCTTCGCCGTCCGCCAATTTTGCACTTTGGACTTTAACCTTTAAACTTAGGTTTATGGCAGAGACGGAAAATTTCAAAAAGCAGACTTTCACGGGTTTGGCGCGAAGATTAGGCAAACTTCCAAACGACAAAAAAATAGTTTCACTCGAAATGAGCGCGGCTCTGGCGGGCGTTTCCCTGCGCGTCAGCCGCGAATTCGTCGAAGCCGTGCCGAAGGCGGCGAAGATTTTGAGTGCGGACGACATCAGAAATTGGGCGGAAATGGGCAGACGACTGGCGATGGGCAACGCGGACGTGGGCGCAAAGTTTTTTATTGACGGCGCGAACGAACTGAAAAAAGTGCCGGAGAAAGCGCGTCCGCTGGTTTTTCAAATCTGCACGCGCCAGCTCGTTTTATCGAGTTCGATTGCGCTCGAAACTTTTCATCTGATTCCGACTTTGGCAAAGGAAATCGGCGACGAAAACCTGTTCGCCGAGATTTTAAAGTTAGCGGCGGAAATCGCCAATCGGTCAGCCAAACACAGCACGGATTTTTTGAACAAAACGCCGAAGATCGCGGAAAGTTTGACGAAATTCGGCGATGCTAAACCGCAGGTCGCCGATTCGGTCGTCGCGCTCGCCGCCCATTTCGCCAATCGAACCGGCGGAATGACGGCGGATTTATGGCAGATTCTGCCGGGCGCGCTCGAAAAACTATCCGCCGCGCAAGCGATTGAATTAACACAAAAAGCATCGGACTTTTTAGAATTCGGCGGCAGCGTCACGCTTCATTTCACGAGCGCGGGCGGCGAAGTGATGCGGCGAGTGGACGGCGTGTTTGAAGATTGGCGGCAGGTTTTATTGAAAATGGCGGCGAGCGGCAACGCGATTTTAATTTCGTTTATTCGTTCCAGCCCGAAATTTTTCGCGCAGATCGTCACCTTGCAAAAGAAGACCGACGTGATCGCAACGGCGCGGAGAGTTTTGCATCTGGTTAAGGAAATTGCCGAAAATGATGCCGAATCCGCGCTTGCCGCGTTTCGTTCGAGCGCGCAGACGTTGAAAAAAGTATCTTTAGCGCAGTTTGAAGAATGGATTCAGGCGGGATTGGACAAAAACAAAAATGGGTCGGCGAAGGCGCGGAAAAGTTATTTCGCGTTGGAGACGCGCAACAGCAACGCGCTCCTTCAAGAAGCGCAGACGGGTTTGCCGCTCGAATCGGTGCAGACGGTTCTGCGAATTTACATCGAAGGTTTGACGGGCATCGAAGTCGAAATCGCGCCCTTGACGGCGATGCCGCAGGAATCGCGGATCGGCGACGGGAAAACAATTTATCTGCCGTCGAACGTCAACGAATTCAGCAGCGATGAGATGGATTTTCGCCTTTACAAAGTTCTCGCGGCGCACGGCGCAGGACAAATCGAATTCGGAACTTACGAAAAAGATTCGCTCGGTTTGAAAGCCGCGTTCGCCGAACTTTCCGCGCTGTTTGAGGCGACCGCCGAACAGACCGACGCATTTTCGCTTGCCGGTTATATCGAAGACGTGCAGAAAGGCGAACGCGCTTTAAGCGAAGAAGACACGGCGCGGGAAATGAAAAAGACGAAAAAGAAACTGCCGAAAAACTCCGACTACAAAGCGGTTTTGCAAATTTTCCCCGAACCCGGTTTGGCGAAAAGAATTTTCGGCACGATGGAAAACGCCAGAATTGATAGTAAACTGCGGCAAACTTATCGCGGGCTTCGCAAAGATTTGGATTTGATGCAGAAACTTCTCAGGGAAAAACGCCCGTTCATTTTCGATCTGCCGATTTACCAAGTGCCGTCCGAGCTGCTTTTTCAGATAACTCTATGCGGCGGCGCGACCGACGATGCCAAAAAATTCTACGGGCAAATCGTCTCGGAAATCGAAACCGTGATCGAAAAATATCTGACGATGAAAGACGCGACCGTCGCCGATTCGGTGATGGCGACAAGCCGCGTTTACAATCTTTTTCAAAACATCTCGGCGGAACAGCAGGCGCAGTCGGAAGCCGAAGAAAACAATCAGGACGACAACCGCGATTACGCTTACGAAGATAAAAATTCGGCGGAATCAATTTTAGAATCGCAGGTCAAGCGCGAACAGAAGCCGAAAAAAAATCAGGACGCACGCGATTTATTCAACGCCTGGAATTCGCAGGACGAGACCGGCGAACCCGAAGATTTGCAGGGCGCGGAAGCCTGGACGCACAGCGAAATGCCGGAACAGCCGCTGGAATTAGGCGATACGGCTTTTGCCTACGACGAATGGGACAAGGATTTGTCGGATTTTCGCACCGATTGGTGTCGCGTCATCGAGAAAAAAGTTCGTCAGGGCGACCGGAATTTTGTCGAGTTGGCGCGTTCCCGTTATCGCGGCGTAATTTCTTCGATAAGGCATCAATTTCAATTGATGAAGCCGGAAAATTTAACGAAAATCAACCGTGAACTCGACGGCGAAGATTACGATTTGAACGCGCTCGTCGAATACGTCGTGGACAAACGCGCCGACGGTCAGCCGTCCGAACGGATTTACACGAAACGCCTGCGAAAACAGCGCGATGTCGCTGTTTCGCTGCTTCTCGACCAATCGTCTTCGACGGCGCGGACGATTACCCGAAATCCATTGCAGCCCTATACACATCCCGGAAGACGAATTATCGAAATCGAAAAAGAAGGTTTGGTTTTAATGAGCGAAGCGTTGGAAGCCGTCGGCGACGTTTATTCGATCAACGGTTTCACCTCCGAAGGTCGGCGCAACGTGAAATTTTACGTCGTCAAAGACTTTGACGAAAAGTATTCGGACGAAATCGAAAAGCGCATCGGAGGAATTACTTTTCAAAACAACACGCGACTCGGCGCGGCAATTCGCCACGCGGCGGCGAAACTTCTGCGCCAGGATTCACGCACGAAACTTTTAATAATTCTGACCGACGGCAGACCTTACGACCACGATTACGGCGACGCGCGTTACGCCCGCGAAGACGTGCGCGAAGCCTTAACCGAAGCCAAACAGAGCGGTATCACGCCGTTCTGCATCACGGTTGACCGCGAATCGGAGTTTGAACTAAAAGATTTATACGGCGATGTCGGCTATACGATTATTGACGATGTTTTGAGTTTGCCGGAGCGAATGCCGAATATTTACCGAAGGTTGACGAGTTAAATATTTCAGAAGAAACTTTCAAACGCAACAATTCTTTATTGCGCTCGAATGTTTCTTATTTTTATTTATCTCCACACGATTGACAAACTGATGTAGCGTGCATGGCTGGGTGTCCGCACTGCCAACACTTAAAAAGTTTGCTTATTGGAGACAGAGTTTTGATTTTGGTTCTATAACTATCACATTGAGGACATTTTAAAGCTAAATTTGAATACCTAGCCTTACAGTTTGAGCAAACAATAATTCCGCCTATACGTTTAGCCTTTTGAGGTTTAAAGGAAGCTGATGGGTGAAATGTGGAAATATGCTTTTGAAGGTTTTTTGTTTTTAATTTCAAACTACAATACTGACAATCACTCAGTTTTTCACCAAAGTCGCTATTTTTTTTATTTTTTTGAGGTGGGTTTTCTTGAATATTTATTTTTGACTTTAAAGCAGGACACTTGGAAAAGTGTTTCTCAAGTCCTTTTGATTTCACATTTACATTGCAATGCGGACAACGTAGCAAATGTTTGTGCTTTTGCCTAATTCCTTTCAGCACGTCATTAATTATGTTTTGATTTTGTGGGATGGTAAGAAGATCATTTTCGAGAATAGGCAAATCTACTAACTCAATATTACTTTCTTTTTTCATCTTTTTTGATGGCTGTTGGAAGTCAGGGAGATTATCCGAGTTGAAAGGCTTTTTGAGGCATCGTTCTTTTTTATGAAATTTAATGTAATCAGAGGCGTAGTAATTACCGCAATCTTCGCATTTACTATCAAATCCAGTAGGTTTGATTTGTTTTACATATTTTTTCGTTCTCAATTCTAGCAGTTCAATTTCAGTCATTTGAACTTGTTGTTCAATCAGTTTTTCAATTTTTACAGATGATGCCTTTCTAACAGCGTTGAAACTCTGTTTCGACGCGATTGCAGTTTTCGGAAAATACTTATTACGAATCTTGTCTGCCAGTTCTTCACTTATCGATTGTGACGGAACAGAAACATCTGCCCCTTCACGCCGCAATTCTTCAATAACGCGCTTAGTATCTTGTCTTAACTCTCGTGCTAAATCGTATATCCGAACTGATGATCCTACGGGCATATATTTTGTGGAGAAGTAAGTTTAATAAGAAATCATTTGCAAAATTTACCACAATAAATTTACTTGATATTTAGCAAAATTAGCGTCCGCGCTAATCAAAGTCATATTCTCGACAATCGCCTGCGAGATCAGCAATCGGTCGAACGGGTCTTTGTGATGGAACGGTAGATTTTCTAAATATAAAGCATGTGAAAGTTTGACGGGCAGAATTTGAAAATCATTGTTTTGCTATTCGTCTTTGATTGCTGTTTCCAATCCGCCGTTGATTGTGAATTTGTTGAGCGCGATTTTTATTTGAAATTCCCAAACGGTTACGACGCTAAGATAGACATCATTATTCGAGTTTGAAATTTCGGCAAAAGCGGTCGGCGAAAGTTTGTTCGGTTCGTCGCGCCACCATTTGAAGGCGTGAGAATCAAGAAGCAAATTCATAATTCTTTATCAAAACCCCAAAATTCATCGGGCAGTTCGTCGTCGAAATCCTCGCTCATCCACATTGTGCCTTTGCCTAAACCGGCGATGCGATTTTTCTTCGGTTTTTCGGTTTCGATAATCGGCGTGATTTTGGCAATCAGTTTGCCGTTTTCTTCTAAGATGATTTCGTCGCCGTTTTTGGCGTGTTTGATGACAGTTTGAATCGAGATGTCGTTGACGCTCAAGGTTTGTATCATAAAAATACCTCGCGCCGATTATAGCATCTTTCAAAAAAGTTCCGCATCGCTATTGATTGAGAAATCGGAATACGAATTGAAAGATTTATACGGCGATGTTAGCTATACTATTGTTGACGATGTTTTGAGTTTGCCGGAGCAAATGCCGAATATCTATTGGAGATTGGCGAGCTAAAAATATGCTAAAAAATATCCCAAACAAAGTAACCTTTACCGCACTGCTCCTGATTCTATTAGCGCATTCAAGTTTCGCCCAGACGAATTCGCCGAAGGCTGCGATTGAAAAATCGCCCGTGCTTCAAAGGGCGTAGTCGGCGCGGCGATAATGGATTTGAGCAATCGAAAATCTCTCGTTATCAATAAAAATGTCAAATTTCCGATGCAGAGCGTTTATAAATTTCCGCTGGCGATGGCGGTTCTCGATCAGGTTGATAAGGGCAAACTGTCGCTCGATCAAAAGATTTTTGTCGCTAAAAAAGATTTACTGCCGGAAACCTGGAGTCCTCTACGCGAGAAATATCCGGCAGGCGAAGTTGAAATACCGCTCGCGGAGATTCTCGTCTATACGATTGCCCAGAGTGATAACAACGGCTGCGATATTTTATTTCGACTGCTCGGCGGAACCGCCAACGTCCAGAAATACGTTCGCAGCCTCGGCATCAAGGAGATAGCGATTGCGGCGACCGAAGAGGAGATGTCGAAAAATCGGGACGTTCAGTTTACCAACTGGTGCAAGCCGAAGGCGATGCTGAAACTTCTTGAAATTATGAATCGCGGCGATAAACTTTCAAAATCGAGCAGCGATTTTTTGTGGAAGACGATGCTCGAAACCTCGACCGGACCGAACCGTATCAAAGGTTTTCTACCCAAAGAAACCCGCGTCGCTCATAAAACCGGCACGTCGGGAACCGACAAATAAGGCATAACTTCTGCCGTTAACGACGCGGGAATAATCATTCTGCCGGACGGCAGAAAATTCGCCGTCGTCGCCTTCGTCGCCAATTCGCCCGACGACATCAAAACGAGCGAAGGCATCATCGCCAAAATCGCAAAAGCGGCGTGGGATGATTTGAAATAACTTTTTGAAGGCTTGGAGACGGCTGAAAAATTACCGCCGAAGTTTTTAGTTTGCCGAAGATTAGCCGCCGCCTCATAAGTTCACCGATGATTTTTTAATAAGTTGCAAGAGTTTTGAGACATTATGAAACGCAATTCAAAAACTCTTTATACTGTCGGACACGGGCGACACGCCTGGACGGACTTTCTCGCGCTGCTGCAAAAAAACGAAATCGCTTTTCTGTGCGATGTGCGGAGCGCGGCGCGTTCGCGTTGGGTGCAGTTTAACGGAGCGGTTTTGTCGGCGAATTTAGTTGAAAACGGCATCGGCTACGAATGGCTGCCGGAATGCGGCGGCAAAGCTCCGGCGAAAACATCGGATTTGGAACGCGGAATCGAGCGGATTTTGGAATTGTCGGCGGAGGCGAAAACGGCGATGATGTGTTCGGAATCAAAACCGCTCACGACGCATAAAATTCCACGCGCCAATTGTCATCGCGTCGGACTTTTGTCGCCGATTTTGAAGGCGAAAGGCGCGGACAAGATCATACACATTCTGCCGAACGGCGATTCGATTGAATTTGACGAATCAAGCGTGGCTTCGGTTTGGTAAGAGAAAGGTTAGAAGTGAAAGAGGAAATGCGTGATTACTTTTTTACTTTTAATCTTTTCTCTTTTTCATTTCTAGCCTTTCTCTTGCTTTGCTTCTAAGCGGACTTTCACGTTGCTGAACGCCGCGTTGCCGGTCAGTTCGTCAAGAACGCGCTCGTCGGTTAAATCGTTCAGCGAAACGCCCGCGTGATTTGCCGCCGTGTCCAATTTAACGCCGCTCCGCCCGTGTCCGTAGCCGTGCGGGATGGAAACCACGCCGCGCATAATTTTATCGGAGATTTCGCAGGGAATTTCAACCGTGCCGACGCTGGATGAAACTTTGACCGTCTGCTGATTTTCCAGTTTTAAGAACTCCGCGTCCGCCCGATTGATTAAAATCGTGCAGCGATTTTTCCCCTTCATCAAACGCTCCGAATTGTGCAGCCACGAATTATCGTCGCGCAGATGCCGTCTGCCGATTAGGGCGAACGGATATTCGTCGGAGTTTTTCGTTTCGGTTTTTAATCTTTCCAAATCTTTGACCAGAAGTTCCGGCGCGAGGTTGATGCGTTTGTTCGCCGTCAAAAGTCGTTCGGGCAAACACGATTTCAATGCGCCCAAATCTATGCCGTGCGGATTTGCCCGTAATTCTTCGAGCGATAATTTGTAGCGTCCGAACTGTAATCCGAAATCCAGTTTCGCTTCGGGCGGAACGAGATTCAAAGGCTTGTCTTTACCGTTCAAACGATGCGAAATCTCCTGGAAAATTTCCCAGTCGTATTTCGCGCCGTCGGCTTTCGCAAAAAGCGGAGCGGAGTATTTCGCTTGATTGCGAACGGCGAACATATTGAAAATCACGTCGTAGTGCGAGACTTCCAAGCCGGTCGCGGGCGGCAGAATAATCGAAGCGTGGCGCGTCGTTTCGTTGATGTAGATGTCAATCGAAACCATAAACTCTAATTTCTCTAACGCTTTATCCAGCGCACCGCCGTTCGGCGTGGACAAAACCGGATTGCCGCAGCTCGTGAACAACGCTTTGATCTGCCCTTCGCCGGTCGTTTCGATTTCTTCGGCGAGCGCGGCGACGGGCAACTCATTCATAAATTCCGGCAGATGGCGGACGCGGCTCTGCCAGCGATTGAAAATGTTCGCGGGTTTCGCCGTCGCCAATAGATCGAAGGCGGGCGCGGTGAACATCGCGCCGCCCGCTTCGTCGAAATTGCCGGTTAGAATGTTGATCGAGTTGATGAGCCAATGACAGAGCGAGCCGAATTTCTGCACGGACACACCCATTCTGCCGTAACAAACCGCCGATTTTGCCGCGCCGAATTCGCCAGCGATGCGTCTGATTTCACTAGCGGAAATGCCGGTTAAATGTTCAACTTTTTCGGGCGCGTAATCTTTTGAAACTTCGCGCAAAACTTCTACGCCGTCGGTAAAATCGGCGAGGCGTTCGAGATTAACGAGATTTTCCGCAAACAGCGTGTGAACAGTCGCCAGAAGTAAAAATACGTCGCTTCCCGGTTTGATGAAATGATGTTCGCTTGCGACGCGCGCCGTTTCGGTTTTGCGCGGATCAATTAAAACGATTTTGCCGCTGCGCTTTTTGATATTTTCAAGACGATTGATAATGTCGGGCGCGGTCATCAAACTGCCGTTTGAGGCGAGCGGATTGGCTCCGAAAATCAAAAAATAATCGGTGCGGTCAACGTCCGGAATCGGCATCAGAAGCGGATGCCCGAACATCGTCCAGGCGGCGAAATGATGCGGCAACTGATCGGTCGAAGTGGCAGAGTAACTGTTCTGGGTCTTTAAGGTTTTGAGCAGTTCGCCGCTATTTAAAAGCGTTCCGAAATTATGCACCGACGGATTTCCCTGAAAAATCGCCACCGCGTTTCTGCCGTAATTCTCTTGCACATCTTTGATTTTCGCTTCGATTTCGTCAAACGCCGCTTTCCAGGAGATTTGCCGCCACTCGTCGCCGAAGCGTTTGACGGGAAATCTCAAACGATTGCCGTCTTCGTAAACGTCCTGGAGGGCGACAGCTTTCGGGCAGATGTGTCCGCGTGAAAACGGATCGTTTTTGTCGCCCGCGATTAATGTAATCGCGCCGTTTTCGAGTTTGATTTCGATTCCGCAAATCGCCTCGCACAAATTACAGGCTCGATAATGAATTTCGGACATTTTCTTCTCCTTCCAACTTTTATTTTCAGATGTGTCAATCTTTTTT
>JAYVGL010000313.1:0-2997 GCA_043772175.1 Pyrinomonadaceae bacterium | reverse complement strand
TGTCAGACGGCAAAGCTGATAAAAATATTAACGAAATCAAATTTCAGGAGATCAAAATAAATGACCAAGAAAATTAACAACGAAGCGATTGATACGGCGATTGAATTGACGGAGAAAACGGCGAGCCTGACCTTAAAAGGTGCGGTGCAGACGGCGGAACTGACTAACAACTACGTCGAAGGAATGTATGTTGCCGGTTACAACGCGAATGTCGAAATGTTGAAAGTGGCGAAAAATTACTGGGACGCGACCTTGCAAATTCGTCAAGACTGGATTCAATTGTTTTCCACGACCGGCGAAAATCTTATTAAAGCCGCCGGCAAACTGGAACTGCCTTTGCAGAAAGAAGTCGTCGAACTCGGCAAAAACCTTTACACGAACGTCGAGGGATCGGTTGAAAATCTGAACAAGCAGGCGAAAGCGGCGACGAAATAGTTTTTTAACGAAATTAGCGAGTCTGTGGTTGTCATAAATCACAGACTTTTTTATATTTAAAGGTCAAATATCAAATAAATAACGCCGTCTTCCGAAACGGCTTCCGATAAAACAATGGCAGAAGAAAAGAAAACCGTGAACGACGCGCCGCAAGTCGAAACAAAGGCTGAAGCGAAAACCCGGGAAACCGCCAAACCAGCGGCGAAAACCAAAGCGAAACCGAAAGCCGCTGTCAAAACACAGTCTGCGGCAAAACCAAAAGCGAAAGCCGCGCCGAAAAAGCCGCCGGCACAAGCGAAAACAGCCGCTCTGAAAACCGCTCCGAAGCAAACTAAAACCAACCGCTCCGAACAAAAATCAGCTCCGAAAACAGCGGCGGCAGCGGTCGGCAGTGCGGCGCAGGCTCCGAACGATTTCGCTCGAATGATTGTCAATCAATTAGTCGAAGCGCAGAGAATGTGGCTCGAATTGACCACGCAGCAAACCGCGCTCGTCGTCAAAACCGTTTCCGAAGTAATGGGAATGTCGAACAACGCGCCGGCGGAAACTTTAGCGAATTGGGCAAAGCAAGGCGTTGAAGGCTTTGTTCAGGCGCAGAAACAATGGTCGGAAATTGCGCTGCAGCAAGGCGAAAAGCTGATGCAGACGGTTCAGTCGGGCGCGAACTTCGGCGGTGAGAATACGCTCGGCACGGCACAGGCGACGGCGGGCAAAGGCTTGGAAACGCTGGTTAATATGCGAACGGCGTGGCTCAATTTTGCGGAAAAGCAGAATAAAGATATGGTGGCGATGCTCAAACAAAACCTGAAGCTGGACAACGCATCGCCCGTTTCGGCGGTCGCGGATTTCGCGCAGCAGACGATGAGCAGTTACGTCGAAATTCAAAAACGCTGGCTCGATTTGGCGACGCAGATGCCGATTTTCGGCGCGGCAAGTAAAGACAAAAAATAATTATTTGCCCGCGAAAAACACGAAATATGCTGAAAATTAAAACAGATGATTTTATTTCGTTTATCTTATATTTTTCGCGGTCAGAATTTTCTCAACGATTAAAATAAAAAGATGGCGAGACAAGCGGCGACTAAAAGAAAATATCCCTGGACGAAAAAAGTCGGCGGCACGAATATCACGCTGCGTTTGATGACCGCCGCCGATCAAGCGACGGTTTTGGAATTCGCGCGGCTTTTGCCGGAAAACGATTTGCTGTTTCTGTCATTCGACATCACCGACGAGGCGTTTGTCGAAAATTGGACGAAGCGCATCGAAAAAGGGAACTGGCACACGATTCTAGTCGAGGCGAACGATAAACTCGTCGGACACGGCAGTTTGATGCAAACCGAACAGTTTTGGTCGCGGCATCTCGGCGAGATCATTTTACTGCTGTCGCCGGAAGTGCGCGGCAAAGGTTTGGGTAATCTTTTGGCGGGCGAACTTTTCGTCAAAGCCGAAGATTTAGGTTTGCAGAAAGTCGTCGCACGAATGGCTGCCGAACAAAAAGGCGCGATTCAGGTTTTTGAAAAGCTCGGCTTTAAAATCGAAGCTCTGCTTGCCGATTACGTTATTGACCGCCACGACAAAACGCACGATCTGATTGCGATGTCGTATGACATTACGGGATTTACGGAGCAATAGTTGGACTTAGGATTCAAGATTTAGAATTCAGGATTATAATTTGTTTTGTGATTTTGAATCTTGAATCCTGAATCTTGAATCCTAAACAGATATGAAACAGCCAGAATTAAATCATCGTCTGACCTCGCTCGACGCGGCGTTTCTTTATCTGGAAAAAAAGGAATGCCCGCTGCACATCGGCTCGACAAGTATTTTTGAAGGCAAAATCACGCGCCGCAACTTAATCAAGCACATCGGCGACCGTCTGCATCTCGTCCCGCGCTATCTGCAAAAAGTCGTTCCCGATCCTTTTTTAATCGGGCATCCGACCTGGGAGACGGACGATGATTTCGACATCGAAAATCACATTTTCAAAGTCAAACAAAAGAAAGCCTTAAACCAAAAAGATTTAATCAAACTCGCCGGCGAAACCTTGACGACCGTGATGGACAGGTCGAAACCGCTCTGGGAATTTCACGTTATCGAAAACTACGAAAGCGGACGTTCGGCGTTGATTATAAAAATTCATCATTGTATGGTGGACGGCATTTCGGGCGTTGATCTGTTGAAAATCCTGTTCGACATCTCGCCAAACACGCCGGTTTTGCCGCCGAAACCGGAAACGGTAAAAGTCGAAAAGCCGATTAAAGAACCGCTCCAACGGCTTTTCGAGTCGTTGATCGGCGGAATGCAGGAAGGCATCAACCGTCTGACGGATATGCAGATGGGATTGATGCAGTTAGGTTCGACGCTGACCAATCCGCAGACCGTCGAAGCGTTGCCGCATATCAGCGGCGTGTTACCCGCCGTGCTGACACCCGCGCCGCTGCTGCCGTTTAACGGAAAATGTTCGGGGACGCGCCGTTTGGCGTGGAGCGAATTTTCTTTCAAAGATGCGCGGACGATTCGGACGGTTTTGAACGGCAGCGTCAACGATGTCGTGCTGACGGT
>JAYVGL010000312.1:0-3107 GCA_043772175.1 Pyrinomonadaceae bacterium | reverse complement strand
TTGATGATTATAAATCACTACAACCGAAAAACAACAAATAAAGGTGTGATTCCAAATTTAGAATTTTTGAATTAAGTTTCAAACGCCGACGTTTGCGATTTGATGCCGTTTTCAGGTGAAGCGGTTTTGGCTGTCAGCAAGGCTTTTTTGTCTTCGAAAATTTTCGCTTCGGGCAAAAAATGATTGAACAGATGTCGAATCTTTGCCGTGTCGTTGGCTTCGACGGCTTGGCGGAAATTGCCGACGATGTTGGCAACTTCTTCGCCGGAATAGTCGGCGATTTTGCCGATGAAAATTTTCGGATGCGTCGTTTTCAAAAGATTTTCGCCGGTGATTTCCAGTTCTTCAAACAGTTTTTCACCTTTGCGAACGCCGGTGAAAACGATGTCAATATCTTCGTAAGGCTGAAGTCCCGAAAGCCGAATCATATCTTCGGCGAGCGCGAGAATTTTGATGGGACTGCCCATATCGAGAATGAAAATCTCGCCGCCTTTGCCGATTGCGCCCGCCTGTAAAACCAACGCCGACGCTTCGGGAATCGTCATAAAATAGCGCGTCATTTCCGGGTCGGTGACGGTGATCGCTTCGCCCTTTAAGATTTGTTCGCGGAATATCGGCACGACCGAACCGGCTGAACCAAGCACGTTTCCGAATCTGACGGCGACGTAATTAGTCGGATAAATTCGGTTCAAATCCTGCAAAACGATTTCCGCCACGCGCTTTGACGCGCCCATTACGGATGTCGGGTTGACGGCTTTGTCGGTCGAAATTAAAACGAAATCTTTAACACCGAATTTGCCCGCCAGTTCGCCGATTATTTTGGTCGCCAGCACATTGTTTTTAATCGCTTCGGTCGGGTTGGCTTCCATCAACGGGACGTGTTTGTGCGCGGCGGCGTGTAACACGACGGTCGGCTGATATTCGGTGAAAATTTCGCGCATCCGCGCTTCGTCGCCGATGTCGGCGATTAGCGGCAGATAATTTAAGTTGAGGAACTCTTTGGCAAGTTCGCGCTCGATTTGAAACAAAGCGAATTCGGTTCTTTCAACTAAAAGCAGAAGTTTCGGGTTAAATTCGGCAACCTGTCGCACGAGTTCCGAACCGATTGAGCCGCCCGCGCCTGTCACCATTACGACTTTATCGGTCAAAAAAGCGTGTAAATTTTCGTCGTCGAGCCGAACGGTTTCGCGCCCTAAAAGGTCTTCGATCTGCACGTCTCGAATGCGGCTGATCTGCACGCGACCGTGAATAATTTCGTGCAAACTCGGCACGATTCGCGCTTTGACGGAGATTTCGCGGCAGATGTCCAAAACGCGGCGAATATCTTTGCCCTGCGCCTGATCAATGGCGATGACGACCTGTTCGATGTGCAGTTCGTCAACCAGTCGCGCCAAATCGTCGGTCGTGCCGAGAACTTTAATGCCGCCGACGCTGCCGCCTTTTTTGCGCCGGTCGTCGTCAATAAAGCCTTTCACTTCCAGTTCAGCGTCAGCGCGTCCCAAAACATCTCTGACTGCCAGCGCACCGATTCTGCCCGCGCCGACGAACAATGTGGTTTTCGGTTTCAGACGGCGTTTGCCGATTTGGAAATTACGCTTTTCGGAGATTTCATAAAAGAAACGGCGCAAAACCCGGAGAGCCAAAAGTCCGGCGAAAGCCAAACCCGTGTCGTAAACAATAATCGAAAGCGGAACCTGCCAGCGCGAAAACTGTTCGCTCGAAACCAAAAGCCTGATTAACACTAAAATAACACCGGAAATAAATGCGGCTTTGAGAAACGCTCTGATGTCGTCGAGGCTGACGTAACGCCAGATAATCGAATACGCGCCGACCAAAAACAGCGAGGCGAATTGAATAAAAACGACGAATGGAAGCTGATTGAGCGCGGTGTCAAAATAATATTCGCTGAGTGCAAAATCAAACCGCAACAGATACGCCAGAAAAAATGCGCCGCATAAAACAAACACATCGGCTATTAACTGAACCGGACGATGCAGAAACCACAAACGCTCTTCAACGCGCGAATATTTAGGAAAACTCATTATTTTGTCGAAAAAGTTATAAATTTAAATTACCCGGCAAAATTAAAACAGTCAATAGTCTGACCGCAGCCCGATTTACAATGCAACCGTTGAAATAACAAGTTGAATCAAACGCAATTGTAAGCTATTCTTGGCAACGGTGAAATTATACATCACGAAAGAGGTTTTTATGAACACAAAATTATGGTTGATAGGCGTTCTGACGCTCGGTTTGGCGCAGATTGGTTTCGGACAGCAAACGCCGCTTATTCCGCAGTCTGATACTGATTCAAGCGGCTATCTGGTCGGTGTCGGCGATGTCGTCACCGGCAAAGTTCTGGGCGAATCGGACTTTGATTTTACCGCCGAAGTTGACACGGACGGCAGACTGCAAATTCCTTTTCTCGACCGACCGATTCAGGCGAAATGCCGCACGGAGAAAGAACTTCGCGCCGATGTCAAACAGGCGTTGGCAAGGTATTTGAAAACTCCGCAGATTAGTGTTCGAGTCGTTGAGCGTAAAAGCCGTCCGCCGGTCATCGTCACCGGCGAAGTTCGCAGTCCGCAGCAGGTCGAACTGCGTCGCGAAGCCCGTCTGCTAGATTTGCTGTCGCAAGCCGGCAGCGTTACCGAAGATGCTGACGGAATGATTCAAATTTTTCGCACTCAGCAGCCGATGTGTTCGGAGAAGAATGAAGCTACGGATTGGAAACCTATATCGGACAACACTTCTGATGTGCCTTCAAAGATGTTCAGTTTAGCTAATCTTCGTGAGGGAAAAAACGAATATAATCCGATAATTCAGTCGGGCGACGTGATTATCGTCCAGAAAGCGCGTCCGGTTTACATTACCGGCGAAGTCACCGCGCCGCAGGGAATTTTGTTGAAGGAAGGCGGCACGACTTTGATGGATGCTATCGCTAAAGTGAACGGTGTCAATCGTCAGGCTAAAACGAAAGACATAAAAATCTATCGTTTGAAGCCGAATTCAAAAGACCGTGAAATACTCAGCGTCAATTACGATACAATCAAAAAAGGCGAGCAAAAAGATATATTGTTACAGCCTTACGATATTGTCGAAGTTGG
>JAYVGL010000311.1:0-5311 GCA_043772175.1 Pyrinomonadaceae bacterium | reverse complement strand
TGCTCATCGGAGAGGTCAGACGGATAGGTTTTTCTTTTCATTGCAGAAACAGTTTAACCGTTTCGGTTGACCTTTCCTGAATTTCCAAACACGCTCTTACAAAATGATTTCTGAGATGGTTAACATTTGTATACAGTAATTTTTATTAGGAAATTACATGTCACTGAAAACGGTTTCACCGAATTTACCTGTCTTAATTTTTTGCGCTAAAATGAAGAACTTAATAAAAGCATAAGGAATCATAAACATTAATTCAGAGTTTAATATAGAATTAAATACCATCTATAATGTATTTGATACAGAAATCAAAAAGCATTTGCGCCAAAGTAATTAAATAGTAAAACGGTTATTAATTACATTTTCATTTGATTTTACTGATTAAGATTTCGAGTATATCGAGTATACATACAATAACAGGGCTCGGGACGCGGTTTCGCCGAAGCGACCGTCAATCAAGTGATCGAACTCGCCACCGGCGGACTGAAACCGGATTTGACGCTTTTTTTCGATTTGCCCGTGCAAACCGCTTTGATGCGAACGGCTTCGCGCAGCGATGCGGGCGAGCAGAAAAACCGGATGGACAAGGAAAATTCCGCTTTTTACGAGCGCGTCCGCGAATCTTATCTGAAAATCGCGGCGAACGAACCCGAAAGATTCCGCGTCATTGACGCAAACGGCTCGACCAGCGAAATCCAGACGCGCGTCGTCGAAATCGCGGCGGAATTTTTGGGTAATGGATAATTGGTAATTGAAGAGGATTTCTAAATTATTCATCATCAATTATCCGTTAGATTTTATGTTCGACAAACTCATCGGCAACGATCACATCAAAGACGTTTTGCAGCGGCTGATTCGAGCGAAGCGCGTGCCGAATGCGCTGCTTTTCGCCGGTCAAGACGGCATCGGAAAAAAGCGTTTCGCCCTTGAATTAGCCAAATCTTTCGTCTGCCGAAATCCAAAAAATTCCGAAGCCTGCGATGTCTGCGCCGACTGCCGCCGCGCCGAGCGATTTACTTTTCCGAAAGCGGACGACCGCGACGCATTTAAAAAAGTCATTTTCAGCGAACATTCCGACATCGGTTTGATCATACCCTACAACAAAAACATTCTGGTTGATGCGATTCGTAATCTGGAAACGGAGGCGAATTTTCGCCCGTTTCAAGCGGCGGCGCGTTTTTTTATCGTTGACGATGCCGACAAAATGAACGATTCGGCATCCAACGCACTGCTCAAAACTTTGGAAGAACCGCCCGCCGTCTCGCATCTTTTTCTGATAACTTCGCGCCCTGACGCGCTTCTGCCGACGATTCGTTCGCGCTGTCAAACTCTGCGTTTCGCGCCGATTGCGACGAAGGAAATCGAAGATTATCTGATAAAAAGCAAAGAATTCGCGCCCGCCGATGCTGCTTTATCAGCCAGACTTTCCGACGGTAAATTAGGAAACGCCGTTGAAAACGATTTGGAGAAATTCCGCGTCAGCCGCGCCGCGATGCTGAAAGTCTTGGAAAGCGTTTTAATCAAAGAAGACCGCGCCGAACTCTTAAAAATCGCCGAAGAAATGAACGACGCAAAAAACAAAGACGAATTTGAAACGCGCCTCGACATACTGCAAAACCTGATTCACGATGTCTGGACAATCCGCAGCGGCGCGGGCGAAAAACTTTTAATCAATCTCGACATAATCGCCGATTTACAAAAATTCGCCGGTAAATCCGCCACCAAAAAACTCGCCGCGTGGCTCGCCGAAATCGAAACACTGCGCGAAAAACTCGCCGTCAACCTGAACCGCAAAATCGCCGCCGACGCGTTGTTTATGCAGATGGCAAGTTAAATTTCATACATTTTCGGCGAATCTGCTTCATACTTCTGGTTCACAACTCAAAAAGGAGCTTTCAGCAATGCGAAACAAATTTTCCTTCATTTTAATTGTGGTTTTGAGTTTCGGTTTATCAAACGCTTCGGCGCAACTCACCGCGCCGATTTTAAAGGACAAAACAAACGGCGACGCGCCCGAACTTTTCAGCGTCGGCAACGTCAAAGGCACGGTCAAAAGCACCGCCATCTATATCGCCAAACCCGTCTATCCGCCTGAAGCGCAGCAAGCCGGCGTGGAAGGCGCGGTGCGCGTCCAAATTACAATTGATGAAGAAGGTAATGTGATTTCGGCAAAAGCGATTGAAGGTCATTCTTTACTGAGAACAGTTGGCGAAGATGCAGCGCAGCACACGAAATTTCGCATCGCCCGCGACTCGAACGGAAACGCCGTCAAAGTCGAAGGAATTTTGACCTACAATTTTACAATTCAAAAAGCGGGTTGGACGAGAATCGGTTACGGTTTGAGCTTGATCGGACAACTGCCCGCTTCGTATTTTTCGATTCCGACAGCGGCGAAGGCTTTCGCGCCGGAGTGGACGGACGAGCGGCAGATGTTGGAAAAGTTGAGTGAAATCGGACGCAACCAATCGCCGCCGTCGCCGCCGATTTTCGTTTCTCAATCGCCCATCACCAAAAGTTCAACCGGAACGTCGAACGAAACAAGGCAGAGTTCGGCGGTGGTGCGAAGTCGTTTGAGTGTGCCGCCGCCACCGACCGCCGAACAAATTGCGCTCGCGCAAACGCTCGTCGCCGCGCTGCAAAGTCGTTTGGGAAATGATGAATTAGGTTTGTGGCAATTTAATTTGGGTTTGGATTTGAGCCGCGCTTTTCAACTTTTTCGCAACCCGGACGAACGCGCTAACGCCGCGCAAACCGTTAGACGATTTGCGAAAAACGCGCCCGGCGGTGCTTCGGCGGAACTCGCCGCCGCACTCAAAAATATGGCGGCGAATTTTGAAAAGAAAAAGCGCACAATGGAAAGCGACGACGAAACTCGCAGGCTGTTAATAATCATTCTCAAAAGTAGATAATGCCGGAAATCAACTCGACAATTGAAAGAGTTTTAGCAGCGACAGGAATCTTCGCAATCGGCGCGGGCGCATCTCTCGTCGCTTACTTCAATCCGACGACCGCCGGATTTTTCCCCGCCTGCCCGCTTCACGCGCTGACGGGTTTGAACTGTCCGGGCTGCGGTTTGACACGCGGATTTCACGCGCTTTTTCAGGGCGATGTCGTTTCCGCGCTGCGATTTAACGCGCTGCTGCCGGTTTTCGGATTGATATTTGCTTATTTGTCGGTTTCGCTGTTTTTAACGGCGGTCAGAGGTCGCGGGCTTTCGTGGAAGATTTTTTATCCCGCCGCGACATATATTTTTTTGTTCGTCGTCGCGGCTTTTTTCATTTTGCGAAATCTGCCGTTTTATCCGTTCACTCTGCTTGCACCGTAAAATCTGACGGCGCACACCAACATTAAGCATTTATTTTCCGGCGTTCTGTCGGATCGTCAGCAAGCGGTCAACTTTGTCAACCGCGATTTTTTCGCGCTGTCCGTTCGCCCAGATTATTTCGAGCGCGTCAATTTTTACGGCATCGCCCAAACCAATGTGAATCGTCTGCTCGTTCTGCGACGCGTAACCGCCGCCGCTCGTCAGATCGAATCGCTGCCGCATACCTCCAGCGGTCGCGTAGACGATTGAGCCGACCGCATCTTTTGGCGTTTTCTTCGCCGAATCGCCGACCAATTTCAAAGCCAGCCAGTGTTTTGAGTTGGCTGAAACATTCTTCATCAAACACGGCGCACCGTCTATGTTGTTAATGATGACATCCAGTTTTCCGTCGCCGTCGAAGTCGGCAACCGCCATTCCGCGAGCCGTCCACGATTCGGCGAGCGGACTGTTCGCCGCCGCGCCGATTCTTTCAAATTTGACGCGATTGGTTTTTGCGTCCAACTGCTGATTGCGGAAAAGTAATAATTGTTGCGCGTAACTCGTTCCCCACTGAAAATTATCAACCTGCGGATAAACGTGACCGTTGGCGACGAGAATGTCTTTCCAGCCGTCGTTGTCGAAATCCAAAAACGAAGTTCCCCAACCGAGAAACGGCACGGACGGTTCGCCCAAACCGGTTTGAAAAGTGATGTCGGTGAAATTTCCGTCGCCGTCGTTGCGATAAAGCGTATTCGAGTCGTCAGAGAAATTCGTGATATGAAAATCAACGCGCCCGTCGTTGTCATAATCGCCGACCGCTAAACCCATTCCGGCTTGTTCGCGCCCGTTTTCGTTAAGCGCGATGCCCGAAGCGTAGCCGGTTTCCTCGAAAGTTCCGTCGCCCTGATTGATATAAAGCTGTTTCGGTGTCGAGTCGTTGACGACCAGCAAGTCCAAGTCGCCGTCATCGTCAACGTCGGCGAAAACCGAGGAAAATCCGTAATAATCGCCGTCGTCGGTAACTTTCGCTTTCACGGAAACGTCTTCAAAGGTCCCGTCGCTTTTCTGTCGAAAAAGCGTATCTTTCGCGCCTTTCAAACCGCGCGGTCCGCACATTACGGGCTGTCCGCGAAACTGACACGGATTTTTCGTCGCCGAATCCTTGCCCGCGTCGAGCGGCGACGGCGGTAGATTTTTCAAATCGAAATCAACATACGCCGGCACGAACAGATCAAGTCGCCCGTCTTTATCGTAGTCGCCGAAAGCCGCGCCCGTGTGCCAACCCTTGATGTCGAGTCCGACTTTCGGCGCAACGTCCGTAAAGCTGCCGTCGCCGTTGTTTTTATACAGCCGTGAAGTCCCGTAATTGCCGACGAAGACGTCCGCGAAACCGTCGTTGTTGTAATCGCCGACCGCCACGCCCATTCCCCAACGCTCGTTGGCGACACCGGCTTTGTCCGTGACGTTTTCAAATTTCCAATCGCCTAAATTTCGATAAAGCGCGGATTTCGGCGGTTTTTCTTTGCCGAGTTCGGCGTTCATCGTCGAGCCGTTGAGCAAATAAATATCCGGTTTACCGTCGTTGTCGTAGTCGAAAACGGCGACGGTGCAGGCGGTTGATTCTAGAATATAGCTTTTATTTTTCTCGCCGGAGACGCATCGAAAATTTTTCAAATCCGTTTTCTGCGTCGCATCTTCAAAAACTTTCGGAGCCTTCGCGTCAACGATTCCGGTGGTGCGTTTTGAGGCGTAAGTTTTCGCTTCGCCGGTCGAAACGCCGCCCATCTGTTCCTGTGCCGGAAACGAAACCGAAATGAGCAGCGTTAAAATCGCTGCCGAAAAAAAGTTTCTCATAAAATATAAAATCATTCGTATATTTTACATTTTTTCCGTCAAAAGTCGGCAATCTCATCTATAGAACCTGTTTGCAGTTTAATGGGAAATCGTTTCTACTTTGATGATGGCGTATACGACTGATTTAACCAAACCGCAATTCGAGTTGCTCGAACA
>JAYVGL010000310.1:0-2670 GCA_043772175.1 Pyrinomonadaceae bacterium | reverse complement strand
ACTCAAATTTCTTTTTAGGACTCGGCGCGGCTCTGCTGATTGCGGTTTATGATTATTGGGGCTATTACAACGTCTGTTTTTTCGCCGGTGAAGTAAAAGACCCCGGAAAAACGATTCCGCGCTCGATTATGCTTTCGATTGCGCTCGTCGCGTTAATTTATATCGTGATGAACATCGCTATCTTGGGCGTGATTCCGTGGCGCGAATTCAGCGAAACCGCCAATTCCGATGCCCGTCGTTATGTAATTTCCGCTTTTATGGAAAGACTTTACGGACATACGGCGGGAATCGTTGTAACGATTTTAGTGATGTGGACGGCGTTTTCGTCGGTTTTTTCCTTGCTGCTCGGATATTCGCGCGTGCCATATGCGGCGGCACTCGACGGCAATTATTTTAAGGTCTTCTCGAAAATTCACCCGAAACATCATTTTCCATACGTTTCGCTTTTGATAATGGGTTCCATCGCCGCTTTGTTTTGTTTTCTGAAACTGGCGGACGTGATCGCCGCGCTGGTCGTGATTCGCATCATCATTCAGTTTCTGGCGCAGATCGTCGGCGTAATGATTTTGCGGCAAACGAAACCCGATATGCCGCGCCCGTTCAAAATGTGGCTGTATCCGATGCCCGCGCTGATTGCGATTCTCGGCTTTTTGTATGTGCTTTTTATGCGTCCGAATTTTCAGAAGGAAATGCGTTACGCTGCCGTTTTGATCGTTCTTGGATTGATAATCTATTTCGCCCGTTCATACCGGCGCGGCGAATATCCGTTCGGCAATTCAAACAAAGTTGCCGTCGAAAAATAAAATTTATGCGAGTTTTTATGCGACGTTCAATTAGTTTTGTATGTTTTTCGGCTTTGATTTTACAATTTTTTTGCCTGACACAAATAAATGCTCAGGTGCGCCCAATTTATGATAACGGCGCGATTGGATTGGGACAGCAAATCAAACGGCTGCAAACGACGGCGAGCGCGATGCACACCGGCGCACATCCCGACGACGAAGATTCAAATTTGATCGCTTATCTGGCACGCGGCAGAAATGCGCGAACGGCTTATCTGGCGTTAAATCGCGGTGAAGGCGGGCAGAACGTCATTGGCGCAGAATTGTTTGAACCGCTCGGCGTGATTCGGACGGAAGAGCTTTTGCAGGCGCGGCGGCTCGATGGCGGACAGCAATTTTTTACGAGCGTGATGGATTACGGGTTTTCCAAAACACGGGCGGAAGCGACGCGAATCTGGGGCGAAAAAGAAACTTTAGGCGATATGGTTCGCGCCATCCGCACGTTTCGCCCGATGGTTATCATTTCTCGTTTTCAGGGAACACCGGCGGACGGTCACGGACATCATCAACTCGCCGGATATTTAACGCCGCTGGCTTACAAAGCCGCCGCCGACCCGAATCAATTTCCCGAACAAATCGCCGAAGGATTGCTGCCGTGGCAGGCTAAAAAACTTTATGTCGGGCAGGGATTTGCCGCTGCCGCGAATGGTGAACCGGCGAATATTTCAGTTGATACCGGCGAATATGATCCGCTGATCGGACGTTCTTACGCTGAAATCGCCGCCGAAGGCAGAAGTCAGCACAAATCACAGGAAATGGGTTCAACCGAACGGCGCGGCAGTCAATCTTCTGGCGAACGGCTGCTCGACTCGACCGTTAAAACTTCCGGCAAGGAAAACGATATTTTCGACGGCATTGATACTTCAATTAAAGGAATCGCCAAATTAACCGATAATTCCGAAAACGGTTTGTCGGACAAATTATCCGATTTGCAGGACACGGCGGAAAAGGCTTTGAAGGAATACGATGCTTATTTGCCGCAAAAAATCGTGCCGACATTGGCGAAAGGGGTGAAACAGGCGCGGGAAGCCAAAGATTCGACGCAGAATCCTTACACCAAAACTCTGCTCGCCGAAAAGGAGCGCGAATTTTCCAAAGCTCTGCAAACCGCCGCCGGAGTCGTCGTTGACGCTCTGAGCGAAACGGAAACGATGGTCGCGGGTGACTCGACCGGCGTTTCGGTCAAAATTTTCGGCGGTGCGGCGCAGATTAAAAATGTTTCCCTTGATACGCCGTCCGGTTGGAAAGCCGAAAATGCGGTTGAGCCGAAACCGTCGGGAAGTTCGTTTTTTTCGAGACCGGAAGTTGCTTCAAACTCAGCATATTTCAAATTGACGGCTCCCGTCGGAGCAGCTTTGACGCAGCCGTATTGGCTGGAGAAACCGCGTCGTAATTTTCGATTCGATTGGACGGCGAACGATGCCGTAAAGAATGCGCCGTTTCAAAATCCTTTGGCTGCCGCCAGCGTCTTGATGGAAATCGGCGGCGTTGAAATAACCGTTTCACAGCCCGTTCAATATCGTTACGCCGACCAAATTCGCGGCGAACTGCGGCGTGATTTAAACGTCGTTCCGCTGGTTAACATCGCGCTCGACACGAATCTGTTAATCGTTCCCGTTTCAAACAAAGCGCAGAAACAAAAGCTCGTCGTCTCGGTGACGAACAACGCGCCGCGCCCGACAAAAGGTTCGGCGAAGCTCGATTTGCCCGGCGGCTGGACTTCCAATCCGGCGGCGGCTGATTTCGATTTGCAGAAAAAAGGCGAAAAAACGGCGGTCGTTTTCGATGTGATGATTCCGGCGAACACTAAAATTGATAAGTATGATTT
>JAYVGL010000309.1:0-14250 GCA_043772175.1 Pyrinomonadaceae bacterium | reverse complement strand
TTTCGTGACGGCGAAAAGGCTGTTGACGTTCGTGTCCACGACCCAATCCCACGATTTATCGGTGGTCGTCGCAAAATTGTCGGGTTTGTTGACGGCGGCGTTGTTAACCAAAACATTGATCGCGCCCCACGTATCTTTGATTTCGCGGGCGATGCGCTTCATCCCGATACGGTCGGTTACGGAAACTTTATAAGCCAACGCTTTGCGTCCGTGCGCTTCGATTTTCTTTTTAACCTCTTCGGCTAAATCGTCGCTCGAATGATAATTAAAAGCGACATCCGCGCCTTCGCGGGCGAAAACTTCGCAAATTGCCGCGCCGATGCCGCGTGTTCCGCCCGAAACAAAGGCGCGTTTTCCTTCCAATAAAAGAGCCACGTATTTTTTCTCCAGATAGATTCTTAAGAGTTTAAGGCAGTTGCGCGGGAAAAGGCAAAAAGCAGATAAAAGGTAAAATTAAAAAGGCGTAAGTTTGGAATAATTTTCCGCTCACTTTCGCCTTTTAATTCAGACGCACAGCTCTTTGTGAAGTCTAATTTGCCGGAACTTTGCACGGTTTGTTTGCTGACAAATCGGCGAGTTGGCGGGCTTCTTCATTGGCATTTGTGCCGGGTTTAACGACATCGGTTACGCAGATTCGAGTTTTGGTAATCTTCGTAACGATCAGATAAGAAGTCAGAATAGTCGCGTCTTCGCCGTTTTCGCTGGCGTTGTAGCGAACGATCAAAGCCGTCGGCGCAACGGTTTTGCCCCTGCGCGTTACGCGCCACTCGGCTTTCTCTCCGACGCTGGAAAAAGCCGACGAAACATTGCCCATAAAGTCTAGTTCATACTTCTTTTTTCCGGGCGCGACGACATCAATTGACTGCCGAATATCGCCTTCCGTAACTTGCAGTTTGTAGCCGCCGATGCCCGGACATTCGCCGCGATACCAGCCTGCGCCTTCGTCGAACTGTTCCAGAGTTTTGCAGCCGTTCGTATTTAATCCGGTATATACGCTTTCGATTTTCGCCTTCTGCGCCGAAACGCCGATGACGCAAAACAAAATCAGCAAAAAGCCGGAAATTGATGTTTTTGGCTTCATCTTTTTATGCTCCCGCCCGCGCCGCCTCAACGACGACCGTTCGATTTTGCGGCAGCAGAGCCGCGATTTCCCGCACAATCATCTCCGTCGAATTCGGAACGGCTAAATTTATCGTGGCGGCTTTCATCGCCGAATATCGGTCGGAATCGGAAAGCAGACTCTGAATCGTCGGCACGATGTCGGCGGCTTTTTTTAACAAAATTCCCGCGCCGCGTTTGGCGATCATATTCACCGTTCCGGCTTCCTGCGGCATCGGCGCGGTCGTCGCGTCGGCGATAATCGGCAGACGACACGCTAACGCTTCAAACGTCGTCAAACCGCCGAGCTTGGAAATCATCACGTTCGCCGACTGCATCAATTTTTCGATTTCATCTGAGTAACCGATGACTTTAACGGGAAACTTTGCCGTTTTCGCCAATGCTTCGGCTTCGATTCGCAATTCTTCGTTTTTACCGGCGAGAAAAATCGCCTGCACGTCGAGTTCGCCGCGCACTAATTCGCGGAAAATCTGCGGAATGTTGCCGCCGCCGACCCAGCCGGCGTTGACGAACACGGTAAATTTATCGGCATTCAAACCGAAGGATTCGCGGGCTTTCTGCGCGTCTTTTTCGTTGACTTCGTGGAACTTCGGATGAACCGGAATGCCGGAAATTTTGATCTTCTCCGGCACGATTCCGTAATCAATCAGTTGCCGCCGCGCGTCTTCGTTGGCGACCAAATAAAGCGAAACGTCATCGCACGCCCAGCCTTTCCAGAAACCGTAACACGGATCGGTAACGACGGTAACAAGTGGAATTTGATCGGCTAAGTTCAATTCCCTCAGTAATCTGGCAAGAATATGCTGCGTCATCGGATGAACGCTGACGACGATGTGCGGACACCATTTCTCAAAAGAATCCTTCAAATAAAAGATGCAGCGGTCAAGAAAAAACGGGCGCGTCTCCGGTCGGTAACGGTTGACGAACCAGTAGAAATACTTCATCCAGGGCTGCCTGTTTCGCAGAATCCAGTTGTAAACGGCTACACCCCTCTGCGTAAATTTATGTGAGTCTTCGACGGCTTTAATAACCCGCACGACTTTGGAATCGCCTTCCCAAACGCGGTTGATGCCTTCGACCAGAGCCTGCGCCGCTGAACGATGTCCGCCGCCGGTGTCGGAAGAAATTATCAGTATTTTCGGTGTTGTGTTTGGCATTAAGAGGTTGGTATTTCTAATTGACGGCAAATTTTTATCGCCACCTATTGTAACTGAACGTATCAGCCTGCAATTAATTCAGTCAACGCTTCCAGATTTTCGTTTTCGTCGAAAATCGCCCGCGCCGGAATTTTGAATTTCGGCAGCGCAACGCTTTCAATCGTGCCGTCTTTGGCTTTTAACAAAAGCTCGTATCGTTCATTCTACAAAAAGTATTGTTCAACCGTTTCGTTTTCCGCGTCAACAATCCAACACTCTCCGATGCCGTGTGCCGCGTAATCCTCAAATTTAGTTTCCCGGTCATTCTTCGCGGTTGAATCCGATAGAACTTCGACGACGAAATCGGGCGCGGGAGACTGAACTTGTTTTTGTTTGAAGTTCTTCGCCTTGTCATTGCCGAAAAAACACAGGTCGGGTTCGTAATCGTTGCGCGTCAGCGAAATCATAATCTTTTCGATGCCGACAAAGCCGGGTTTATGTTTGATAACGAAAGTGTCGAGCAACTTACAAAGCAATTTCGTCGCGCTGTTGTGCTGTAATCTGACGGGCGAGTGAAAAACGATTTCGCCGTTGATAAATTCCGTTTTTTTATTTTCTTCAACGATTTTATAAAAATGCCGCCGCTGTTTCTGCCCGTCGGCAAGTCTGGATTTGACTTTATCAACGAGCAAAAACGCATTCGGCATTTCTAAAATGGATTCGGGCGAAACTTGCATTTATTCTAGGCTTCGGCAGCGACGGTTTCCTTTTGCGGCGCGACGCTTGCCATCTGTTGACTGGCTTTTCGCATTTGTTTTTCGAGTTTTTTGATTTGAATCAGGTGCTTCGGATTAAACGGCAAACTCGGATAATAGGAATTCGATTCGTGGGTGCAGAAACAGCCGTTTTTCGCTTTTTTGCGGCGGGCAACCATCGCGGGCGAGTTCCACGCTTTGCCGAAATCCCAATCGAAATCGCGTAAATTTCCGGTCGCTTCCAAATTTTCACACGACGAAATCGTGCCTTCGTCAAAGATTACGGCTCCGGCGGTTCCCGCGTAACAAGTCATTTGCGGCTCGCCGGTTTCCTTGGTTTTGGCGATCAGGTCGTGCATATAAAGGTCAATCGCGCCTTTGAAAAATCCGGCATCGCCGCCGTAATTGTTTTTCAAGACCGCGTTGCGCGTGTCGTCGAGAATCATCTGCGACAATTGCGCGTAACGCTGATGGTCGAAATTCAATTCATTCGGATCAGCCGACGGCGGGCGAATATAATTGATGTTGACTTTATCCGGCTTCAAATCGTGTTTCAGAAAGTCATACCAATCGAAAATCGTCTCTTCGTTGGAAGCCATTACGCAGGTGCAGGTTTGGACATCGAGATTCGGAAATTCTTTTTTCATCTCCTTCAAAGTCCGCGCCGTGTGAATCGCTTTGTCCCAACTGCCTTCTTTGCGGCGAATCTTTTCGTGCGCGTCCTTCATCCCGTCAATGCCGAGCGCAATCGTAACATTAAGATTCGGATTTTCCTGCAAAATTCGCGTTACATCCGGGAAAATTCGCGGATGAATCTGCCCGTTCGACATCAGATAAACCGAGTCTAATTTGTTATTGCGATAAAAAGCGTTGCAGATTTCCGGCAAATCTTTGCGCGTAAACGGCTCGCCGCCCGCCAGAATCAAAACGCCCAGATTGCCGCCCAGCGTTTCGGAAATCTTCTCGATTTCGTCGGTTTTCATTTGCAGTTTCTTACGCGGTCGGTCGTCGAGTTCTTCGGTGAAAAAACAATGTGTGCAGCGCATATCACACACGCTCGTTACCAATATATTCAGCAAAATCGGCGCAAACGGCTGTCCGATAGCCAATTTCACATAACGCTTTAATAATTCTTTGGTCGTAAAATCCATATCAAAAATTCCTTCTCTTAAAATCCAACTTCGGCTTTGATGCACAAACAAAATTCCACGTTTAACTTTATCTTATAGTTACATTTCGGGCAAGATAAACAATAAGCTAAACTGAAAGTATGTTTCGCAGAATTTATTTAGATAACGCGGCGACTACGCCGGTGGATAGGGAAGTCGTTGAGGCGATGCTGCCGTTTTTCGGCGAGAAATTCGGCAACGCTTCGAGCATACACTTTTACGGGCAGGAAGCGCGGGCGGCGGTTGACAAGGCGCGGCATCAAGTCGCCGAACTTCTCAATGCGCGTCCGAATGAAGTCGTGTTTACGTCCGGCGGCACGGAAGCCAATAATCTGGCGATTCGCGGGCTGATCGAGGCGAACGAAAAATATGGGAAACACATTATCACGTCGGCAATCGAGCATTCGGCGGTCAAAGAAGTTTGTCAGGACTTGGAAAAGCGCGGTTGGGACGTTACCTACCTACCGGTTTACGAAGACGGCATCGTCAAGATCGCCGATGTCGAGAATGCGATTCGGGAAACGACGATTTTGATTTCCGTGATGACGGCGAACAACGAAATCGGGACGATTCAGCCGGTCGAGGACATCGGCAGACTGGTTAGAAAACTGCGCGAAACGGGAAAAAAGATTTGGTTTCACACCGACGCGGTGCAGGCAATCGGGAAGATGCCGGTTGATGTCGAAGAGTTCGGCTGCGATTTGCTTTCGATCTCGGCGCATAAAATCAACGCTCCGAAAGGTGTCGGGGCGTTGTATATCCGGCGCGGCGTTCGGCTTCACTCGCAGAATATCGGTGGACATCAGGAACGCGAGCGGCGCGGCGGAACCGAGTCCGTGCCGTTGATCGTCGCTTTCGGGAAGGCTTGCGAATTAGCGAAGGAAAATTTGGCGGAGACGGTGAACCGTTTGAAAAGTCTGCGCGATAAATTTGAAAGTGAACTCGGCGAAAGCATTTCCGATTACGAATTTAACGGCAATCGTGAGAATCGTCTGCCGCATATCTCCAACATTTCGTTTCGCACGGTCGAAGGCGAAGGTCTTTTGATAAATTTGGACTTGCAGGGCGTGGCGGTTTCGACAGGTTCGGCGTGTTCGTCCGGTTCGCTCGAACCTTCGCCGGTGATTCGCGCCCTCGGCAGCGATGACGAACTCGCTCGCGGAGCGATCCGGTTCAGTTTCGGCAAAGATAATACGGCGGACGATTTGGAATATGTGCTGGAAGTGCTGCCGAAAGCCATCGAAAATCTGCGCCGCCTGTCGCCGAATCGCTTAAAGCAAACCGCCGAATGAAAATGAAAAAACAGCCCGATGATCGCTCATCGAAACTGTTTTTTGCGGGAAGTTAATTTTTTTCGGATTTGATTAGTCGCTCATCAAGATGCCGTCTCTCGACTGCTGACATCCCGTGCCGCGGTCGCTGACCAACATTCCGGGACGGTCGCTGACTAACATTCCGCTGCGGTCGCTCATCAAGATACCGCCGACTGTCGTGTTTACGCCGACGATGAGGATGCCTAACATTTGGTTGAAGATACCGCCGCTCGTTTCGCAGCTCGAACCGACTCCTCGGTCGCTAACCAACATTCCGGCGTTTGCCGAAACCGCACCCAAACCCAAAACCGCCATCAAACCCATCGCCGCTACTGTATTTTTAATGTTTTTCATTTTTTTTTCTCCTGAATTTTTAATTTTAGTTTTTTTGGAAACTTTTGCTTCCTACGTTAGGGTCTGTTACAACCGCTGTGCCACAACTGATAGATATCTTTATAGAATTTATAAATCATTCTTAATACAGAAGTTATAGGTGTTAACTCGGTGATCTAAGATGAGTAACAACAAAAACAGTAGATTGGATACTAAAGTTTCAGTTCGTCGAAGGACGTTCATTAAAGCCTTATTGTTGTAATGTTTAGCTGGTGGTTATCAGATATGCAGAAAATATGTGTTTATCAAGTAACCAACAAAGCCGTCGGATCAAACCGTATAGCTTCGGAAACTGCTCTGTGTGTTACTGAAAGTCGCCCTAAAAAGTTTAGAGTTGCGCCTTAGATGCGTAAACGACTTCGCCGACATTTAATTAATCATTTGAGTAATCACGCTGAATCGCGCCTCAAGATGCCAGTCGGAATACTCGAACACTTGCAGACTCGTTCTACAAAGGAGTCAAAAGTTTATTTCGTTCTGTTTTGGCAAAGTAGAGTGCGATGCCGAGAGCAAACAGCATAATCGCCGCCGCCGCCCAAAAAGTTCGATAAAGCGTGTAGTCGTCAATGTTCTGCGGGGCAGCGGCACTGTAAAGCAGAAAGGCGGAAAGTGCCGGTCCGATGGCGCGCGCCAGACTCGCCGCCGACTGTAGAATTCCCAAAGTTTTGCCCTGCTCCGAGTCGTGCGCGTCTTTCGAGGCAAGGCTTGTAATGGCGGGCGAAGCGAATGAGTTTCCGATGGAAAAAAACGCGATGCCGACGAGTAGTGCCGTCAAACCGCCGCTCGCGGGTCCGACGAACGGGACGGCGAAAAAACTTCCCGTCAGCAACAGACAACCGATCACGATCAGCCAAACTTCGCCGAATTTCTCCACCAGGCGCGAGAAAATTCCGCCCTGGATGAGAATCGCCAAAATGCCGATATACGCGAACAGATAGCCGTTTTGTTCGGGCGTGTAGCCGAAGCGAAACGCGGTATATTGCACGAAAACCGTTGTCATAATCGAAAAGGCGACGATCACGAGAAAATATAAAAGCGTGGCGATGCCGAAACGCGAATCTTTCAAGGAAGCGGCGAGTTCGGCGAAACGGCTGGCGCGTTTAACGGCGTTCGGATTCGGTTGATGCGATTCGGGCAAGACGAAATAAAGCGTAATCGCATTCGTCAACGCCAACGCCGAAACGAAAAAAAACGGAACGTGCGTTCCGAATCTGCTCAAGATTCCGCCGATTGCGGGTCCGAGAATAAAGCCTAAACCGAAAGCCACGCCGACGAGTGCCATTCCTTTGGCGCGATTTTTTTTGGAAGTAACGTCGGCGATGTAGGCTTGCGCGGTCGAGATGTTGCCGCCCGTGATGCCGTCGAAAATCCTGCCGAAAAACAACAGCGGTAAGGTCGTCGAAAGTCCTGTGATTAGTGCCGCCGCGCTCGTTCCCAAAAGGCTGACGAATAAAATCGGTCGCCGTCCGTAACGGTCGGACAACTGTCCGAGAAACGGCGTGGAGATGAACTGCATTATCGAATAAGACGCGACCAGCCATCCGATGACGAACGGCGACGCGCCGAATTCGTTTTTGGCGTATTCGGGCAAAACCGGAATCGCCACGCCGAAGCCGACTAAATCTATAAAAATCGTGGCGAAGATAGTTATTAACGGTTTGGTGAAAAACTTTTCGGTCTCGGCGGGTTGTTCGGCGGTTGATTCTTGATTCATTCGGAGACTAAATTATAAATCCGACTGCTCGAATCTAAGATTTATAGTAAAATATCGTAAATAAAACGATAACACTTTGACCGTGTTTGCCAAAGCGATGAAAAAAACAATAAACAAACAGATTTTGATAATACTTATCGGTGCGCTGATTTTTGCTATGTATCAAGAAACACCCGCTCAACCAAAGAAAACAAAGAATAACAAAACGGCGACGGTCGAAAATAAAACCGCCGCGCCGACGATCAATTACACGATTTCGATGTCGAAACCGGCGACGCATCTGCTCGAAGTCGAAATGCGCCTTAATTCGACGACGATGCTTGAGAAAGCCGAACTGAAAATGCCGGTTTGGACTCCGGGAAGTTATTTGATTAGAGAATATGCCCGTCACGTCGAAAGTTTTACGGCGACCGACGGCAGCGGGAAAACTTTGGCTTGGCGGAAAACGAACAAAAACACCTGGCAGATTGATTCGAGAGGCGTGAGCGAAATCGTCGTCAAATATAATGTTTACGCCAACGAGTTAACGGTGCGAACGAACGAATTGAACTCCGACCACGCATTTTTCAATAACGCCGCGCTTTTGATGTTCCCGAAAGATCATCTGAAAACGGCTTCGACCGTCAAAGTCGTGCCGTTCGGCAATTGGAAAATTGCGACCGGACTGCCGAAAGTCGAAGGACAAACGAATACGTTTCGCGCCGAAAATTACGACGTTTTATACGATTCGCCGTTCGAGGTCGGCGATTTCAAAGAGATTTCTTTTAACGTGCAGGGCAAACCGCATCGTTTCGTCGTCGAGGGCGAAGGCAATTATGATCTCGAAAAACTCGCACAGGATACGACGAAAATCATCGAACAGGCGTATCTAATTTTCGGCGAGCTGCCGTATCAAGATTATCTTTTTATCCTGAACACACGCGGCGGCGGCGGACTGGAGCATTTGAACTCGACCGCCCTGCAATTTAACCGTTTCGGTTTTACGACGCGCTATAAGGATTTTCTGACGCTCGTCGCACACGAGTATTTTCACGCCTGGAACGTCAAACGAATTCGTCCCGACGCGCTCGGACCGTTCGATTATGAAAACGAAAATTACACGCGCCTTCTGTGGGTTGCCGAAGGCGGCACGGCGTATTACGAAGGCGTTCTGGTGAGACGCGCCGGTCTGCTTTCGCCGGAAGATTTTCTCGTTGGAAAAGCGGCGGCGATACAGGTTCTGCAAAATCGTCCGGGCAGATTCGAGACGAGTTTGGAAGACGCGAGTTTCGATGCCTGGATCAAGTATTACCGGGCGGACGAAAACGCCGTCAACAATCAGATTTCCTACTACGACAAAGGCGAAATCGTCAACTTTCTGCTTGATTTGGAAATCCGTCAAGCCTCGAACGGCGCAAAATCCCTGGACGACGTGATGCGTTTTCTCTACACCGATTTCTACCAGAAAAATAGAAACTACACGCCCGCCAATTACCAGAAAACGGCGGAGACGATGACGGGCAAATCGCTCGACGACTTTTTTGCGAAATACGTTCGCGGCACACAGGACATTGATTACAACACGATTTTGAACGGCTTCGGGCTGCAATTGGCGACCGGCGAATCAAGTAATAAAACGGTTTATTTGGGCGCGACTCTGCGGCAGGACGGCGAGAAATTAACCGTTGCCGCCGTCTCGAAAGAAACGCCCGCTTATGAACAGGGTTTGAATTCGGGCGACCAAATCGTCGCGGTTGACGGTGTTCGGGCGACACAGGCTTTTTTGACGAGTTACCTAAACGAAAAACGTCAGAGCGACAAAATCAAATTAACCGTTTTCCGTTTTGACGAACTGCGTGAAATCGAAATCACGCTGGGCGGACGCGCCGCGCAGAATTTCCAAATCGTGCCGGTTGATAACCCGAACGACGAACAAAAACGGCTTTATCAAGGATATTTCGGCGAGGCTTTGAACCAAATCGAAAAATAAATTACGCATTTGAAAGAAAATTTAACAGGATGGACAGGATTTATAAGATAAACAAGGTTTGCCGAATTGTTTTATAATCCTGTTCGTCCTATCCATCCTGTTAAAATATACTTTTAATTTTCAACCGCGTAGCTTCCAACGGAAAATGAATTTGCAGATGAACAGAGATATTCGCAATCCTAAAAAGTTGAAATTTGCCGCGAAACTTGTTTTTTTCGTTGGTTTGACGATTTTGCTCGGCTGTCAGAAAAACGCCGCGCCAACGCCGACGGTGAATTTACCGAAAACTCTGCGCGACGTTCCGGCACTGCGTCTGAATTTTCGGTTCGAGTCGGACGTTCCCGCGCCGACGGTCAATCAAACGACTCAAATTGAAGAAAGAAATCCTGCCGTGCAAGCCGATTTCGACGCGAATCGTCCGCAGGAACAGCTCGACAGAGTTTTGACTTCGCCGGATAAACTGCGCGTTCTGGCGATTTATCACCGGGCGGGTGATTTGCCTTCGGAGTTTCGGCTCGATATGTATGCGCCGGAAGGCAGACTGCTTCGCAAAGTCAGCTACGACGGGATGGCGGTGCATTTCGCCGAGACGATTGTCTGGTCGCCCGATTCGAGCGCGGTCGCCTTCGTCGCAATGATTCGGGCGAATTCGACGAGCGCGATGCCAACGCCCGCACCTCCGCCAACGGAAAATCAACCGACTCCCGAAACGAATACGAACCCGACGGCAAACGCAAACTCGGCGGCAAATATAAACTCGACGGCAACGAACGCCGATAGTGTAAACACCGATGCCAACGCTAATCTCGCGCCGTCGCCGACACCGGCGACGGACGCGCCGAAAGCCGTTTTGACGTTTCGCACCGAACAGCTTTACATCGCCAATCGGGATGGCGCGGATGTCAAGGCTTTGACGCAGAACGAAGGTTTGATTTATTTTTATTTCGTTTGGTCGCCCGACAGTTCCGCGCTTGCGGCGATGGCGGCGACGTATCAGGAATGGAATTATTTACAGTTTGACGCGGAAAAAAAGGGCGAGCAGTTTAATCCGCAGGGCAGACCGCGCCTCGTCGAAAAAACCGGACGCGAACGCCGTCTGGATGACAATTTGACGACCGTGCGCCCGGTTTGGTCGTCGGACTCGGCAAAAGTCGCGGTCGCCTTCGACCGGCAGACGCGCATTTACGATGCCGTCGGTGACGCGCCGACGCAAGCCGCGATTCCTCTGCGAAATCAATTGCTTATTTCGTCCAAAGCGTTCGACGGAAACCTGGCGCGGCAGGAACAAAGCGCGGCAAACACCAACGCCGCGACGAATGCGCCGATTGAGACGGCAACTCTGCCCGACGAAAATTCGCTCGTCTCGTTCAATCCGATCATCAGTCTCGAATGGACGGAAGATAGTTTGCTTTATTTGCAAACCGGTTACATTAAACAGATGAAAAATGAAACCGACAGCGCACGAAGTTATCTGCGCTGGCATCGGCTGATTTTTAGCCCGCAAGCGGCTGCGATTGGGAATTAGAATTTTTAGGCACTTAATAAATTACCGGACTGACTCGAATAACACCACAAACTATTCGCTGTTCACTGTCAATTGTTCACCATTAAACGAAGAATCCTTCCGACTAATAATGGACAATTGACAGTGAGTAGCGAATAATGACGCGGCATTCTGAAGGGCTAAACTGTTTTATAAATTGAGAAAACTTTCAACCTTGAACCCAAAAATTACGAACATCAAAGACATTTACGAAAACAACGACCAAATACACGAAAAAACCAAACAACTGGCGGCATCTCTGAGCGATGAGCAGAACGCGGCTTCGGCTGACGACGAGCAATGGACGATTGCCGCTCTCTTCGAGCATATTGCGATTGTGCAGGACGGAATAGTGAAAATTTCCGCTAAACTTCTGAATGAAGCAAAGGCGGCGGGCAAGACGGCGGACGGCACGGCGCATTTGTCGGAAAATTTCCAGACGAAAGTCGCTGAAGTGCAGCAGCTAAAGTTGGAAGCCCCGGAAAGAGTGCGTCCGACGGGCAAGCAGACAATTGCCGAATCACTAGCAAAAATGGAAGCGAATCGTAAAGTTTTGGAAGACCTGCGTCCGCTTTTTGAAACGGTCGAATGTTCCGATTTCAAATTTTCGCATCCGTTTCTAGGCGATTTGACCGCGCACGAATGGCTGATGATGATCGGCGGACACGAAACCAGGCATCTGCGGCAAATCGGTAATATGCTGGAAAAAAAGTTAAGCTGAAAAATAAAAAGAAGCCTCGACTGCGGAGGGATTGCAGTCGAGGCTTTTATTCAAGCGATACTTCCGAAAGTAATATAAATGCGACAAAAATTTCGGAAGTGTCCTTGTGATGTTTTTTGTCGAAGCTCGCGTTGCCAAAAAATTTAATGTTAAGCGGAGCGCGGGCAGTCTGTCCGCGCTCCCCGCTTCGCTTAACGCGAAGGTGTCGGAACATCGCCCGTTTGTCCGAACTGTTGATAGCTGAACGAGTTATCAACGCTTCTCAAGATATACCAAATTCCGGTTGACGGTCGGAAGACGGCAATATCGGTTTTGTTGTCGCCATCGTAGTTTCCGGCGACCGGAACGTCGGAGTTTGATCCGAACTGACGGAAGTCAAAGGCGTTGTCGGAACTTCGCAAAATATACCAGACACCGTTTGACGGTCGGAAAACGCTGATGTCCGCTCTGCCGTCGCCATCGAAGTCGCCGCTCACGGAAACATCGCCGCTCTGCCCGAACTGTGCGCCGCGGAAACCGCCGTCGCTGCTGCGCTGATAATACCAGCCGCCGTTTGAAGGTCGGAAAACCGCGATGTCGGTTTTGCCGTCGCCGTCGAAGTCGCCGGCAGTCGGCACATCTTCCGCCGCGCCGAACTGAACTCCGACAAAACCCGAACCGTTGCTTCTTTGAATATACCAGGCTCCGTTTGAAGGGCGAAAAACCGCCAAATCATTGCGCCCGTCGCCGTCGAAATCGCCGCGCACCGGAACATCACTTGCTAAACCGAATTGCGCTTCGGTCAATCCGTTGTCGGAACTGCGTCTGATTGACCAGATGCCCGCGCCGCCCGCGTTGCGGAAAACCGCCGCGTCGGTTCTGCCGTCGCCGTCAAAATCGCCGGAGACGATTTTGTCGTTCGCCCCGCCGATCACCCGCGCACTGATGCCTTCGCTGTTTTGAATATACCAAACGCCCGCCGACGGACGGAAAACCGCGATGTCGTTGCTGCCGTCGCCGTCAAAATCGCTGTGATCGGAATGCGTCGTCAATTGTCCGCGAATTTCACCGTTCGGATTATTGACGCTGGCGATGACCGCCGACCACAAACCCGTGCGAAGCTGCGCGACCTGCGCCGCCGTCACCGCGATGGTCGCCGTCTGAAACTCACCATTTCTGCCGCCGATCACCGGGAAACTGTAAACCGTCGTGACCGTTCCGACCAATGCCTCGATTTTCGCGCTTGTTTGTGCGCTCGATAGATTGCGGAACTCGCCTTTGATCGTTGCCTGATTGCCGGCTTGATTCAAGAAAATCTTGACTTCACCGCGTGCGGCGGTCGAAACCGACGGAACGACCTGGCTGCCTGATAAATGCGCTTCAAAATATCTGCCCTGATTAGGTGTCGGGCTGCCCGTCGGAGTCGGAGTCGGGGTTGCGCCGCCGTTCGAAAATACTCCCGAAAGAACCGTTGTCGCGCCGTTTTTGATCGTAATCGTCGTGCCGGGCGTTACGGTCGGAACCGTCTGACCCTGAGAGCTTTGAAGTTTCAATCTGCCTTCGCCGCCGCTCTGCAAAATTAAATTTCCGATAACCGTATTATTGATCGAAACCGCCAGCGACGTGCCGATTGGCAGATTGACCTGGCGAACACGGACTTCGATTTCCGAGCGATTATTTTCCGCCTCGTATTTCGCAAAGCCGTTCGGCAGAACGCCGTTGATAATCGCGCCGGTCAAAACCGCGTTCAATTCATTTTCCTGATTCGGCGACGGCGATGGCGATGGCGAGCCGGTCGGACTCGGTGAAGCCGACGGGGAAACGCTCGGACTCGGACTTGGCGAACCGGATGGCGAAACGGTCGGTGTCGGAGTCGAGCCGCCGCCGCTAAATGTGCCGGTTAAAATCGTCGCCGCGCCGTTTCTGACGGCGACGCTCGAACCGGCGTTAACCGTCGGAACGGTCTGACCGAGTTCGGTTTTGAGTTTTAATTTAGCTTTTTGCAGGCTCAGTGTCGCCTGCCCGATATTATTGCCATCAACAAAAAAAGTTAAAATCGTGCCGTTCGCCGCATTCACGTCTTCGGCTTCGATTTCCAGTTCGCGCTGTCCGTTTTGGTAAACTTCGTATGTCGCATTACCGTGCGGGTTGATGCTGCCCGTCGGCGAGACAAGGTTCGCCGTTCTGACTAAAACCGGAACGTCGTCCGACGCGCTGACCAGCATCGAAACCGGCAGTATTGCCAGCAGCATCCCGGCGAAAACCGCGATGGCGACGTTCAAAAATCGCCCGTGTTTGAATTTATTTTCGTTTCGTTTCATTATTTTTACCTTCCTGAATTTATATTTCGTTAATTTTTTGCAATTTTGAAGTTGATCTACCTCAAAATATGTTCGTTCAATTTCACAGTGCGAAAGAATTCGTGAAAAAGACAGGTGG
>JAYVGL010000308.1:0-3348 GCA_043772175.1 Pyrinomonadaceae bacterium | reverse complement strand
TGAAATCCGATGAACGCCGTCAAACCGACGACGCACAGTTTGCTGAACATATCGCGCGCGTCAATCGCCGTTTTAACGCCTGCGCTGACAAAAGTTATCAGCGCAAAGATTAGCAATAAACCGCCTAAAAGTCCAAGTTCTTCCGCCACCGCCGCGTAAATATAATCGGAGTCGGCGACCGGAATCAGTTCGACAAATCCTAAGCCCAAACCGCGTCCCGTCGTGCCGCCCGAAGCCACGCCGAACGTCGCCTGCGCGGGTTGGAAAGCCAGCACGTCAAACCACGCGTCAATATTGATTGACTTTTGCAGATTCGGGTCTTCTTCAAGCATCTGCGGCAGATTCGGGTCTTTTTTAACTAAATCTTTGTAATATTCGTCGTAATCTTTTTTCCACCAATCAACGTCCGGCTCCGGCGGATTAAATCCGTCGAGCCATAAATGAAATCGCTGCTGAATACGGTCGGGCAGAACTTTTTTGACGGGCGAAGCGAGCGTCGGAAGAAACGGAATTTTCTCTTGAGTCTTTTCCGGCAATGCGCCGACGACCAAAATACTGATAAGCAAAACGACGCTTCCGACCAGCACGAATCTTTGCGGCAAGCGGCGCACGGCGATCAAATAAAGCGTCGCGTAAACCGAACTGAAAACCATCATCTGCCCGAAATCCTTTAGCACGAAAAACGGAATGAACGGAATAATCGCCATAAAAACGAGCGGAATCACGTCTTTCGCTCGCGGCACGCCCCAGTAAGTTCGCGCCAGATTTTTATACAAAACCGCCAGAATCGCCGCGAAACCGATGAGAAACGGAATTTTCGCCGGTTCCCACGGTGTCATATTGCCGATTGATTTGCCCGCCCGCGAAGTTATCGCCGCCAAAAGCAGAGGAACGAGCGTCAGCAAAACGACCGCGAAACCGTTGCGCTGTAAAAAATTCAAAAAGTCATCGCGCCTGAACAAAATGAACGCTCCTAAAAAACACGCAATCGAAAAAAGCGGAATCAAAGTTCTGCCCGACAAAAAAACATCGGTTAAATCGCTTTCCGCCGGACGCGGAGTTTCCTCTGACAAATCAACCGGCGACGGCGGCGTAGCGGGAAGTCCCATCATCTGTTTTTTCTCCGCCGAATAATTTTCCTGAATATAATGCAGTTGCAAAGTTTTGATTTTCTGCTGACGCGCTTCGGCTTTGTCCTTGCGCGAAGTGTATTCCGGGTCGCTGAACAGCCGATACTGCACGGTCAGCCCAATAGAAAAAAGCAGAACCGCCGAAGTATAAAGCGTGTAATTGCCCTGAAATTTACCGAACCGCGATAAAAAAATCGGCAAAATCGCCAGCAGAAAAAGCAATAAGACATTTCGTCCTGCCGTTAAATAAGAAGTTTCATAACCGCGAATCAACGCGCCGTAATGAATCGAATAATGCGCGATTGCCGTCAGCGCGGTGAGGAGCAGCAAAATTAAAACGTGGGTTGATGCGCGGTTTTTCATAAGTTTTTTAGCCACGAATTACACGAATGGCACGAATAAAAAATTGTTTGCCACCTGAAGTCAATATCTGAAATAACAATAAAAGTCTGATTTATTTGCGTCCATCGGCGGTTAAATTATTTCTTTTTTTTCGGCGCGGCTTTCGGCAGTTGCGGCTTCGGTTTATACTGCTCGCCCAGCAATCCCAAATCACGCGCTTTCAAAATAACTCTGGCAGCAATCGGGGCGGAAATCGCCGCGCCGTAGCCGCCGCCTTCGACGACGACGGCGATTGCAAGTTGCGGTTTTTCGAGCGGCGCGATGGAAATATACCAACTGTCCGTGCGCTCATACATTACGGGCGCGTCGTATTCGACGGTTTCGCCTTTGTCGTTTTTGCGTTTCTTTTTGACGGTTTTCAGTTTGCCGGTTTTTTCGTCGTAAAGCAGAGCCTGTTTTTCCGCCGTGCCGGTTTTTCCGCCCGAACGAATGCCTTCGGCGCGGACTTGCGCGAAAACTCTGGTCGCCGTGCCGCCGCTGCCTTCGGTCACGAGTGCCATAATTTCACGAATCTGCGCGGCTTGCGGCGGCGTAACGACTTGCGAAAACATCTGCGGCGCGACATCCATTTCAATTTTCGGCTTCATCAACTTCCCTTCCATATTGGCAGGCGCGGATGCAATCAAAGCCATCTGAAACGGTGTCATCTGTCCGGCGTAACCCTGTCCCATTCCTTCGAGTCCAAGGTCGTAGGCGGAAATTTTCGCTCCCGTCACGATTGACGATTGCTCCGGCGCAAGCGCGTTTTTGATGCGGTCGCTGCTGGTGTTCCAGATGTCGTCGTAAAAAATTGATTTCAAAGTATCTTCGGGCGTTTCGACGGCTAAAATTCCCAACGCTCCGGCGGTTTCGCGGATTCTTTCGCGCCCTAAATCAACCGCCATCTGCGAAAAATACTGGTTGCTCGAAGCCTCGAAAGCCTGCGCGATATTTAAAGTCGTGCAGCCGTAAGGCGGTTCACAGCCGCCGTTTGCGTCGGTAATCGGGCGCGAATTACGAAATGGAATGAAGCCTTCGGGCGAACTCGTGAATGTGGAATTTTGTTTTCCGGCGCGAAACGCCGAAAGCATCGTGAAAGTTTTAAATGTCGAACCGGGAACATAATATTCCCGCGTCGCCCGATTCAAAAGCGGTTTATTGCGTTTGTCGCCTTCGAGTTTCAGATAATCTTCGAGTTTCTGCGCTTCGGTAATATTGAACGTCGGATTGGAATACATCGCCAAAACATCGCCGGTCTGCGGATTAAGCACGACAATCGCGCCTTTTTTATCCTTTAATTGGTCGGCGATAAACGCCTGCAAGTCGCGGTCAATCGTGATTTTGACATCGCGCTGATCGTCTTCTTTGCGTCTGATTTTCGTCAACACGTCCCACGCTTCGGGCGTTGCGTCGTCTTCCTTTTTGTAAATCGAGCGTTCGAGTCCGGGCGTGCCGCGCTCGGTTCCGAGCAGATGCGCCATCTCTTTTTCGAGCGCGAAAGACCGATTAATATCGCCGTCCTGATCCACTTTATAATAAGCGAGCGCACTGTCCAATTTGCCCGTCCGGTCGAGCATCCAGCCGCGCAGACGTGCCGCCTGCGTTCGCCGGTTGCGTAAATCTTTATAGCTCAAAGCCTGAAACTGTTCGTTGCGGTCGGCGGCGAGATAAGTCCAATAGACGTGAAATCCGTAAACGAAAATCAGACGCAAAGAAGACGATCAGCGCGATGTCAAAATCACGATTGACCGCGACTTGCAGGCGTTTATCGCCGACCAATTAAAAGATAAAAAAGGCGCGATTGTCGTGCTTAATCCGCAGACCGGCGATGTTTTGG
>JAYVGL010000307.1:0-3040 GCA_043772175.1 Pyrinomonadaceae bacterium | reverse complement strand
CCGTTCTCGTCAAAAGTTCCGAATTCGCGCAGACAGCCGTCTAAATCGCCGCCAAGCGCGGTTCGAGATTTCGCCGCGTCAATCGCGCCGTCGTGCCAGCCCTGCATAAAAATCGGCGTAACTCGGTCGCCGACTTTAAATTTCGTCACCTGCGCGCCGATTTCAACGACCTCGCCCGCGCCGTCCGAAAACGGCACGAGCGGCGTTTTCAAGCGCGGATTATAAACACCTTTGACCATCATCAAATCGCGGTAATTCAAAGAAACGGCGTGAAATTTTACTTTCACTTGGTTGCCGTTCGGTGTCGGTTCGGGGCGTTCCGCCTGCGTCAGATTATCAATGCCGAATTCGTTTATTTCAAATACTTTCATAATTTTTACGGATGAAAATGTCTCAAATAGGTAAAAGTGAAAAAGAGTATTGGTCAGAAAGCGTTGACTAACTTTCCACCGCTAAAACTTTTCACGTTTACATTTTTTCCCTTTTCCACTTTATTTGCTGCGCGGGCTTTTCAAATTCAGCCGGATAACGACATCATCTCGAATCAAATCGTCGATTTTTCCGGCGTAGGCGATGCCGAAATCTTTGCGGTTGATGGAGAATTCGCTTTCGACGGCGACTTCCGCGTCGCTGATCGTAATTTTCGCCGGGAACGTGATCGCTTTCGTTTGTCCGTGCAAACTAAAATCGCCTGTTACCGTGTAATTTCCCGCGCCGAGTCCCGCGTCGGGAACGATTTGCGTCGAAGTAAAATTCGCTTTCGGGAAAGCGGCGACATCGAAAAAGTCCGCCGATTTTAAATGTCCGGTCAAATCTTCGTTCTCCGTGTAAATCGAATTCGCGTCAATATCAATGACGACTCTGCTGTCTTCGGGTTTGGCGTTGACCAGATCAATCGCGCCGGTAAATGCCTTAAAACCGCCGTCGTGCTTGCCCGTCACTTTCGAGCCGGTAAATTCGACTTTCGAGTTCTCCGGTGTCAAAGGCAGAGCCGTTCCTTTCGTTTCCATTTTCGGCGCGATTCTATTGGACGGTGTTACCCCGACTGGACCGCTCATCATCCCGACGCTAGTCGAATTGGTTGTCGTGTTCGTCGTTAAAGTCGTCGAATTGGTTGTCGTCGCTTTCGTCTTGTTCGCCGCCGGGTCTTCACACGCCGCCAAAAATACCGCTAGAGACAAAATTCCGATGCCCAATCTATTCATAGTATTTCTCTCCTCAGATGGTTTTTTACTTTTGCTAACCCGCTTGTTCGTTTCCTCAATTTTCCGATGCCGTTTATTGTTTTGAATTTGACCATTCGGAAAGCAAAATTTCAAATTCGCCCTGCAAAGATTTTTCCTTATCCTGCAAATACCAACGCTGCAAGTTTTCCATTATCTCAGGCTTCTCCAAACCTTGATTTTTCAATTCGTGATAATAATCCATCGCCGCCTGCGGTCGCGGTCCCCAAGTTCCGACGACTTCCAGAGTTTCCGCGTCAAGGGCGATGAGTTTCGGAATCGAACGGGCGTTGTCGGTCAAATAAGCGTCAATCAATTCGAGATTTTCGTCGCGCAAAACGTAGCGCGTTTCGATCAAATCGTTTTCCGCCGCGATTTTTTCAATCGTCGGGATGTTCTGCGCCGCGTCGCCGCACCAGCCTTCGGTGATAATCAGCCAGATCATTCGGCACTCGGTTTTCACGGCTTTTTGGATTAACGAATCGTTCAGTTTCACCGTTTTCTCCAACCGGTGCATCCGCCGGCGATTCAATTTGCCGTAATCAAACATCGCGTCCGACTGAATCGTTCCGGTCGTTTTGCCGTCCGCCAGCAGACTGTCAATCAACTTTTTGTATTCGGCGAACGTCATTGATTTTTCAACGTAATTTTTCATCATCTTCTTTTGTTTCTGCCAATCGAATTATCTAAACTCCACGCGCCGCCGCCGGAAAATATAAAATAAAAAAAGACGAAACAGTAAACGACCGCCAGTTCGCCTTTGTTGACGAGCGGCAAAAATCCGCCCGGAGCGTGCGCCATAAAATACGCGACCGCCATCAGTCCGCATAAAATAAAAGCGACCGGACGAGTGAACAAGCCGATCAAAAACATCACGCCGCCGCTGAGTTCTAAAATTGCGGCAACCAGTATCAAGCCGGCGGCGGCGGTGAATCCTTCTTTCGGCGGATAGTTGAAAAGTTTCTGGCTGCCGTGCCATAAAAACAAAAATCCGATGATAGTCCGCAAAACGCTTAACGCCCGCGGCGACCAATTATCTAAAAATGGACTCATCAAACAATTTCTCCTGTTTTATATTTTATAAATTCGCTGTTCTCCAATCTTAAGAATCTATTGAATTAGTTTCAACAAAACATTGCTGAATTTTAGAAACCGCAAATATACGCCGATCATCTCCGAAGACAATCTCCACAAAACCGCCGCCGTTTTCCGATTGGTCAGACAGTTATTTCTACCGTTTAAAATCCGTGGTGTCATATTTCTTTTCCTTTTCGGCAGCCTTGTTCGCAGAATGTCCCTTTGCTCTGTAAAATCAGATTTTTTGAATCAGTTCCTCTTTGGAGAAACGCACTTTCGGCAGATTTGCCAGCCAGTCGGCTTCCGCGTTTCGATAACCGACGGCGCAGATGACGACCGCCGAATAATCCTCCAAACCGAGAATTTCGTTAAACTGCGCCGCGTCGAAACCTTCCATCGGAGTCGCGTCAATTTTCAAAAGTGCCGCTGTTTCCAATAAAAATCCGAGCGCGATATACGCCTGCCGCGAATTCCACGTTTCGACCGTGCCGGCTTCGACCGAATTTTGCGCCGCGTTTTTCATCACGCCTTCGTATTCCGCCAGCATTTCACGCGGTGTGCCGCGCACTTCGACGATGCGCTCGACGTAGTGGTCAATGTCGGCATCGCTCAAAGTTTTCTTGTAAGCGAAAACGACCAGGTGCGAACTGTCCGTAATCTGGGCTTGTCCCCAAGCCGCCGGTTTTAGTTTTTCCTTCAACGCCTGATCGGTGACGACGATAAATTTATACGGCTGAATG
>JAYVGL010000306.1:0-3132 GCA_043772175.1 Pyrinomonadaceae bacterium | reverse complement strand
GGGAATGTGTTGAACAAATTGAAGGCACCGCTGCCGCTTGAGTTTAGCGATAAAAGCAATCGAATCATCGGTTTACCAGCTTAACTTGGCGCGAATGGGGTAGCGCCAAAAAAGAAGTGACCAGCGTTTGAGAAACGGCGGGATAGCAACTTCTGTTTGATTTTCGTTTGATGTAGACATACAACTTATTTTTCTACTAAAAATGCATGTAAAGAGTCGGGTACTGTTGTCGAATTCATTTTGACGGAAGTTTCCTCGATTAAAATCGGGGAAATGCAAAAATTTATTTTTTGCTTTACTGGCTTTTTTGAATTCCACAACAGTATCGGGTCGTCTTTGAAACTCTAAAAAGTATAGCACCACAAAGTTAGGACACTACCGAAACTTTAAGATGCTTTGCAGTTCAATCGAAGTTATTTCCCGATGTCGCGCCGATACTGCATTCCGTTCCAGGAAATTTTACCGACGGCACGATAGGCTTTCTCAATCGCTTCATCCAGATTCCCGCCCGTCGCCGTCACGCCTAAAACCCGTCCGCCGTTGGTAACGTAATTTCCGACGGCATCTTTCACTGTTCCGGCGTGGAAAATGTCGGCATCTTCAAAATTTTCGTCTAAACCGTTAATGACATCGCCCGTTTGCGCTTTTTGCGGGTAGCCTCCGGCGGCGAGAACGACGCACGCCGAACTTCCCGCTTGCCATTCGATATTTAAACCGCTTATTTTCCTTTGAAGAATCGCTTCGCAAATTTCGGTCAAATCCGTTTTGAGCCGCACTAAAATCGCCTGCGTTTCCGGGTCGCCGAAGCGCACGTTGTATTCCAGAACCTTCGCGCCGCCGGTCGTCAGCATCAAGCCGAGAAATAGAATACCGCGCAGCGGAAAGCCCTCCGCCCGGCAGCCTTGCAAAGTCGGTTTGATAACTTGTTCGATAATATCGGCGGTTTCCGTTGCGCTCAAAAGTCCGGCATCGGTAATCGTTCCCATTCCGCCGGTGTTCGCGCCCGTGTCGTTTTCGCCGATCCGTTTATGGTCGCGGACGGGCGGCATCAATGCGAAATTATCGCCGTCGGCAAACATCAAAAGCGAAATTTCTCTGCCGATTAAACATTCTTCCAACACGATTTTTTCGACCGCTTGCCTCCCGACCAGGTTTTCCAAGTCGTTAATTGCGTGTTCGGCTTCCCGCCGATTGGCGGCGACGACCACGCCTTTGCCCGCCGCCAAACCGTCGGCTTTGACGACGACCGGCGCGTTTTCATCGCCGAATCTTCCGCTCCGCAAAATTTCGACGGCGGCGGACGGCGAACCGGCGGTTCGATATTCGGCGGTCGGAATGCCGTGCCGCGCCATAAAATCCTTCGCAAAAGACTTGCTCGCCTCAAGCCGCGCCGCCTTTCTGCCGACTCCGACAATTTTCAGATTTCGCCTTTCAAACTCGTCGGCGATTCCCAATGCCAGTGCAGTTTCGCCGCCGACAAAGGTCAAATCAATTTTGTTGGCGGCGGCAAAATCGGCGAGCTTTTCGATTTCGTGCGGCTCGATTTCGACGCACTCGGCGATTGATGCAATGCCGGCGTTGCCGTTCGCGCAAAAGGTTTTCGATACTTTTTCGCTCCGGTTAAAAGCGCGGCACAGAGCGTGTTCGCGTCCGCCGGAACCGGCGATTAAAATTCTCATAATTCTCTGGAATTATAACAAAATACTTGCAAAACTTGACACTGCCAACCGATAGTTATAATTTCAAAATATCGGTCAAATCAATTTACGACGGAAAAAGCCATCTCCCCAACGAAGATTTATTTTAACTTTATTTTGACCGAAGTTCTAAGACCTTTTTGGTCGGTCGTTTGAAAAATTGAAAACGACGTTGTTCTTAAGAACTTAATTGTAAGGAAGTAAAAGGTTGTGTCGAACAATCTCAAAGAATTTAACCAAACGACTTTTGCGGACGAACCGAATTTAGAAGATACGAATATCGCCTGCATTGATTGTGGAAACGATTTTGTCTGGACTATCGGCGAGCAGGTATTTTTCCGCGATAAAGGTTTACAGAATCCGCCGAAACGCTGTAAAGATTGCAAAAAAGCCAAGAACGACCGGCTCAATGTTATTTTGACCGCGCACGAAACCGGCGTTAAGCAAAAAATCGAAGTCGCCGTCTATTGCGCCCGCTGTAACGGCTATACGACCGTTCCCTTTTATCCATCGCAGGGTCGCCCCGTCTATTGCCGTTCCTGCTTCCTGGAGATGAATCCGCTGCCGAAAAACGGCGATCACGTTTAGGATACCGGCAAAAACAAGAAGCTGAATTTCAACCGCCGACGTGAACGCTCGGACGCAGTTCCGGGTCGGGTTCGGCTTGACGCAGAATTTCCCTCGTAACCGGCGCGGTGTCGCCTTCGCCGAATAAAATATATCTGATCAAATACGCAAACGGATTACCTTCGCTCCAACCGAAATAAACGTGCGGTATTTTGCCGGTTTTGTCGCGCAAATGAAGCAGAAACGCGGCAATCGCGTTCGGAACGGCGGGCGATTCGGTTCGCAAAATCCGATAACCTTCAATTTCTATCCCGCGTACTTTTAATTTTCCTTTGAATTCCGAAGCATCGCTGGTTTCTATTTCATAAAACAAAATCGGGTCGCTCGACGGAATATGATTGTCAACGCGTTTTTCGTGTTCCTTAAACCGATATTCGCTGACATCGCCGGTTTCGCGCCGATTCGTAACGATTCTGATTTCGCCGTCCGCCAGATCGTTGATAAATTCTTTCGCTTTATCATCAAACTCGATTTTATCAATTCGCAGTTCTGTCGAGCGCATCGCTCTCGAAATAAAAGACGCGGCGATGATCGTAAAAATAAAGAACGAAGCGATTTTAATGCCGTCGGGACGTTCGATGACGTTGGTAACCGTCGTGTAAATAAAAACGGCGGCAATCACGCCGAACGCCCAGAACCAGGGACTGTCTCTGCGCTTTGCCGATATTGAAACGGCGACGGCGGCGGACGACATCAAAAACAAAACTCCGGTGGCATATGCGCCGCCCTGCGCGTCAACGTCGGCGTTGAAAATTATTGTGACGACAAAACAAATAACTGTAAAAACCAAAACGAGCGGACGCGTCGC
>JAYVGL010000305.1:0-12137 GCA_043772175.1 Pyrinomonadaceae bacterium | reverse complement strand
GGGCGTGGCGACGCTCGGTTTGCCCGATTCGCCGGGTGTAACGAAATCAACGGCGAAAGATACGCTCAACGCAAAATACAATAATATCGAATCGGTCATCGAACTGATCGAGGGAAATAAAGGCGAAATCGCCGCCGTATTTATCGAACCGGTCGCGGGAAATATGGGACTGGTCAGAGCCAACAGCGGATTTTTGCGTAAATTGCGCGAGGTTTGCACACAGGAGAAAATCGTGCTGGTTTTCGACGAAGTGATGACCGGATTTCGTCTGGCACGCGGCGGAGCGCAGGAACTTTACGACATCGCGCCGGATTTGACGACGTTCGGCAAAATCATCGGCGGCGGTTTGCCGGTCGGGGCTTACGGCGGACGCGGTGAAATTATGAAGATGATCGCGCCGTCGGGCAGTGTTTACCAAGCCGGAACTTTGTCGGGCAATCCGCTGGCGATGACCGCCGGCTTTGAGACTCTAAAAGCGATTTACGAGGACGAAGATTTTTACGCGGATTTGGAAGAATCGTGCGAATATCTCTACGACGGAATTAGAAATAATTTGAAGGAATTGGGCTTGAATTACACTCTGAATACGTGCGGCTCGATGTTCACTTTGTTTTTCACCGAAGAGAAAGTCGTTGACTTCGATTCGGCGAAAACCTCCGACACGGAAAAATTTGCACATTACTTTAACGAAATGCTGGAGCGCGGAATTTATCTGCCGCCGTCGCAGTATGAAGGATGTTTTATTTCCGCCGCTCACAAAAAACAGGATTTCGACAAAACGATTGCCGCGAACCGGCAGGCTTTGGAAAAGATCGCGGCGAAAAATTGAATCTACACCGGATTTAAACCGGCGCAGTTTGAAAAGCGTTACTCATAAATAAAAAAGTCTATGTCGAAAAACTTTGATGAACTCGTCGGCGTGATGATGCGGCTACGTGCGCCGGGCGGCTGTCCGTGGGATCGGGAGCAGACTTACGAATCGCTCGCGCCGTATCTTCTAGAAGAAGCCTTTGAAAGTTTCGACGCGATTCAGGAGGCGGCGGAAGGCAAACCCGATCACTTACGCGAAGAACTCGGCGATTTGCTTTTGCAGATAATTTTTCATTCGCAGATCGCTGAAGAGCGCGGCGATTTTACGATTGAGGACGTTTGCGCGGCGATCACCGAAAAAATGATTTTGCGCCATCCGCACGTTTTCGGCGATGTCAATTTTGAAACGGCAGACGCAGTTTTGCAGAATTGGGACGAACTCAAAAAAGCCGAGCGCGAGATTACGAAAAAAGACGAAAAAGAAAAAAGCTCGATCTTGGAAGACGTGCCGCTGACGTTTCCCGCTTTGATCGAAGCCAATAAGTTAACGAAAAAAGCTGCCAAGGTCGGCTTTGACTGGGCGGACACCGAACAGATTTTCGACAAACTAACGGAAGAAACCGCCGAATTAAAGGCGGCAATCGCCGAAAACAAAAACATCGAGGAAGAACTCGGCGACTTATTGTTCGTCGTCGTCAATCTGGCGCGGAAACTCGATGTTGAACCGGAAACCGCGCTCAAAAAAACCAATCGTAAATTTCGCGGACGATTTAAGTTTATCGAAACCGCCCTCAAAAAACTCGGAAAAAGTTTTGAAGAAACAAATTTGGAAGAAATGGACGCGCTCTGGAACGAGGCAAAAAAACAAGCCGCAAGAAAACCGGAAGGTTAATTAAATGTAACTTTTTCACGAAACAACGGAAAAATAGTTGACACAAAAAGACTTTCAGACTAAATTACTTGATGACAAAGTTCCAAAAACAACATTTTCGGACGGTTTTTCGATTGAACTTTTTTTGTAGGGTTATTGATTTTAACTGGAAGTCATATTTATCAATCAGAAGTTTTTTCTATCTGAAACTCGCAAAATCATTTGACAAAAGCTATCCACTACTAAAATTCAGAGGAGAATATTAAAGCTATGAAAACAAAAAATTACACAAATTGGCTTCGCAACATCACCGCTGCTTGCTTGGCGATGGTGATTTTCACCACTACTTCAATGGTTGCTCTGGCGAGAACGGACAATAAATCATTGATGGGCGAAATTACGGTTTCGGGAAGCAAAATCGGCAGCGATGCTCCTTTCGTTCTGTTGAACGGAGAAAACGCTTTTACAGGACGCACGTTCTTTTCAAACGGCACAATTACTACGCCGGAAGCCGTAACTTCAACGGTTAAACTGGGAAACCTGGGTTATATTGTCGTCAATCCGAACACGACTTTGACTTTGAGTTTTGACGAAAAAACGATTTCGGGAACGGTTTTCGCCGGCAGCGTTAAAGTTTTTAATGCCGAAGGCGTAAACGTGAACATCCTGAACGCCGACGGTGCAAGCGTCGCGGCAGAACCGATGAACAGCGCGAAAAAGGACGATGACGACAAAGGTGTTTTCGGCGGCAGTGCCGTTGGACCGGTTCTGGTATTCGCCGGAATCGTCGCGGTAGCGGTCATTTTGGTTGCCGTTAACAATGGCGACGGCAAAGATATCGTCAGCCGAGTGAGATAACCTTTCAGTCCGAAATTTCTTACGAGAAACCGCGAACGAAAGTTGTCCGCGGTTTTTTATTGTCCTTAGAAGTTTGATTAGAGTCGTGCAAAATCTTTATCATTAAGAAATGCCGAAAATTTCGCTGCCAAAGACACCGAGCCTCGCCGAATTTCGCCGTCAAGTTCCTTTGACGGTGGAAAAGTTCGCCTCTTTGCCTGACCGCGAGGCGTGGCTCAAGCGCATCTGGGAAATCGAACAACGTTGGCAGACGGTTCGTGAAAATCCTAACGAAGCCGAAGAAGTGATTTTTCATCAGGCTCCGCCGAGAAATTTGGAAGCGGAAGCGGAGTTTGAAATTATTTACGCGGGCGGAACTTTAGGACTGCTGCACGCAGCGGTAATGGCGAAAAAATTCAATCGCCAAGTTTTGGTATTCGACGCGCATATCGTCGGCAAAACGCACCGCGACTGGAACATCTCCGACGAAGAACTGGTGGAATTTATCAAAGCGGAACTTTTCACCGCCGAGGAAATCGAAGCCAGCGTAGTGAATCGTTATGAGACCGGCTTCGTCAAATTTTATGACGGTAATTCAAAGGTCAAAACGCCGCCGCTTTTTATGGATAATGTTTTGGACGTAGCGATTGAAGCCGACAAACTGTTGGAACTCGCCGCCGGAAAACTCGCGGAATCGGGCGGGAAAATAATCAACAACCTGCGTTTCGTTCGCGCTTTCGTGAATAAAGACAAGGTTTCGGTCGAGTGCGAGGACGTTTCGAGCGGCAATCGTCGCTTGTTCGCCGCCGAACTTTTCGTTGATGCGACCGGCACGAACTCGGCGGTTTCGCGCCAACTTAATAAAGGAAAATCAATCACGCACATCTGCCCGACGGTCGGCACGGTCGCCAGAGGTTTTCGACGCGGGAAGGATACGAGAGAAATTGACTTCAACGTCGGCGAAATTCTCGTTTCCACCGAAGATGCGTCCGACAATCGGCAGTTGATCTGGGAAGGCTTCGCCGGAAACCGGCAGAAAGACGATTATACGACATATCTTTTTTTCTATGATTCGGTCGAATCGAAAGCCGACAAATCCTTACTGCGGCTGTTTGAAGATTATTTTGAAAAACTGCCGACTTACAAAGAACAGACGGATGTTTGGCGCGTCGTCAAACCCGTTTTCGGATACATTCCGAGTTTTCACCAGCACGGCTGGAACAATGTCAAAAAAACGGCGACCGACCGGATTTTATTGATCGGCGACGCAGCGGGTCTGTCGAGTCCTTTGACTTTCTGCGGTTTCGGCTCGCACGTCAGAAATTTACGGAAACTGACTTCTGAAACGGAAAAAGTTTTGCGGGGAAATTTACCGGACGAAAAAAGCCTAGGGCAGATTAACGCCTACGAGCCGCAGGTCGCGCAGATGGCGAGCTTGGCGGAGTTTATGCGCCCGACCGAACACGCGCCAGCGTCGGTCGTTAACGAAACGATGAACGCGGTGATGGCGGCACTCCAATCGCTCGATAAAAACATCGCGCGCGAGATGTTTCAAGATCGCATTTCGTTTGCGTCCTTCAAAAAGGTGTTGTTGAAAACCGCCAAAATTCATCCGCCGGTATTTAAAAAAATGTTCGCGCACCTCGGCGCGAAAGGCGCGTTTTGGTGGATTGCGAACATCGCGGAAGCGGCTTTTCACGAAAAAAAGACGAAAAAACTTTTGTCTGTAGAAAACGCTGAATAAGTAAAGTTTATTAGGAAGCGGGTTTTGAATCGGCTCGTTGCTGTTCGGTTACGGGAACATCCATCTTTTCCAGTGTGATTTGATTGATTGTGCCGGTCGCCTCCAAATCGTTCGCTTTCTGGTATTTTTTCAAGCCTTCGCCGGTCGCCGTGTTGACGGTTCCGGTCGCTTCGCCGTCGTAGAAGCCCCCGGTTTTCAATAGCTTCTGAACTTGAACGATCTGCTCTTTGGTGGCGCGAAAAGTTTCCGGTTTCGGTTTTGGCGTATCGCCAGTTTCAACCTTTTCGTCGGGCGGCGCAGACATTTCGCGCTGCGCGGTCGTCATTCCGATACCTAATCTCTGCATCGTGTCGCGGTTCAGCGTTCCTGTTTCCTTTAACTGTTTTTCCTTTTGAAAAGTTATCAAAGCGGCGCGGGTCGCCGAATCCGATTTGCCGGTCGGCTCTATTTTTAACATTTTCTGCGCCATTATCAATTGATCTTTATTGGGGCGAAAAACCTGTTTGCCGTCAGGTTTGGGCGTTTTAACGGGTTTTTGGGCGTTGATCGAAGTGCCTGCCAATATAAAAACGAACAGCATAAAGATAAACTTCTTCATTAAATTCTCCTCCGTAAAAATGATGGTTTTCCGGCGATTTGAAAACGATAGTTTCGCCCGACCGGAACAATATCTACAAAAATATATTCTCGCTTCGCCGTCATAAATTTCGTGGGTTTCAGATAGGCAGTATCTACCGAAACATTGAATCTGTCAAGAATTTTTTGGAGATTTTTGATGGACATTATTTGACTTGAATCGGGAACGGCACAAAGCACAAAATAAATATCAGCAGAGTCAAAACGGCGACGACCTTTCGCGGGAGATTAAGCGGCGCGTTGATAATTGGTTCGGGATGCCGGACGCGCATCATTACGGCAAGCAGAATCGTGAACAAAAGCCCGCTCGGACTGCTGTATAAAAACCAGCCGAGAACGGAAAACAGAGCCATTGCGCCAAAGGCGATTCTGCCCGTCCAGAAGTGAACACGCTCGCCGAAAATCGAATAAACCGCGTGTCCGCCGTCGAGTTGTCCCGACGGAATCAGGTTCAGACTCGTAACCAGCATTCCGATCCAAGCCGCCGATAAAAACGGATTTAGATAACCGAGAGACGGATTAACGCCGATGATTTTCGCTAAAATCTGCGTCAATAAAGGATCGGCGAAGTGCAGACCGCCGTTTGCCGCCTCGACTTGTGCAGGCGAAACCTGCACCATCGTCAGCAGACCGTAAATTAAAACGGGAGCGAGAACGACGAAACCGGCAATCGGACCGGCAACGCCGATGTCGAAAACGGCGCGGCGCGAAGGCAGCGGCGACACGATCTTGATGAACGCTCCCAAAGTTCCCGCCGGACTCAAAAGCGGCGGCATCGGAATAAAATACGGCAAGGTCGCGTCAACGCCGTAAAGCCGACACGCCACGTAGTGTCCGGCTTCGTGCGCCGTCAGAATCGCCAGCAGGGAAACCGAAAAACTCAAGCCGTCTTTTAACAATTTGAAGTCGGTTAAAAGTCTGACCGTCGTGTCGAAAATCAGATGAAAATAAAGCGCGGGCAGAGAGAGTATCAGATTAAAACCTTCCGCCCAATTTTGCGGGTCTTGAACATTCGGAAAAATTTCAATACTGCCGAACGGCTGCAAAGTTCCGGCAATCGTCACGGTGATGAAAGCAGCCAAAAATAGAGCGAGATGTTTCGTCCAAGTCCACGCCGACGGGCGCATCGCTTCACGGCGGTCGAAAAACTGATTGGTCAGAGTGTTTAAATCAGGCACAAAAAAAATACGAATGATGAATTACAAATTACGATTGTAAGATACTTGTTCGTAATTTGTAATTCGTCATTCGTAGTTCGTAATTCGCGTTTTATTTCTTCACCGCTTTGGCTTGCAGTTCCTTGCCGGGTTTGAAGCGGATGGTTTTGCCCGACGGAATCGGAACTTCCTTGCCGGTGCGCGGGTTGCGCCCGATGCCGCGTTTTCTGGCTTTGACGACGAACACGCCGAAACCGCGCAGTTCGATCCGACTGCCGTTTGCCATCGCTTCTTTCATCGCGTTAAAAAGCGCGTCAACCACCTGTTCGGCTTTTTGTTTCGGAACGCCCGTTTTATCGGCAACGCGATTGATAATATCAAGTTTAATCATATCTAAAATCTCCGTTCAGAAAATGCTGGAAGAAAAAACCTTTGTCGGGACTGTATCGGAACTGTAAGTGAATAATAATGACCTAACTCTGCATCTGTCAAGAATTTGCGCTCTGAAATTCAAAAAACTTTTCCAAAACCGTTTCAGGGATTTCAAAATGCGGATAATGCCCGATGCCTTTTAATTCGATAATATCCGTGTGCGGCATCGTCTCACGAAACCTTTCAACCAGATGTGCGCCGGAAACTTTGTCAGCCAAGCCGTTGATAAAGCGCAGAGGGATTTTCGTTCGCTGCAACGCGCCAACCCAACGCGCCCGATTCGTCCGGCGTTCGGTCATATAGCGGATGAGTTTGTGCGCGATCCGCCGCCCGTTATTATATTTGAAGACTTCGAGAAATTCGTTTAATTCTTCGGCGTTCGGCTGCGTCTGCTCGCCGAAAATCGCCGCCAGACTTTTTTTGAAACGCGCATCGGAAATCATTCTGCCGAAAACGAATCCGAGCGGACTGATGAGAATTTTCTGCGCCAGAACGGGACGATGCGTTTCGGGAAATAAAGCCCCGTTCAAAAGGCAAATCGTCTCAATCGAAAAACTCAAACGATTTTCTTCCGCACGGGCGAGTAATTCCTGCGTGATCGTATTGCCGTAATCGTGCGCGAGAATGTGAACTTTTTTGATTTTCAGATGTTTGAGAAGCGACTGCAAAACGTCAGCCTGATTGAAAGTCGTGTAATTAAAATCGGTTGGTTTGGCGGAAAAACCGTAGCCGATCAGATCGAACGCCAAAACTGAAAATTCGTCGGCGAGCGCGTCCCAGATTTTATGATAATCGTGCGAAGAGGTCGGGAAACCGTGCAGACAAAGCGTAACCTCCGCCGACGGCTGACTCAGGCGATAAAAAACAGGCAAACCTTCGTAGTCAAAATAATTTCCGCTTTCGCGCCAGGTTTTCAGTTTCATTGATGATTTTAAAAATGATAATATCTCTGAGAAGAAAACAACAAAGGGGGAATTTAGAAAAAATGTTAAGAGGACGCGAAAGTTCAAACGTCGAAGACCGGCGCGGAATGGGAGGCAGAGGTTTGGCAATCGGCGGCGGCGGTTTGGGAACGCTGGTTTTGGTGTTGATAGTCTGGCTGTGCGGCGGCAATCCGCAGACACTGCTCGACCAACTCGGCGGCGGTGAATCGGCTCCGACTCAGCAGCAACAGCAGCAGCAGCCGAACCAGCCGAACGGCAAAGCGGACGACCAAGCAAAATTCGTTCGTTCGGTTCTCGGCAGCACGGAAGACGTTTGGCGCAAAGTTCTGCCGCAGCAGGCGCGAGTGAACTACCGCGATCCGAAACTCGTTTTGTTCACCGACCGCGTGCAGTCGGCGTGCGGCACGGCGGGTTCGTCAACCGGACCGTTCTATTGTCCGGGCGATCAGAAACTTTATCTCGACTTCGGGTTTTTCAACGAATTAGCCCGCGAGTTCAAAGCTCCCGGCGATTTCGCGCAAGCCTACGTCATCGCGCACGAAGTCGGACATCACGTTCAAAGTATCCTGGGAACGATGGACAAGGTAAATTCGCAGGGCGAAAACAACGCTCTGTCCATCAAGTTAGAATTACAAGCCGATTGTTACGCGGGCGTGTGGGCTTTCTATGCCAAACAGCAGGGAATGGTCGAAGCGGGTGACCCGGAAGAAGCGTTGCGCGCCGCGTCCGCCGTCGGCGACGATTCGATTCAGAAAAAAGCGCAGGGCTACGTCGTCCCCGAATCGTTCACGCACGGCTCTTCGCAACAGCGTATTCAGTGGTTTTCCAAAGGTTTTCAAACCGGCGATATGCGTCAGTGCAACACTTTCGGCGGACGGTAAACACTTTGTCGCTAAATGTTTAGGTTTTTCGTAAACATTTTAGAATCTTTATGAAAACCAGGCTTTTAACCGCGCTGATTGCGCTGCCGATTTTAGTTTCATCAATCGTTCTCCCGTATTTTCTGCCGCAGTTTCCGCAGGCGAATTGGCTTTTTTTGATTATCGCCGCGCTCGGTTTGAGTGCCGGACTTTTTGAATTTTTCACGCTGACGAAAAAACTTGAACTGAAAGCCGACGCTTCGATTGCGTATCTCGGTGCAGCGGCGTTTTTCGTGGCGTTTCTGTTTGACGCGCCCGCTAAAGCACCCGACTTGTTGGTTTTAACCTTTGCGCTATTTCTGGTTATGACTTTAATCACGCAGACTTTTCGCTTCCAAAAAGACTTTTCCAAAATGTTGGCGGGCATCGGCGTAACGGTTCTGGGAGTTTTATACGTCGTATTTTTGGGCGGTTTTATCGCGGCGATGCGCGTCGGTTTTGAAAACGCGGCTGCACCGTTTCTTTCGACCAAACTGCTCGCGTTTTTCTTTCTCGTTGTGATGGGCGCGGATGTCGGCGGCTATTATTTCGGCAAATACTTGGGGAAATTTAAATTGATTCCGAAAGTTTCGCCCAATAAAACCTGGGAAGGCGTGATCGGCGGTTTGGTTTTAAGTTCGGCGTTCGCCGCGCTCGCGTCCGCGACGTTTTTCCCTGAACTCGCCTTTCAAGTTTCGATTCCGCTGGCAATCGTGATGTCAATCGTCGGATTGTTCGGCGATTTGGCGGAAAGCGCGATGAAACGCGGCTCCGACACCAAAGATGCCGCCAGCATTCTGCCCGGACACGGCGGACTTTTGGACAGATTGGACAGTTTATTATTCAACGCGCCGCTACTTTATTATTTTGCCCGATTTTATTTTTGACGGCATCGAAGTTCTGGAGGTGGAATTACTATGTGGAACAAAAAATTATTGCTGATTACGGTTTTTATACTGTCCGTTTCGTTCTCTTTCGCGCAAACCAAATCATTGCCTGCGCTACGCACAATTGCCGCGCCCGGAAATATAAAATTACTGCCCGACTATATTCACGAAAGAAAACGCGGTATTGATAGCGCGATAGGGAGTATCAGCAAGAAAGACGGGTTGAACATAGATTACGATATTGGAGCAATGGCTGGGAATTACGCCGAAAGGAGAATCGTTGAAAACAAGGAAAATATCGTGTGGCAAAAACAGGAAAAAATAAACGACGATGATTTGTTGGTCGCTTACTCCAAAGACGGGCAGATTGTAGCGAGCTTTAATAAAGCATCTGCTAATTTCTTTGCCGAAACCAAATCTGAGAAAGACGTTGAAGATTTTTTAGAAATGATTAAAACATATAATCCTGACAAAAAACCCTGAATAAAGCGGTAGAACTAAAGTTTTCAGACCTTGTATTTCTCTATCGAATTTCCTAACAAATCTAACCAAACCGGAAGCGGCAAATAATCCCAGCCTTTGCCATAGACTCTTCGATTCAATCTTTCGATTTTATTTTCAATCGCTTCCTGGAACATTTCGGGCGGCAAATCCGCTTCGTTTTCGTAACAGGCGTGAGAAATACACGCTGTAGGTTTGCCGTTTTCGTGGACGAGACAGCCGACGGATTTTTCAAATAGCGGACAGGCGTAAGTTTTCGCAAATGAATCGCCGCTCGTTTTTAAATCGTATTTCTCGACGGTTTCCGCCGCTCTCTGATAAATCTCGCGCTGTTTTTCTTCAGCTAAATTCGACAGAGTTTTCCGAACGGCGACGGCTTCCAGTTTCGAGATGTGGACGTTGACGAAATGCGCGTCGAGACAGCACGCGCCTTTGGTCGGGCAAACTGCACAGCTTTGCGCGTTCCGTTCGTAATTTTCGGCGATGAAACTTTGAAAATCTTTTTTGAGTTTCCCTAAATCCTGCAATGCTCTGGTTTCGGTTAGCGTTTTCATCGTGTTAGAATTTTAACAAACATTTAACCGGAGTTGAAAAGATATGCTGTCAGAAGGCGACGTTGCGCCGAATTTTTCCGTCAAAAACCAAAACGGCGACGAAGTTAAACTTTCCGACTTTCACGGAAAACGAGTGGTTCTCTATTTTTATCCGAAAGACGATACGCCCGGATGCACGAAAGAAGCGTGCAGTTTGCGCGACGATTTCGCGGAATTTCAAAAACGCGGCATCGAAATTTTAGGCGTTTCGATCAATGATGAACAATCGCATCGCAAATTTATCTCGAAATACGAATTGCCATTCACTCTGCTCGCCGACACCGATCACGCGGTCGCCGATCTCTACGAAAGTTACGGCGAAAAAAAATTTATGGGCAAAACTTACGACGGAGTTTTGCGGAAAACTTTTTTGATTGACGAAATGGGGAAAATTAAAAAAGTTTTCGACAAAGTGAAAGTTGACGAACACGCCGGAGAGGTTTTGGAAGCCTTCGGCGAATAGAAATCTCAAGACGAAAAATGCTGCATCACCAAAGAATGCCCTGGGCGGAACTGCTCGACGTTCTCACCGATTCCGACCGCGAGCGCAAAGTAACGGTCGAACGCGCCACCGAAACCGAACGGATGGCTCTTTTTTTACTGCGCCGGATGGGTTTTGAAGGACAAATCGCGCCGAAATCGCAGAAGAATTATGATTTGAAAATTTCTAAAACAGATGAAACGCTTGCCGTTCGCATCAGCAATCAACACGCCAAAATTCATCTCGGACAAATCGAAAAGTTTCTTGATTTTCTGACGCACGAAAACTCGAAAAACTATACGGCGGGACTTTTTATCTCGACCGGCGGTTTTACGAAATCGGTTTACGCGCATCTGCGCGAAGAAAAATTTAAGCATCTGCGGCTGGCGATTTTGCGCGGCGAACAAATTATTTGGGAGCCGGAGAAAATTGACGCGCCCGTCGAAAAAGAAAAGACGATCTACGCCGGCGTTTTCACCTGCAAAGGCGGTGTCGGCAAAACGACGATTGCGGCGCATCTGGCGGGCGCGTTTGCTCTGAACGGTTTCGATGTCGCACTGGTTGACCTTGATCGGCAGCAGAATCTGCGGAAACTCCTTGGCGAAACTCTCCATATTCCGGCGACGAAAGGCGTGAACGGTTCGACTATTTCGGTTCTGAGCGGCGACGAATGGAATGCGGCAAACGATAAAAAAACGAAAATCGTCATCTGCGACTGCAACCCGGAATTCGATTCGAATCCGATAGAATTTATCAGAAAATTCGATTACTGCATTGTGCCGACGACCTTGAATCCGCTCGGAGTCAACAAAAACGCCGATGTTATCAAACGAACTTTCAGCCAGATTCGCCGCGAAAACGCTAAAGTGCATTTATTTGTTTTGATAAATAATCTGCAAAAAGACGAAGAAAACCGCAACACGGTTTTGAATCACATTCTCGAATCGCAGTTTGAAGAACTGACAAAATGCGACCGTCGCTGTCATTACATCAACCCCGACGACGTGGCGATTCGTTACAGCAAACAACTTTTATATTGGGGTTTTCACATTTTCGATAAATCGAAACCACAGTTGGCGTTTCGTTCGGTCGGCAGATATTCATATCCGCGAATGGATTTTTTGAAGTTGGCGGATTATTTGGAGTCGGAAACGCAGATTCAAAAAGCGAAAACGGTTGCGGCGTTAATCGGCTGGAATCAGAAGATATGAAATTCGGTTTGATTGCCGGAAACGGTAAATTTCCTTTTCTCGTCGTCGAAGGCGCGAAACGGCAGGGCGCGTCTTTAGTCGTCGCCGCGATTAAAGAAGAAACCGATAAAAGCATCGAAGCGGTCGCCGAAAAA
>JAYVGL010000304.1:0-5248 GCA_043772175.1 Pyrinomonadaceae bacterium | reverse complement strand
TTTCATCGTGTAATCTCCTTTTTCTGAGCAGTTTTTTCTGTAAAATTATTCTACTCATTTTTGGGAGATTACATAAATCTCAACTCAAGACTCAGGTTTCCTTCGCGTTCTTCGCGCCTTTGCGTGAGACAAATTTTCACGCAAAGGCGCGAAGAACGCCGAGAAAGACTGTAAAAAGTGAAAATTTTGATTGTAAAATTGAGCAGCATCGGCGACATAATCCACACTCTGCCGACACTCGCCGCCATTCGCCGCGCCCTTCCCGACGCGGAAATTTCGTGGGCGGTCGAGCGGAGCGCGGCGGAGATTTTATGCGGCAATCCGCTGATAGACAATTTGATCGAGGTTGACACGCGTTCGCTGCGCGGCAGAAAAATCGTCGTCGAATTTTTGCTGAACTTCGGCAGACAGCTGAAAAAACTGCGCGTTTCCGATTTCGACATCGCGCTCGATTTTCAGGGTTTATTAAAATCCGCCGCCATCGCCAAACTCTCGAAAGCCACGCGCCGCTACGGATTTTCCAAAAAAAATCTGCGCGAACCGGCGAGCCGTTTTCTCCTTCACGAGACGTTTGAAGCGGCGCAGGAGGCGAGCATCTACCGCAAAAATCTGACGCTGGCGCAAAAATCCTTAAACATCCCGATTCCCGCCGAAAACGCCTACGAATTTCCGATTGACACGAACGACGCGCACCGCCGGGAAGCCTCCGCGATCATCGAAAAAACGGGCGCAAATTACGCGATTCTAAATCCGGCGGGCGGCTGGACGACGAAACTCTGGACGGCGGAAAAATTCGGCGCGTTAGCCGATAAACTTTGGGAGGAAAACAACTTAACGTCCGTTATCACGACCGCCCCGCACGAAATCAAACTGGCGGAAAAGGCTTTGCGCGGCAGTCGTTCGGGAAAAGCGATGCTCGCCCAGCCGACGTTAAAAGGATTTTACGAACTGGCGAAACGCGCCGCCGTCTATGTCGGCGGCGATACCGCTCCGACTCATCTGGCGGTCGCCGCAAACACTCCCGTCGTCGGGATTTTCGGTCCGACCGAATGGCGGCGCAACGGCAGCCCGCACGAACAGGACATCTGCGTCGAACGAAACGACATCACGTGCCGCGTTGACTGCCACCGGCGAGTTTGCGAAAACTGGATTTGTCTGGATATTTCCGTCGAAACGGTTTACCAAGCCGTGCAAAAAAGATTAAAGTTAAATGCCGATGAGTAAAAGAACTACGACCCCGATTCAAAGATTGCGCGTTCCGCTCGGCTTTTTGTTTGCGGCGGTGTTTTTGATTTTCGCGCGCCCGGAAATGTTGACGCTGATTATCGGCGGCACGATTGCCGTCGGCGGGCTTTTGATTCGGGCGTGGGCTTCCGGGCATATTCGCAAAAATCAAAATCTGGCGGTGTCCGGTCCCTACGCTTACACGCGCAATCCGCTTTACCTGGGAAGTTTTATTTTGGGTGTCGGTTTCACGATGGCAGCGGGCGTGTGGTGGCTCGGACTGATTTTTATCGCGTTATTTTTAGGCATCTATCTGCCCGTGATGCGCGTCGAAGCGTCGGAATTGACGGAGATTTTCGGCGAGGATTACCGGGAATACGCCCGAAAAGTTCCGCTCTTTGTGCCGCGCCCGACGACTTATCGAAAATCGGCGGCGAAATTCGATTCGAGTTTGTATCTGCGCTACCGCGAATATCAGGCGACGCTCGGTTTTGTTTTCGCGTGGTCGGTTCTTTTATTGAAAGCGATTTTTCTGAGGTGAAATTTATGTTGAAAAAAAAGTCCGCCCTGCTTTTCATTTTGATTGCAAGCGTTTTCGCCGGTTCGGTTCTCGCGCAGACCGCACCGAAAATCGAGCCGTTCAACGCAGGCGAAAAACTCGAATACGAAGCGAAATTCAGCAAAGTCATCAAAGGCATCGCCGTCGCCGATTTGAGTTTCACGGTTGAAAACGCCGCCAACGAAAAAGATTTTCTGATTAAATCGGACGCGGAGACCAAAGGCACGCTGCTCAAATTATTCACGAAAAAGTTCGTTCAGAATTACGAATCAACCGTCAGCGGCACGGATTTCACGGTCAAACGCACGGTCAAACGCGACCGGCAGGGCGACCGCGTGCGCGAGTCCGAAGCACTATTCGATTACGCGGAGAAAAGGGTGATCTACGTCGAAACCGACCCGAACGATGCCGCGCGCACGCCGCGCCAGATCGCCTCGCCGATTCCCAGAGACACGCAGGATTTAATCACGGGAATTTACACTCTGCGCCGTCTGCCGCTCGCCGTCGGGAAAAACTTCGAGGTTAACATCAGCGATTCCGGCTTGGTTTACAAAATTCCCGTTCGCATCACCGCCCGCGAACTTCAGCGGACGATTCTCGGCAAAATCTGGTGTTTTCGCGTCGAACCGGAACTGTTCGGCGCGAACCGCATCATCGAACAAAAAGGCAATATGATTTTATGGATCACGGACGATGCCCGCCGCCTGCCCGTCCGCGCCCAGGTTAATCTCAACCTCGGCAGATTTGAAGTGAAACTCAGGAAAATTGAGAAGTAAGACGGCATCAGTAGCGCAATCCAAGTAAGTTCAAAAGATTCGATTATTTTATAATCCCCGGCGGTTTTATTTGTTTATCAACCAAAACAACTCTCTTGGTTTCATAAGGTGACAGACTTGTTGAGTAGATAAATGACTCCCTGCCGCTGATATTACGAGTAAAACTGGCTGTTTTATTGAGAAAAGTTTGATCAGTTAACCGACCTTCATTATCGTCGGGCTTTTCTCTTTCTTCCGGCGTTTCGATAGTTGCTAAATTGGTATGAACTTCTATGCTTAAACATTTGGGAGACGGAAATCTGTTTTTTATCAAATTGAAAACACTCGTCAAACCTTCTTCGTTAAATTGTCTTTCGTCAATCATTACTTCAATTTCTCTTCTACCATAAGTCAATTTAAAAACATCGTTGTAAACGATGACGTAGCGCACAGGCGAGAGGTCTTTGGCTTCATCATTTAATTATTGCAAAGTTTTCTCTCGTTCGGCTCTGTGCGTTTTTGCGACATTATTTTGGGCGGTGGTTTGATAATTGAAAACAGAAATAAATCCCAATACAAATAGCAGGTTGATAATTTTTTTCATATCAAATACTCCTTAAATTTCAAATCTCCTCCTCAAAATCCCGCGCCGCGATTTCGCGCATTGTCTTGCTGACTAAATCGTAGGAAAATCCCTGCCGCAAAAGGTAATCGTAGAACTTTTTCGAGTCTTCGCGGGTTTCGGGTCTGCCTTTTAACCTTAATCTTTTAGCGACGGCGCGTTCGATGATTTCGGATTCGGGCGTTTCTTCAAACGTCGCTTCGAGGGCTTGGGCGACCGTTTCTTTATCAAGTTTTTTCATCGCCAGTTTTTGCTGCAAAACTCGTTTGCCCATCGGTTTTCCGCGCAGTTGCGAGGCGGCGAAATCTTTGGCGAACTGTCCGTCGTTTAAGTAGCCGTAGCCTTCGAGTTTGATGATGACTTCTTCGACAATCGCCGAGTTCGTCCATTCTTTTTCCATCAGGCGGGTTCGCAATTCGATGACCGAACGCGGTTTGTAGGCGAGCAGATTAACGGCGCGGTCGAAGGTTTTTTGGCGGGCGCGTTCGACGTTGACGATGACGCGCTCTTCGTCGGGTTTTATTTCGAGGCGTTTTTTCCACATATTTTTCACATATCAATAATCCGTCTCTTATTATAAATCAAAATCTGCGGGTTGAGTGTAATGTGAAATTTTTCATAAACTGAAATCAAGAATTTATGTTAAGCGAACAAATCAGAATTCACGAGAATTTCGGCTCGCAGCATCTCGACGCGCCGCGCAGTGTTTTGGTTTATCTGCCGCCGGGTTACGGCGTTGACGCGGCGCGGCGTTATCCGGTGCTGTATATGCACGACGGGCAGAATTTAATCAACCCGCAGGATGCGTTCGGCGGAGTCGTTTGGGGCGTGGACGAAACGGCGCAGGAGTTGATTTTAACCGAACAAATCGAACCGCTGATAATCGTCGGGATTTACAATACGGGCGACAAACGGATTGACGAATACACGCCGGTCAAAAGCGCGGGCGGCAGAATGCGCGGGCGCGGCGGGCGGGCGGATCATTACGGGCGAATGATTATCGAAGAACTCAAACCGTTTATTGACCGCGAATATCTGACGAAACCGGAAGCGGAATTCACCGCGCTCGGCGGCTCGTCTCTGGGCGGTTTGGTGTCACTTTATCTGGGTTTCAAACGTCCCGATGTGTTCAGCCGGCTGGCGGTTCTGTCGCCGGCGGTGTGGTGGGCGAACAACCGGATTATTCGTGAAGCCGCTTTGCTCGGCGAACGGCTGCCGCTGAAAATCCGGCTCGACATCGGCAGAAGCGAAGGCTCGCGCATCAAACATCAGGTGCGCGCACTCAAAGAAATTCTGCGGGCGAACGGCTGGGAAAACGACGCTGATCTGGCGTATTTCGAGTTTCCCGAAGCCCGCCACGACGAATCGGCGTGGGCGGCGCGGTTCGGTTTGGTGCTGCGCTATTTATTTCCGCCGACCGCTCAAAATCAAACAAAAGATTTTGCCCGCGCAACACACGAAACGCACGAAAATAAAAACGAGCCGAGATTATTTCTTTTTTAGTATTTTTCGTATATTTCGCGGGCAGACTTTCTTTAACCGAATGGACGGAATTTTAATTATAGACAAGCCGGAAGATTTCACGTCGCACGATGTCGTGGCGCGTCTGCGGCGGATTCTGAAAACCAAACGCATCGGGCATACGGGAACGCTCGACCCGTTTGCGACCGGCGTTTTGGTGATGCTCGTCGGGAAAGCGACGCGGCTCGCGCAGTTTTTGGACAAAGATCAAAAAGAATACGCAGCGACGGTCAGATTCGGATTCGAGACGGAGACGGGCGACCGGACGGGCGCGGCGAAAGAGATTGCAAATTCCAGATTTCAGATTTCAGATACCGAATTTCAAATTTCAAACGAAGAACTGGAAGCGGCGTTAACGTGTTTTCGCGGCGAAATCGAGCAGATGCCGCCGATGTATTCGGCGAAAAAGATTGACGGCGTAAAACTTTACCAGTTGGCGCGAAAGGGAATCGAGATCGAACGCAAAGCGGTGAAAATTACGAATTACGAATTACGAATTACGAATTACGAATCGGCAAAAAGCGACGGCGCGGGACGCAGAACGCAGGATTGCGGACTAAAAGTTCA